>JADZAF010000326.1 GCA_020852755.1 Bryobacterales bacterium
CTGCCCGAGGCGCGCACGGCGCCCGCGAGAGCGCCGCGCGGGGAATCCGGTTCCGCCGGGGAACGCGAGAAGATCCTGCGCGCGCTGCGGGAGTCCAACGGCCTGGTGGGCGGACCCAACGGCGCGGCCGCCCGGCTGGGACTCAAACGCACCACCCTCCAGTCCCGGATGCGCAAGTACGGGATCGAACGCCAGTACCGGTGAATCAGTCCAGCGGATACTTCGGGACGACGCGCTCGAACGGTTTCCGCCGCTGGTAGGTCCGGGCCAGCTCCATGTAGACACCCAGGTCCCGGTCCAGGTCCGACTGTGTGCCGTCGAAGTAGAACGTGCGGATGGGGATGCCGCCCAGATCGCGGCTGAGGCGCGGATAGATGGCCTCGCACACGATGCCGTTCATGCAGGTGAAGGGACTGATGTCTATGATGCCGTCGGCGCCCTTCCTGGTCAGGTAGACGGCCTTTCCGACGCTCAGCACCATCTCGCCCAGCGCTCCGTGCTGGGGCAGGTAGGGGCGGGCGTACTCCAGCAACTCGCGCACGTCGGGCTCCTCGTAGCCCGCGAAGTCTTCCCGGAAGGGCTCCAGCAGCACGTGCTCATCCTTCTTCTGCACCGCGTTGCGCACCCAGGCTTTCAAGGCCTCCAGGCTGATCTGTTTTCCGATCAGCCGCAGTTTCCGGAACTGCTCGGCGTTGGTGTACCAGACCCACTCGGTCAGATCGGAGAGCCAGCCCTCGGCTCCGTACTCCTCCAGCCGGCGCAGCAGGTTCTCGTTGGAGAACGTATTCAGGCGGCAGAAGATCTCGCCCACCACGCCGATCAGGGGCACGGCCGGGTCGCGGTGGATGGGAATGTGGCGGAAACGGTAGCGGCAGCGCAGCAGCGCGTTCCGGATCGCCTCCAGTTGAACGGGAGGATCGGTGGGCGATTTCTCGATGGTGTGGCAGAGGTCGTCCAGGCTCTCCTCGAAGACCGCGTCGGTGTCGCCCTCGTGCAGTTCATACGGGCGGTACTGCAGCATCAGTTTCTGCAGGATGTCCGCCGAGAGCAGGGCCCGCCAGGCAGTGCGCAGAAACGCGCCGGTCAACCCGCCCAGCCCCGCATAGCCGTTCCGGCTGGTGGGCGACATCACCTTGGTTTCCTCGTAGCCGTTGCCCTTCAGCACGTATTCCAGGTAGGGGGCGTACTGGCCGAAGCGGCACGGTCCGTCGGCGGTGGGCATGAAAAGCACCGTGCGGCCCGGATCGTTGCCGGGCGCCTGGAGAACCTTGATGAAATCGCCTACGGTGACCTTGGCCGGGTAGCACTCGTCGCCGGAAGTGTACCGGGCGCCCAGTTCGTGGGTGCGGTGGTCCGATGGAGGAGTGATGTCGGCCTCCAGCCCGATAGCACGGAAGGACGAGGCAAAGGCGCGTCCGCTCCCGTACGCCATGGGCGGGATGTAGATGCACTTGTCTTTCAGTGGATGCTCGCCGGGAGTGCCTTCTCCGGCGGGGCGGGCTGATAACATCGCAATATTCCTTTACTGTCCAGGTAGGCTTCGCAGCGGGTCATGTAGCCCGCGTCGTTGCCGTGCCCGTCGAATTGCAGGATCAGCAGCGGCGCTCCCGCCACTTCCCGCGCCGAGGGCTTGATGTAGGAGTCCGGGCCGCACTTGAAGTTGGTGATGTAGACCAGGTGCAGGTTCGGCCGGGACGCGGCCAGGTGGGCCGCCTGCAGGATCTTGCGTCCCGACGCCCAGTACATGTTGGGATGCAGGCCGTCCATCGGGTCGCTGCCCGTAGCCACGAAATCCAGCGGGATCACGTTGGCGCCGTAGCGATGCCGCAGCTTGCGCGGGATGTCGCAGTTCACGCCCCGGTCGTAGATGTTGTAGGAGCGTCCCACCAGCAGCAGGCCCGGCTCCCCGGTGCGGTCGAGCGTCTCCAGAGCCGCCCGGCCGGCCTCCAGCAGGCGGTCCTGGAATTCGCGCTGGGCCGCGTAGGCCGCGTCCACCGCCCGTTCGTTGGCGCGCCGGCTGATGCCGGTTCGCCGCATGGTTTCCCACAGCGCGTTGCGAACATGCGTGCGCCCCAGCTGAAAATGCAGGGACGGGATCAGGAACTTGTGGCGGTGCTCCTCGAGGCCCGGGGCGGATTGGAGTACCCACGGCAGCGTCTGGTTCCACGGGCAGTAGTGGGCGATGGTATCCGACGGATCGTTGGTTTCCGCGTCCAGCGCGTTGGGAACCAGAATGTAATCCAGGTCCATGCGGGTGAGCGCGGCAACATGCCCGTGGGCCACCTGCACCGGATAGCAGGGCTGTGCCAGGGCCAGTTCCACACCCTCGGCCGCAATCCGCGCATCCGTCGCCGGCGAGAGCACCACGCTCACTCCCAGTTCACTGAAGTAGCGGTGCCAGAAGGGGTAGCGGTCCAGGATCGACATGGTGCGCGGCACCCCCACCTTCAGCTTGCCGCCCGCCGCCGCGGGGGTCAGCTCTTCCAGCACCTTCTCCCGGAAGGCGAACAGGTCCTCGATCACCGGTTTGCGTCCCGTGGTGGAAGGCTTGCGGAACTTGTCCGAGCACTTATCGCCCCAGTAACTCTTCTGGCCCTCGATGTTGAATTCCTTGATGTCGCAGAGATTCGAGCAGGCCTTGCACACGAAGTCCCGGGAGACAATCCGCAGGCTCTGCAGGTCGTAGCCGCGGAAGCGGCTGTGCGCCCCGGTGGCCTGGTGCCACTGCCGCGCGATCAGAGCCATGCCCACCGCTCCCATCACTCCGTTGTACGGGGGCACCGTGATACGCTTGCCCAGCAGGCCCGCGAAGGCCGCCGCCACGGCGTCGTTATAGGCTGTGCCGCCCTGGAAGTAAATGACCTTGCCGATCTTCCGGCCGCGCACCACCCGGTTCAGGTAATTGAGGGCGATCGAGTAGGCCAGCCCGGCCACCAGGCTGCCGGCCGCTTCGCCTTTGTGCAGCCAGCCGGTGACGTCGCGCTCCATGAATACCGTGCAGCGCTCGCCCAGCCGCGTGGGGGAGGGAGAGTCCAGGGCCAGGCGGGCGAATTCCCCCTTGATGCTGATGCCCAGCTTTTCGGCCTGCTCTTCCAAAAACGAGCCGGTGCCCGCCGCGCAGGCCTCGTTCATGGCGAAATCCACCACCACGCCGTTCTCGATCGAGATGAACTTGGAGTCCTGGCCGCCGATCTCGAAGATGGTGTCCACCGGTTCGCCGCCCAGCGTGTTGCTGATGTGCAGGGCGCCGGTCTTGTGCGCGGTGATCTCGTCGTTGACCGAATCGGCGCCCACGAACTCGGCGATCAGTTCCCGGCCCGAGCCCGTCGTGCCCACGCCCCTGATCTCCAGCCGGCTTCCCCACCGGCGCTCCACTTCGCTCAGGCCCTGCTGCACCGCTTCAATGGGGCGTCCGGCGGTTCTCAGATACACGTCGTGAATCACCGCGCCCGAAGCGTCGATGGCTACCACGTTGGTGGAGACCGAACCCACGTCGATGCCCAGGTAGGCCGGAATCGGGCCGTCGCCGGGGGGCGGGGAATAGGGCGCCACCCGGTCGCGCAGCAGGACCACCTGATCCATCAGGAGCGGCGTGGTGTCCCGCGGCGGCGCTTCCGCTTCATGCTGGCTCAGCCGGTGGATCGCGCGGAAGGACCGCTTCCGGGTCTCCTCGGCTTCCAGCATGGCCGTGCCGATGGCTCCACACCAGGCGTACAGCTCCGGTACCAGCAACTCCTCCGGCTTCAACTGGAAAGCCTCGCACAAAGCCGCCGTGACCCCCGAGTTCTGCGAGACTGCCCCGATCAGCGCCACCGGGGAGGTCACCGGGCGGCCTTTCACGATGCTTGACTTGAAGTTGCGGGCCACGGCATCGCACAGCCCGCGCAGGATCTGGGAGGGCGAGTAGCCTTTCTGCTGGGCGTGGATCATGTCGCTCTTCGCGAACACCGAACAGCGCCCCGCCACCCGCGCCGCGCAACTGGCCGTCGAAACCACGCAGCCGATCTCTTCCACCGAGTAGTTCATGCGCAGCGCCTGCTGGTCCAGGAACGATCCGGTGCCGGCCGCGCACTCCCCGCTGCGGTCGTAATCCACGATTCCCGCCCGGTTCGAGCCCGGCTGTGATTCCAGGCGGATGTACTTCGAGCTTTCGCCTCCGATCTCGAAGACCGTGCGCACGTCGGGATAGAAGGACCCGATCATCCGGGCGATGGCTTTGAACTCGTTCTCGAAATAGATGCCGAGGATCTTGGAGATCGTCCGGCTGCCGGAACCGGTCACGCGGATGCCTTCGATCCGGGTCTCCGGCACCACCTCGTAGAACTCCTGCAGCAGGTCGAAAGTCGACTGGATAGGGCTTCCCGCGATCCGCCGGTAGTCGGACAGCACCAGGGGCTGGCGCCGGTCTTCGGGCTGCGCCCATTCCAGGAGGCGGAAGGCCGGCTTCTGCGCGCACAGCCGGGACAGCAGGGAACGGTCCTCGGGCTTGCCTAAAGCGGCCAGTTTAAGAGAGATAGCGCCGATATCCAATCCGATGTTGATGCCCATATTCGCCCGCAGATGGCTCTACCCGGCCATCATATCTAAAGCGCCCGGCGTTTCAACAGTATCGGACCTGAATGGCGTGAATTCGCCGCCGAGCCGCCGCTTCCCGGGCTGAACGGGAAACGAAAAGGGAAGGGATGCCCCCGGGCAGCCATGCTATCATCGGAATTGGCTCTCTCCTAAGACTTTCATGGCTCGAATCACCCGCAAAGAACTGAAATCCGACAAGTTTGCCGCCGAGGTCGGACAGACCGTCGAGTTCTTCACCGAACACCGGACTCAGGTGATCCGCTACGGCGCCATCGCCTTGGCCGTAGTGGTGATCGCGGCCGGCATTTATTTCTACCGCAAGCATCAGAGTTCCGTCCGCGAGGCCGAACTCGCCGCCGCCGTGCGCATTCAGGAAACGCTGATCGGGCAGACCGGCGTCGCCGGCGTGGCCACGTACCCCACGCAGGCCGAGAAGGACAAGCATGCCATCAAGGCCTTCACCGACCTCGAGCAGCGCTACCCGGGTACCGAGGAAGCACTGGTCGCGCGGTATTACCTGGGCGCGATTGCGGCGGACCAGGGTAACTTAGCCGAGGCCGAGAAGTCCTTCAAGCAGGTAGTGGACTCGGGGGACAAGGCCTACGGCCCTCTGGCCAAGTTGGCCCTGGCGGAAATCTGTTTCGCCACCAATCGCGTCGCCGAGGGCGAAAAGCTGCTGCGGCCGTTGCTCGACAACCCCAGCGTCTTCGTGTCCAAGGAGCAGGCTTCCATCGCCCTGGCCCGCGGGTTGGAGCGGAGCCGGCCCCAGGAAGCCCGCAAGCTCCTGGAACCGCTGCGGACAGCCCGCCCGGCCGTCAGCCAGACGGCCATCGCCGCCCTGGGCGAAGTCGGCCAGCAGTAATCGAGGCGCCCGGGATGCTGCGGCGCCTGCGCTTCCAGGTGGAATCGAGCCGTGGCCGCCGCTATCCGGAAGCCGGCCACCCCTACCGCAATGCCTTTCAGAGGGACCGTGACCGGATCATCCACGCCCGGGCTTTCCGCCGGTTGGAAGCCAAGACCCAGGTGTTTACCCCCGGCCTCTCGGACCACTTCCGGAACCGGCTGACCCATACCATCGAAGTCTCCCAGATCGCTCGCACCGTGGCCTCCGCCCTGGAGTTGAACGAGGACCTGACCGAGGCCCTGGCTCTGGCCCACGACATCGGCCATCCCCCGTTCGCTCACGCCGGGGAAGCCGAGCTGGACCGCCAGATGGCGCGCTACGGCGAGCGCTTCGATCACAACCTGCACGCCCTCCGGATCATCGAGAGTTTCGAGCAGCGCTATGCGCGCTTCCCCGGCCTCAACCTGAGCTTCGAAGTGCGCGAAGGCATCGTCAAGCACTCCCGGGATTTTGAACCTGGCGAGATCCCCGAACTGGACGACTACCTGCCCGGCTTGCGCCCGCCGCTCGAAGCCCAGCTGATCGACCTGGCGGACGAGATCGCTTACAACACCGCCGATCTCGATGACGCGTTTTCCGCACGGATGTTCAGCGCCGGGGAGGTGGCCGCGGCAGTTCCCGAGTACGCCGCGCTTTGCGAGGCCGCGGAGACACAGTTTCCCGGCGCCTCGGAGCGGGAGCGCTTTCTGGAGACGCTGCGGCAGATGATCGATCTGCTGGCTTCCGGCTTGATTGAGGGCACGGCGCAGGCCGCGGCTGGAGCGGATATCCGGGACGCCGGGGAGGTGCGGCGCTGCCCCAGGCGGCTGGCGGCTTTCACCCCAGCCGCTGAATCGGCGAATGCCGGCCTGAAACGGTTCCTGCACCAGCGGGTCTATTCGGCCGCGCCGCTGGTCGAGGAGCGCGAGCGGGCCGCCGCCCGGGTAGCCCGGCTGTTCCAGTACTTCGTGGAGCACCCCGGGCGGCTGCCGGAGCCCTACAACCAGCAGGCCGCGCTCGACCGTCCGCACCGCGTGGTCTGCGACTATATTGCCGGCATGACCGATGCTTTCTTCGACCGGACCTACCAGCAGGAGATGGATTACCCCTCCGAAATCCTGACGTAGCTGGAAAGCTCCGCCGATCGCACGACGTAATTCTTCATCAACTGGCGGGCGATCTCTTCGCCCAGCCGTTGGGGGTCCTCGTCCTCGTCGTGCTCGACTTCGACTTTGAAAAAAAGGTCGGTTCGCGGCATAGGTCCGGTAGATCCAGGGTAGCGCGGCCGGCCCGCCGTTTGCCGCCTCTCCGGCATGCCGGGTATCGTAGACCCTATGCACTCCAGGCGCGCATTCATGGGGATGTTGCCGGCTGCCGTTTCGCTTCGAGCGGCTTCCGGCGGGCTGGAATGGCTGACGTTGGAAGAGGCCGCCGGGATGGTGCGCCGGAAGCAGGTGTCGCCGGTCGAGTTGACCCGCGCCTGCCTGCGCCGCATCGAAGCGCTCAACCCCCGGTTGAATGCTTTCATCACCGTCACCGGCGAGCAGGCTCTGAACCAGGCCCGGACCCTGGAAGCCGAGGCGCAGCGGGGACGGATCCGAGGCCCGCTGCACGGAGTGCCCGTGGCCCTCAAGGACCTGATCGACACGGCCGGCGTCCGCACCACGGCGGGCAGCCGCCAGTGGGCGGATCGCGTTCCCGCCCGGGACGCCGATGTCGTGCTCCGGTTGAAAGCTGCCGGCGCCGTGCTGTTGGGCAAAACCAACCTGGATGAGTTCGCCTACAACTACACGTCGGAAACCAGCTTCTTCGGCCCTGGCCGGAATCCCTGGGACGGGCGCCGCTCGCCCGGCGGCAGTTCGGGCGGTTCCGCCATCGCTGTGGCCGCCGGCCTGTGCTATGCCGCTCTGGGGTCGGACACCGGGGGCTCCATACGGCTGCCCGCCGCGCTCTGCGGCATCACGGGGCTCAAGCCCAGCTACGGGCGGGTGAGCACGGAGGGCGCCGCCCCCCTGGCCTGGACCCTGGATCATATCGGGCCGATGTGCCGGACGGCGCGCGACGCCGCCATTCTGCTGGCTGCCATGGCCGATCCCCGTGCGCCTTACTCCCCGCTGCCCACCCTCACCGCCATCCTTCAGGGCGGGGTGGAATCCATGCGGCTGGGTATGCCGCGGCGGCCCTTCTATGAAGCCCTGGACGCGGAAGCGGCGTCCATCCTGGCGGAGGCCCGGAAGGTGCTGGCCGGCCTGACGGCGGGGGTGCGCGAGACCGTTTCGCCGCCCCTGGCCTACTCCCCGGAAGTTCCCGATCTGCCGGTCCACTACATGCGTGTCATCTCGGCTGAGGCCTATGCTTTCCACCGCGAGATGCTGGCCCGAAGTCCGGGCAGCTATCATCCGGGGACACGGAAAAGCATCGAGGGCGGCGCCGCGGTGAGCGCGGCCGATTACATTGGCGCCCGGCGGGACGTCGAGCGGCGGCGTGCGGAAGCGCGCGACCTGTTCCGGGAGGCGGACCTGCTGATCACGCCCGCCGCCCCCGGCCCCGCCTTCGAATTGGGTAAGCCCGGCGGGCTCGTTTTTCTGCGCAACGCCGCCCCGTGGAACGTCTACGGCCTGCCGTCCATCTCCGTTCCCTGCGGATTTACCCGGGCGGGACTGCCGGTGGGAATGCAGATCACCGGCCCGGCCGGCCGCGACGACCTGGTTCTGGCCCTGGCGGCGGCCTGGCAGGAGGCCACCGAATGGCACCGCCGCCGTCCCCCGGTCTAGAGCCTGCTTCTTCCGGCGCGCGCTCTTGCCGCCGGCTCATGGATTCCTTTGGTTGCGGCCCGTCTGCAAGACCTATTGACAGCCTTGCGAGTTCATGCTATTTTTTCAGCATAATGCTAAAAAATCAGCAGGAGGCGCGCAGGCCATGGCGCTGGCGGGTTTGAGCCGGAGGGAACGGCAGATCATGGAGATCCTCTACCGCCGCGGCAAACTGCCGGTTTCCGCCATCCGCGAGGAGATGCAGGACGCGCCCAGCTACTCGGCCGTTCGCTCCCTGCTGCGCGTGCTGGAGGAAAAGGGCCACGTCAAACACCAGGCCGAGGATCTCAAGTACGTCTACATGCCGGTGGTGCACGCGGACAAGGCCCGGCGTTCAGCCGTCAAGCACCTGATGACCACTCTGTTCGGCGACTCGCCCGAGCAGGTGGTAGCCGCGCTGCTGGACGTGGCGTCCAAACGCCTCACCCGCGAGGAACTGGACCGCATGGCGGCCATGATTGAAAAGGCAAGGCAGGAGGAGAAGTAAATGGCTGGGTTCCTGGTGGAATTGGCGATCAAGAGCACTCTGGTGCTGGCGGCGGCGTGGCTGGCGGCGGCTATGCTGCGCAGGCAGTCCGCCGCGGTCCGCCACCTGGTGTGGACGGCCGCATTCGCGGCGCTGCTGGCCATGCCTTTCCTTTCCGCGTCGCTGCCCGCCCTGCGGTTCACGGTATCCGAAAGCCTGCTGCCGGCGGACCGGCTGGTCGTCACCAATGCGCCCACGTCGCCGGATATCCCGGCAGCCGCGGCCGCGCGCTCACAAACCGGCGCGCCGCTTCCCGGGAGACGCGCGCCCCGGGGGCCGGACTGGCCGTTGATTCTGATGCTCGGCTGGGCGGCCGGCACGGCGGCGGGCCTGGCCCGGATGGCTTTGGCCTGGCTGGCGGTCCGGCGCATCCGCCGTTCGGCGCGGGCGTTTCCTTCCGGCGACCTGCCGTACTGCGCGCGAATCCTGGAAATCGGCCACGGCGTCGAGGTGCTGGAGACTCGCGACGGGTTGATGCCGATGACTTTCGGCCTGTTTCGGCCGGCTGTTCTGATGCCGGCCGGCGCAAACGAATGGAGCGGCGAGCGGCGCCGCTACGTGCTGCTGCATGAACTGGCGCACGTGCGGCGCGGCGATGCCGCCACCCACCTCATGGCGCGTTTGGTGCTGTGCCTGCACTGGTGGAACCCGCTGGCCTGGAAAGCGTGGGGCGAGTTCCTCAAGGAACGCGAGCGCTCCGCCGACGACCTGGTGCTGAGTGCCGGCGCACCCGCTCCGGAGTATGCCGGCCAGCTTCTGGAGATCGCCCGTTCGATGCAGGCCCCCCTGGCGGCCGGGTGGGCGGCACTCGCGATGGCGCGGCCGTCGCAACTGGAAGGCCGGCTGCTCGCCATCCTGGATCGCAAATGCAACCGTAAGCCTCCGCGGCGGAGGTTTGCGGCGGCCGTACTGCTGCTGGCTGCCGGGATCGCCGTCCCGCTCGCGGCTCTCCAGGCACAGCGCGGAACGCTGGCGGAGGTCCCAGCCGATGCGGATGCTCTCATCCGCGCGGCCGGGGCGCAGCGGAATCCGGCCATGCTCGAGGCCGCCGCCGAGGCTGCCACGGCTTCCCGCGAGTACGACCTGGCGAGGAAACTGCTGGAATCCGCTCTTTCCATCCGAGCCGGAATCTACGGCCGGCAGAGCCCGGAATATGGCGTGGGGCTGTCGAAACTCGGCGAGATGGAACGTAACCGCGGCAGGTTCCAGGAAGCGCAGGCCCGGTACGTGGAGGCCCTGCCCCTGTTGAGCGGCCGGCCGGAATCCGCGCCCGCTTTGATCTACATGGGGATAGCTGCCCTCGGTAAGAAGGACACCGATCAGGCGGTCGACTATTTCCAGAGAGCGCAAGCGGCGGATGCCGCCCACGCCGGGCCCGCCCTGATGTGGCTGGCCGTGGCCCGGGAGCGCCAGCAACTCGCGCAGGAAGCGGATTTCCTCTACCAGCAGGCCTTGAGCGCTCAGGATGCGGGTTCGGAAGGAGCGGCTGTCACCCTGGAGCTTTATTCCCGCTTCCTCCGGGCGCAGGGCCGCGAGGAGGAAGCGAACGACACGCGCTACCGGGCCGCGGCCATACGCGGCCACCACAGCCGTCAGGCGCAGCCGGCGCCGAAGCCCGCCGCGTCCGTCCACCGGGTCGGGGGCGGCGTGACGGCGCCCGTGCTGGTTTCCAAGCTGGAGCCGGAGTACACGGAGGAGGCGCGTATCGCCCGGTACGAAGGGACGGCCGTGCTCTACGCCGAGATCGGGTTGGATGGCGCGCCTCGCAACCTGAGGATCATGCGGGGCGTGGGCCTGGGACTGAACGGGAAGGCTATTGAAGCGGTCTCCCAGTGGCGCTTCAAGCCCGGCATGAAGGACGGCAACCCCGTGGTGGTGGCCGCCACCATCGAGATCAACTGGCGCTTGCTGTGACCCGGCCGGGCGGCTACCGCTCGCGGCTCAGCTTGCGGAAATACTCCGCCACGGAATCCGCGTATCCGGGGGGCGCCGGTTCCTGGACTCCCGCCCGCGCCGCCCCGCCCTGGTTGTCGTCGAGTTTGCGCCGCAACTGCAAGGCGAGTTGTTCCAACCCCGGAAGCACGTTGGTGCGGATCCGTTCCAGCAGCTGCGGGTTGCCCGGAAACTGCCTGGGGTCGATCCGCTGCATTTCGCGTAGGAGTTGCTGCAGGTCACCCATCACTTCGGGATTCTCCGAAAGACTTTCCCGCAGCCGGCCCAGGTCGCGCAATGCCTCACGATAGGCCTGTTCGGCCGGCATGGCGCCCTCGAACGGCCCCGGCGCCGGCTGCCAGTCGCCGCGATTGATGGCCGGAAATCCTCCGCCGGGCTGGCCGCCGCCCTGCTGACGCTGATTTCCCCAGCCTTCGCGGCCGCCCGGCGTCCCCTGGCCCTGGCCGCCTGGCTGGCCGGAGGCGCTCGGTTGGCCGCCTTGACCCTGTCCCTGTCCCTGGCCCTGCTGCTGTCCTTGACCCTGCTGCTGTCCCTGCCCCTGCTGCCCCTGCTGTTGTCCCTGCCCCTGCTGCTGGCCCTGTCCCTGTTGCTGCCCGCGCTGGCCCTGGCCCTGCCGGCCGCGCTGCGCCATGCGTTCCAACTGCCGCCGCATCTGCTCCACGCGATTCAGCGCCTGTTCCAGACCCTGCTGGCTGCCCTGGCCGCGGTCCAGCGCGTTCTGGGCGTCGCGCAGGCCATCGCGTAACTGGTTCAGAGCCTGAGTGACGGGCGCCGAGCGCATGACGGCGTACTGGCCGAGGCCGCGGCGGATGGCTTCCGCGTTCCAGCGCATACGCGATACGGGTTCCTCCTGCTGCAGGTTACCCAGTGCACGGCGTGCTTTGCCGCCGGCCGCGCTCTGGCTGCCCGCCATCTCCCGCACGGCCTGCTGCAGTTCCTTCTCCAACTGCGCCAGTTCCTGCGCCAGGCGCTGTTGCTCGTCGGCCAAGGCCTCGGCTTCGCGTCGCCCCGGGCGCGGCTCTGATGGCTTGCGTTCCAGTGGATTGCCGTACTGGCGGCGGAGGCGATCGGAGAGATCCTGCTGCCGCGCGGCCAGTTGTTCCGCCTGTCCGGCCAGCGATTCGAGCTGGTTGCTGGCTTGCTCCTTGCGGATTCCGGAAAGCAGGTCGCGAGCCCGCTCGAGGCGCTCGGCTGCGCGGCGCGCATCGGTCTGGTTTCCGGAACCGGAGCGCTGCATGTCGCGCGTGGCCTGGGACAGCTGCTCCAGCGCCCGTTCCAGCTGCTGGGATCCGCCCGGCTGGGGCTGGCCGGAGCCGCCCCGCGCCAGGCGCTCCACGCGGCGCTGCAACTGCTCGGCTTCCCGGCGCAGCATCTCCTGCTGCCAGCGCTGCTGCAGGGACTGCTGGCTGCCGCGCTGCTCGGCCAGTTCCTGCTGGCGGCGGGCCAACTGCTCGAGTTTCTGCAGGGCCTCGTCGATCTCGCGCTGCCGCTGGTTGCCGGAGGCATTTTGCTGGCCGCTCTCGTACTGGTTCTTCTCGGTGTCCAACTCGAGATCGAAGAGACTTTCCAGGTCGCGGCCCATGTTGCGCCCGCCTCCGCCCCCTCCCCCGCGGTTGCCAAAGGCCACCTGGATCTGGCGGAAGGTGGACTCGGCGCGCAGCAGGTGCTGCAGGGCCTTCTGTTCCGGCGGCAGGGCGTCCTGCCAGCGGCCGCCTTTCAACCGCTCCGAGGCGGGACCCATGGCCTCGACGGCCTGTTCCATGTCTCGCACGAAGGAGTTGAAGCTCTCGCCGGCGCCCGCCAGTTGACGGCTGCGCATGCGCTGCGCCAGTGAGCGCGCCTGGGCCTGCAGCTTGGCCTGCATGTCGGAGAGGAACTGCGCGTTTTCCGACGCCTCCTGCCGGCTGCGTCCGGTGGTGCGGAGTTCATTCCAGGTGGCCGCGATAATCTCCTTCTGGCGCTGGGAGATCTGCCGCTGGTCGTCGCCTTCCTCGCCGCCTCCCCCGCCGCCCGCCACCTGGCTCTGGGTGTACTCGCGCTCGAAAGGCTGGGCCTCAATGAAAAAGATATCGGTCCTGCCGCTGGACCGCGCGTCCCGGGCGGCGGCATACAGGCTGATCACGTCGCCCGGAACCAGCTTGAAGTCCTCGAGGTACAGCAGGGTGGAGCCGCCGCCCTCCTTGCGTCCCTTGCCCGGCAGCGCGACAGTCTTCTCCGGACCGCCGTTGACCGAGTAGCGCAGTTCCACGGCGTGCAAAGCGAAATCGTCCTGCGCTTCCACCGCGACGGTGACTTCCTCGATGGGGCTGACCTTGGCGTCGCGGCCCGGCCGGGTGATACGAACCGAGGGAGCGGCGTCGGGGCGGGCTTCAATGAAGTAGTCCTCGGTCAGCCGCACCGTCTCTCCCTGTTCCACCGCCGCGACGTAATACAAGCCGTCCTTGCTGATCGGCACCCGGGCCGTGCCGGACTCGAGCGGGATGCGGCTGCCGTCGTCCAACTGCAGTGCGCCCTGGACCAGAGGCCGGTCGGTTTCGATGAACACTTCCGCCACGGTGCCCTGGACGGCGCGCAGATCGCCGCCCGGATCCTCCACCTGGTCGACCATTCCGGTCCAGGCCGGGTAGTGATAGGTAACCCGCAGCCGCTTCACCCCGGGCAACTGCACGACGTTGAGCTTGTAGGTTTCCGAACGGACGCCGGCCGCCTCCACGTAGTATTCGAGCGACTCCGGGAGTCCGGTCAGCAGGAACTCGTAACCGTTGCCCCCCGGCTGCGGGTGCATGGAGGCTTCTTCCCACTTGCTCGCGCTCGCGTATTTGGCCAGCAGGCGCACGCGGGGCGCGTCGAACCCCATCAGCCGCGCGGTCACGGCCTGGTCGGTATTCTTGCGGACGGTGCGGTTGCCGGGCGAGACCGCGATGCTGTAGAAGGGCTTCGGTCCGCCCTTGGGCGTTCCAGCCCAGAGCAGGGAAGCGCCGTAGCCCAGGAATCCGGGCGCCGAGGTGATCATCCAGACCAGCGCCCCGAAAGCGCCCGCGGCCAGAGATGAGAACGCCACCAGCCGCCCCTTGCCCGCCACCCCTTCGGGCTCCGACCGCCGGGCCACTTCCAGCGTGTCCGCCGCGAGCAGCTCCAGGAAGGGGCCCTTCTCCGCCGATTTCTCGGCGAAGGTGAGCAGGCGCTCCTCGAACTCCGGGAAGCGTTTCTCGGCGGTGTGCGCCGCCCGGCGCCGGTTCAGCCGCAACAGGGGGACCAGCAGGCCGGCGCCGGCCGCGGCCGCGACGGACAGATACAGCGCCAGCCGGGATCCGGTCACGCTGGCGCTGGAAAACGCGAAGTTATTGGCCAGCAGCACCAGCAGGAGCGTGGCCGCCGCGGCCGCGCCCGCCGCCGCCGCAAGGCCGCGAGCGAGCGCCAGCAGTCGCAGCCGCCGCTCCACCCGCCGCAGGTACGAGCCCAACAGTTCCAATGGGTTCATGCATCCCTCGCTTCGGACAAATGCCGGTTCCCGATCACTGATTCGGCCGCCGCCACCACTGCTCCGAGCGCCAGCACGTACCACCATAGCGTGACCGGCTTGCGCTCCGTTTCTCCTTCTGCGGCGGCTGCCGCCTGGCCTTCTCCGGTCTTGCGCCAGAGATCCAGGGCCTCCCGGGGCGCCAGGTCCAGGTCCGACTCGCGCCGGTCAGGGTTCACCGCCACGAGTTCATGGCGCCCGCTGGGGCGGCGCACGTCGTAGAAGCCGGCGCTGGCCAGCAGCAGGTTCTTCGCCCGGGTGGATTCCTCCAGCGACAGGGCGCGCTTGCCGCCCGGCTCCAGCACCTCCACCGCCGCCCCGGGCCCTCCCGCCCGCAGCTCCAGATAGGCGCCCACCCGGAAATGCTGCTGGTCATGCTCCATTCCCGAGAGGTATTGGGCAGTCTGCTGGACGAACGGGACGAAGGCCGTGTGCAGCGGAAAGTCGTTCGAGATGTTGTCGAAGGTGGAGGCGAATACCAGGACCCGCCCCTCTCCCATACGCTTGTCGAGCAGCAGGGGGGTCTCGTCGGAAAGGCGGGCGGCCACCTGGGCCTTGCCCGGATTCACCTTCACCGCCCGGTAGAACCGGATGCCGTCCCAGCGAACCGCGCCGGACATGGAAGGGTGTGCCGGGTTCATCCAACTGACGGTTTCCGGCGCTTCGGCGGTGTAGCGCGTCTCGCCGATGGGTTCGTCGAAGACGGGTACCCGCTTTGCCGGCGCGGCGCCGGGTCCCAGGGCCACCAGCAGGGAGCCTCCGGAATGCACGTACTTGCCCAGCGCCTCCTCAAACGCCGCGTTCAGGCGGCCCACGTCGGAGAGCACCACGAAGGCGTACTTTTCCGGCGAGACGCCGGCCGCCGCCCCGGCGGGAATCGCGTCCACCGAAAAGGCCGCATCCGCGGCGGCCTCGAGCGCGGTGCGGAAATACAGAGCGCCGCGCGCGTCGCGGTCGTCGTGCACCACCAGCGCGCGCCGGGGTTCGGACCGCTCCACGGAGAAATAATAGCGGTCGTCATCCGGGAAGGCGTCGCCGGAATCGGTGCGGATCTCGCAGCGGCTCAAGCCGTGAGAGGCTTCCAGAGAGAGAAACTCGACCGTGGCCCGCCCTCCGGCCGGCACCTCGACCGTCTTGGACGCCTGTTCCTTGCCCTCCAGCAGCAGCGATACGCGGCGGGTGGCCGGGTCCGTCCCGTAGCCGGCCACCGTGGCTTGAATGCGCACCTTGCGGGGATCGACGAAACGGCGGGGCGCGTTCACGTTCTCCACCGCGAAGTTCGGCAACCGGCGGTCGGCTACCGCGTGCACGGTGAGCGTGCTGCCTTCCGGCAGGCGCAGGTCGGCGAAGTTGGAGGGCAGGGAAGTGCGCTGCATGTCCGAGAACAGATGAACCTCCACCGGCATGCGCGCCGACTGCGCCACCGAGCGCACCGCCCGCGCGAGCTCGGCGTAGGAACTCTGGGCATCGGTCGGCTGGATGGCCTGCACGGCATCCACCATCTGGACCTGGGAGGCGAAAGCCAGCACCTGCACGCGATTCTGCGGCGCCACACGGGCGGCCGCGGCCAGCGCCATGCGCTTGGCGCGCTCCAGCCGGTCGCCCTGGCGCATGCTGAAAGAATTGTCCACCGCCAGCAGAGTGAGTTTTCGCCCGCCCGCGGCGGGCGCCCTGGCGGACTCGAAGTAGGGGTTGGCGAAGGCCAGCGCCAGCAGCGCCAGCAGGGCGGTGCGCAGCGCATAAAGCAGCAGGTAGTGCAGGCGGCGGTGCTTGATGGAGCTCTGGGTACGCCGCTCGAAGAACATCAGCGAGCTGAAGGGCAGCGGGTTGCTGCGATGGCGGCGCAGCAGGTGCAGCCACAACGGCAAGCTCAAGGCGGCCAGCCCGGCCAGAAACCATGGACTCAGAAAACCCACTACATTCTCCCCTGCCGCACCGACAGATACTCGCGCAACCCCTCATCCAGGGGCCGCCCGGTATTCATCAGGAAATAGTCCATCCCGGCGCCTTTCGCCTTCGCGCCGAGCGCCTCGATGTGGGCGTCGATCTTCTCACGGTATTCACCGCGCGCGTAATCCGGCGAAACCTCCAGGCTGTCTCTGGATTCCATGTCCACCAGGAGCACCGGCTGCCGGAACGCCGGCGCGATCTCCTGCGGGTCCAGGATGTGGAAGAGGATGATATCGTTGCCGCGAAATTTCAGCGGCTCGAGGACCGGAATGATCCTGCCGGGATCTTCGTAGAAATCCGAAATCACCACGACCAGCCCGTGCCTGCGAAGAAACTGCTGCAGGTGATGGAACGGCAGGGTGAAATCGGTCCGTGTTCCGGCTTCGGCGTTCTCGATAGCGTGCAGGAGCCGGAATAACTGGCCGTGGCGGGCGGACGGCGCCAGATAGTTCTTCACCTGCTCGTCGAAGACCACCAGGCCGGCCAGGTCGCGCTGCTCATTCGCCAGATAGCACAGCGACGCCGCCAGGTAGCGGGCGTAGTCCAGCTTGCCGACCGCGTGCGAACCGTACGCCATGGAGGCGCTCGCGTCCAGCAGGATCATGAGCTGGGTGTTGGTTTCGCCATGGTAGCGCTTGAGATAGCAGCGCTCGGTGCGGGCGAAGACGTTCCAGTCCACGTGCCGCAGGTCGTCGCCGGGAGTGTAGGCGCGATACTCGGCGAACTCCTGGCTGAAGCCGAAGTCCGGGGAACGGTGCAGCCCGGCGATGAAGCCCTGCACGACGGTCTTGGCCACCAGGTCCAGGCCGGAGATGCTGGCGAGCACGGCAGGGTCCAGGAAACGCTGGCTCATGTCAGTTCATCACCGTTCTGAGTTCCCCAATCACCGGGTCATCGGCCATTTCTCCGAATCACTCTCCCCGCGGAGCCGGCTTTGCCTCCAGCAGGCGCCTCAGAATGTCGTCCTGCTTCAGGCGGTCGCTCTCGGCGTGGAAGTTCAGCAGGATCCGGTGCCGCAGCACGGGAATGTACAGCGCCCGCACGTCCTCGTAGGAAACGTGATAGCGGCCGCGCATCAGGGCGCGCGCCTTGGCGGCCAGCACCAGGAACTGTGCGGCGCGCACGCTGGCCCCGTAGTTCACGTACTTCTTCACGAAATCCGGCGCGCTCTCGTCGCTGGAACGCGAGGCGCGCACTAGCTCGATCACGTGGCGTCCCACCGACTCGCCGATGGGGACCATGCGCACCAATTGCTGGAAGTCCAGGATCTCGGTGGCATTGGTCACGGGCTCGGCCTGCGCCACGTGCGTGGTCGTGGTCAGGTCCACCACCTGCAACTCTTCCTCCGGAGACAGGTAGCCCAGCACCGTGTTGAACAGGAAACGGTCCAGCTGCGCCTCGGGCAGCGGATAGGTGCCCTCCAACTCGATCGGGTTCTGGGTGGCCAGCACGAAGAAGGGCTGCGGCAGCCGGTAGTTGTTGCCGCGCACCGTGCAGGCCAGTTCCTGCATGGCCTCCAGGAGCGCCGACTGCGTCTTGGGAGGCGTGCGGTTGATCTCGTCGGCCAGCAGCACGTTCGCGAAAATCGGCCCTTTGACGAAGGTCCAGGTGCGGTGCCCGGTCTTGGTGTCTTCCTCTATGATGTCGGTGCCGGTGATGTCGGACGGCATCAGGTCCGGCGTGAACTGGATGCGTTTGAACACCAGCCCGAGAGTCTGGGCCATGGTGCGCACCAGCAGGGTCTTGGCGGTGCCGGGCAGCCCGGTGATCAGGCAGTGGCCGCCCACAAACAGGGCGATCATTACCTGTTCCAGCACCTCCTCCTGGCCGACGATCACGCGCCGCACCTGGCGCACGATCTCCTGCTCAACCTCGCGGAACCTCGCGATCCGGCTCCTGAGTTCGTCGGGTTCCACCTGCGCGGCGGCTAATAGCGACATTGACGGTTTCCTTTACTCTCGGGATAACTCCAACAGCATCTTCTGGGCCGGGCGATAACCCGGCGCGGCCTCCAGGGCCAGCAGCAACTCGTCCTTGGCCCGCTCCACACGGTCGGCCGCCCGCAGGGCCCGGGCCAGGTTGAAGTGGGCCGCGGCCGTGTCCGCGGGCTTCAGGGCGATGACGGCTTCGAATTCGCGGATGGCGCCAGGCAGGTTACCCTGCGACATCCACAGCCCGCCCAGCCGGCGGTGCAGTTCTTCATCCAACGGGTGTATATAATTGATGCGCTCCAGGGCCGCAGCCGCTTCTTTTGTCCGGCCGGACTCCTCCAGCAGCGTGGCGAGCTTCTTGAGCGCCGCGGGGCTGCGCCCGCCGCGCTTCGCGTAGCGCTCCAGTTCCGCTGCCGCGGAGGCCTTATCCTGCTTCGCCAGGTAGGCCTCGGCCAGGAACTCGTACACGTTGGCCGCCTCCACGTAGTCGGGAAAGATGTCCCGGATAGCCGTGCCTGCCTTGATCACCTCGTCGTGGTCGCCGGCCCGCGCATACTCGGCGACCTGCTTCAGGCGCTTGCGCCAGTCCTCGAACCCCGCCGCCAGGGAGCGGTTCTCCGCCTCGATCCAGGCCAGGAACCGGCGGTCGAACTCCTCGGGCTTCAGGCCGAGATTCTTCTCGACGGCCGCGGGCGTGTCCGCTCCGGCGCCGAAATCTCTCAGCATGTCCAGCAGCTTTCCGTAGCCCCATTCTTTTGCGATGTAGGAGCAGATGCGGCCGGCCTGGAAATAGGAAACGCCGATCTGAGCGGGATAGCTGGGGCGCACGAAACCCCGGTCCAACTGGGCCACCGGCAGCAGTTTCCTGTCCCTGATGGCCTGGATTACTTCAGGATCCAGCCGGTCGCCCCATTCCGGGGACACCGCGGTCTCCTCGTAGACCGCCATGCCCTCGCTGAACCAGCGCGGCACCCGGTGCCTGGTGGCCGAGAGCGTGAACACGTGGCTCAGTTCGTGCCACAGCGTGCTGGCCCAGTGGAAACTCCCCGGCTTGCGCCCGGAAGGGCTGTCCATGGCCACCACGTAGCCGAATGTGACGCCCAGCGCGCCCAGTCCCGGCATTCCCAGGGTGCGGACGGCGAAGTCCTCGTGCTCCGGGTAGACCTCCACCTGCACGGGGCGCTCCAGTTGAAAGGCGTACTTCTTCTCGAAAGCCGCGATGGCCCGCTTCAGCTCCCCTTCGAAATACGGACGCAGCACCTCCGCCTCTTTGCGGTGCAGCTTGAGAACCGTGTTGCCGGTCTTGAAAGTGACGTAGTTCTTGTAGCTGTCCAGTAAGCGCAGCGTGTTGACGGTGGCGTCATTGGCGTAGCCGTTGTGGTAGCACTTCTCCAGGTGCTGGCGGGCCTCGGCCTCCGCTCCCAGCCGCATCAGGTTGATGCCGAGCTGCGAGCGGGCGCTCCACAGCTCCGGGTCCAGGCCGATCGCCTTGCGATAGAAACCGATGCCCTCTTCATAGCGGCGGTTCAGGATGAAAAAGTACCCGGCGGTCTCGTAAGCTTTGGCGTGGCGCGGGTCTTCGGAGGGCGTCTTGTCCTGAAGCCACTCGATGGTCGCCAGGATCGCCTTGGCCTGCACCGACCCCGGCGCGATGCGCAGCGCTTCCGCGGCCTGCCCGGCGGCTTTCCGCGGATCGTTCTCCTCCAGCGCCAGGCGCGCCAGCAGCTCTCGTGCCTCCACCAGCCTGGGATCGGCCTTCAGAGCCCGCTCGGCCAGTTCCACCGCTTTGCGCTCGAAGCTGTCCGAAGCCGCCAGCGCCAGGCCCAGCAGCGCCCCGGCGTGTTCCTTGTTGCGCTCCAGGGCTTCCTGGAACAGGGCCGCCGCATCGGCCTTGTTGAACCGCTCCAGCAGCAGCCGGCCCCAGCGCACACGGTAATCGGGGTTGTCCGGATACGCGGCCACCAGGGCCCTGAAGGCGTCGTTGGCGCCCCGGTAATCCCGCGCGCTCCAGAGCGCCTCGGCCCGTTGCAGGGTCTGGCCGGCGGCGGCAGCGCACAGCGCCAGGCAGGCGGCGATACAGAAGGGAACCCTCACTTCTCCAGTTCCTCCTGCACGCGCGCCAGTTCCAGCAGCAGCGCCGTCAACTGCTTCTTGTAGTCCTCCGCCGGCATGGCCGCCTTGCGAAACTTCAGCCGGTCGATCTGCTGCTCGAGTTCCTCGCGCCGCGCCAGCAGCGAGCGTTTGGCCGGATCGCCGGCAAATCCGGCTGTCGCGCCATAGCGGACCAGCGGAAAACTGCCCGCCATCTGCTCTTCCAGCAGAACGGGGTGTTCGGTGGCCAGGCGTTTCTCGGTTTCGTAAAACCGGGCGGTCTTCTGCTGGGCATAGCGGAAGGCTTCGGCGGCGGAGATGGTCTGGTTCTTGTCCGTGTCGGCCGAGGACTCGCGCAGGGCTTCGGCCCAGTAGCGCGCGAAGATGGTGGCATTCTTCTCGGTGCCGCTCTTGGTGGCTGAGATCACCACCCGGCTGGGCTTGCGAAGGGCTTCGTTGGCGCCGCCGCTGGCCGAGGTCATGTTGACCACCAGCTGCCGCTCGGCCGGAATCCGGTCGAGCAGCCCCGCCAGGTCGGCGGCGGTCAGGTCCGGCCCGGGCAGGTTCAGCCGGTAATCCACACCGTCGAACGAACCGTGCCCGATCAGCATCAGGATAAAGGCGTCGCCGGCTTTGGACTCGCGGGCGACCCTCCCCAGGGCGGCGCGAACGCCGTCGCGGCTGGCCGCGGTTCCCTGGAGCGACTCGACCCGGGCGTCGCCCCCCGCCGACTTCAGCACCCGCTCGATCTCCTGGGCCCACAGCCCGAAACGCTTTTCGTAGTCCGGTTCGCCGCCCAGACCTGCCACGGTGACGTAGTAGGTCGCCGCCCGCGCCCCGGCGGCGGCCAGGCATAAAGCCAGCGGAAGAACGAGGCGCGCGGCTCTCACACCACCCCCCACTTCCGGCGCAGCACCCACTCGCCGCCGCGCAGGGCGATGAGCAGCAGGAACACCGCCGGCATGTCCCACAGGTCGCGGGTCTCACGCGTGGTGATGCCGGCTTCCGAATACGAGATCTCCTGCGGCAGCTTGGCCAGCGTGCCCGGCCGGTAATACCGCCCCCCGGTCTGCTCGGCCAGTTTTTCGAGCAATTCCCGGTTCTGGACCGTCCGGAAGCTCTCGGCCACGCCGTCCTCGCGGCGGAACATCACCACATCGCGACCGATCTCCTCCTCGCCGGCCCGCGCCACGATCTCGGCCAGGAACGATCCGGGGCGGTCTGCGGTCCAGCGCGCCGTGTAGACGCCCTGCTCCTGCGGATCCGGGGTCAGCTCCAGGCCGGCGGCTTGCCCGTCCGGGCCCACGATGCGCGCTTCGACCCGGGCATCCGGCACCGCCTCGAAAGCCTTGTTGCGCACTTCGGCGCGTATCACCGCCTCGCTTTCATCCGAGAGCACCGGCTTGGGAGTCGTGGCCGCCACCTGCCCCGGAGTTCCCGCCACCAGCCAGCGCAGCATCTGCTGCCAGAAGATTTCGTGAGTCTTGTCCTCCAAAGGCTGCAGCATCTGCCAGCGCCAGCTCCCGCTGCTGGCGAACAGGAACGTCCGGCCCCGGCCGTAATTCTCGATGGCCAGAAGCGGACCGGGCCGGCGGCCCGCCGGAGCGACCTCCAGCAGCGCCACGGCGCCGGGCTTCAACTCCCCCGTTTCCTGGTAGTCGGCCAGCAGAGGCATCTTCTTCCAGCGCGCGGCGTTCTGTTCCTGATCCTCCTCCAGCCGGCAGAGCAGGCTCAGGCTCCCCATGGGAGTCAGCCGGACGGCTGCCTCCTCGCGGTGAAATGTGGACTTGGAATCGGCCAGCCGCACCGGCAGCATCTCGGCCAGGGGCGAGTTCTGGTAGCCCCCGCCGGAGAGGCCGGCGCGTCCCGCCAGGAAAAGGACTCCGCCGCCCCGGCGGTTGGCGAATTCGCGGATCATCTCCCGCTGCGCCGGGGTGAAGTAGCTTACCTCGACATCTCCAACGATCAGGCCCTGGTAGGCAAACAACTCCTCGGGCCGCGACGGGAACCCCTGCTCCAGTTCGGCCGGCGCCGAGATCCCCTGGCGGTAGATCTGGTTCTGGGTCGTTCTCAGCATGGTGACCAGTTCGACGCCCGTGTCCTCCTCGATGGCCCGCCGGATGAACTTGAACTCCCAGCGCGGCTCGCCCTCGATGTAGAGCACCCGCGGCTTCGCGCTGTCCACGCTGATCAGCCGGGTCAGCGCGTTGTTGGCGGTGTTTTCCTCGCCGTCCAGCGCGTCCACCGCGACCTGCAGGGTGTGGGCGCCGCCGGCGCCGGCCTGGAAGGCCACGGTTTCGGTCTGGGGCGCGCCGTCGGCCTTCAGGGTCACTTCCCGCGAGGCCAGCACACGCTCACCGTCCTTGATCCGGATGCGCGTCCTGCGCTGCGAGTAGCCGAACTGCCGCAGGGTCACCTCGGCGCTCAGCCTGGAACCGGCCAGGGTGCGGGCCGGCACCGCCGCCTCCGCCAGTTCAATATCTCTCTCCAGCCGCTCCTTGCCGAAGCCGGCCGTGTGCACGGGGATGCGCCGCTGGCGGATCTGAGCGGTGGTCTCCCGGTCGATCCCGCCGCTGTTGTCCGCTCCGTCGCTCAGCAGCACCACGGCGCCCAGAGGGAGTCCGGAGGCGTCAGCCAGGACCTGCTTCAGGCTCTCCCCGATTCGCGAGGCGCTCTGGGTTCCCGAAAGCCGGGTGGTGGTGTCGACCCGCTCCGCGTCCTTCCCGAAGCGGTACAGCCGGACCTGGAACTTCTTCCGCAGTTCGGCGGCCAGTCCCCCGTCCAGGGCCTTGAGGGCCTGCTGGAGGCGCGTCTCGCCGTTCTCGGCCAGGCCCATGCTGCGCGAATCGTCCACCATCACGGCCACGATGTTCTGCTGCGGCCGCAGGGTGGCAACGCTCAGCGCCGGCCGCCACAGCAGCACCAGGATCAGGGCGAGAGCCCCGGCCTGCATCAGCCACACGGCGGCCCGCCGCCATCCCTCCAGCGGAGCGCGGGTCCGGAGCACATGCCAGGCCAGCGCCGCTCCGGCGGCCAGGATCGCGCCCGCCAGGACCCAGGCCGGCCAGGCCGACAGCAGCACGAATTCCCCCTTGGAGAACACCGCCGCCGGGTACTTGAAGAGCCACTCGAACATCGGATCCAGCCCGCTAGTGCGTCATCGCGTAGATGATGTAGTTGATGCCTACGCGATAGGCTTGCGATGCGTATTTCTCCGGGTAGCGCGGATGGTCCGCCCACTCCCACGCGTCGCCGTTGTCCTGGTTGTAACAGATCGCCACCATGACGCGCCGCTTGTCGTCATAGATGCCGCGCCAGTGCGGCTCCACGCCGTCCCGTTCCCAGGGGCGGCCGGAGTAGAAGTACTGGATGCCGGGAACCTGGACCCGCTCGCTCAGGTCGTAGAGGACGTGAAAGATGGGATCGGCGCTGTCGATCTCCTCCACCGGGCGGTCCGGGAAGACCTTCTGCATGGACTCCATGAAGACCTCCCATTCGTAGGTGCCGTGAAAGTCGTCGGTCATCAGGAATCCGCCCTTGAGCAGATATTCCCTGAGACGACTGGCCTGCGGATCGGTGAGGCTCCAATGCCCCGTCTCGACGGCGTAGATCCAGGGCCACTTGAAGATCTCGTCGCTGTCCAGATCCACCACCTCCTCCATCGAGCGGGCGTGGATGCGCGTCAGGCGGCGCACTCCCTGAAGGAACTGCCGGTCCGCCTTGGGATAGTCGGTGGGCCAACTGCTGTAATACCGGCGGGCATACGGGCCGGGCAGGTAGCGCAGGCGCGCGAAGACGAATTCGGTCTTCTCGTGCGCGTCGGCCGGGATCGGCGCGGGATTGTCTTCCTCGTCCTGGAAGAACCGGAAGCGGCGTTGCTGGAACGCGAAAAGAGAGGCGATGCCAACTGTCGCGATCAGCATGGCCGCCGCCCAGCCCCGAAGTCCCATGGGTGATACCCTCGTGTTCCCTAGGGTACCACCGGTAACGCCCCGGCGTCTCGACGAACGGTCCGCGGCCGGACCCGCCCGGTGTCCCCCGGCAGCGAGTTTACACTTGCTGCGCCGGCGGGGTGACCAGGGTGCGCAGATTGGCGCCGCAGATCATGCTGGCACGGTGCTTGTTCCCGCCCGGGCCGCACCAGTGGGTCTCGAGGCTGACATAGCCGCCGTAGCCGTCCGCCTGGAGAGCCGCGATCTGGCCCTTCCAGTCCACCGCGCACTCGCCCAGCGGCCCCCAGGACGGTTTGTGGTTCTCCACATGGCAGTCCTTGGCATGCACGTGCGCCACACGCCCCTTGGGCAGAAGGCCGTAGCCGTAAGGGAAGGGCTCCTCGCCCGCCACCAGCGCATTGGCCGGATCCCAGACCACCTTCAGGTTGGGATGGTCCACGGCTTCCAGCAGGCGGGCCGTCTCCGCTCCCGTGGCGATGTTGCAGGCCGCCTCGTTCTCCAGGCCGATGATCAGTTCCTCGCCCGCGGCTTTTTCCGCGAGGTCGCGCAGCGCGGCTGCCACGCGGTCGAACACCTTCTCCGGCTCCACCACCCGCCAATATGAGAAGACACGAACGATGGGCGCCCCGGCCTGCCTGGCGATGGCGAAGGTTCGCGAGGTCAGCCCCGGCTGGTCCGCGTAGGTGTGCCGGGAGGCGAACACGTCCTGCTGAAAGCGGGCGTCCACCTCGGGCGCGTCCGGCAGGACGCACTTCAACAAGGGCGATGCGATGGAGATCACTTCCATCCCCCGGGCGTGAACCGCCTCCCGCGCCTGATCCACCTCTTCCAGAGTCAGGTCGGCGATGTTCTTCCCGAAGACGACGCGCAGCTCCGCGCCCTTCATTCCGAGCTCCGCCATGGAGTCCAGCGCGGCGGCCAGATCCGGTGAAAACTCGTCCGTTATGGCAGCCAGCCGAAAGAGTTCTGTCATAAAGACCTCATTTTATCCGAAGTTGTGTGAGCTTTCGTACACGGCCCGGATGGGGATGCGAGGGTTCCGAGCCTATAATCGAGAAGCCCGCATGATGGTTGAGAAGCCACTTCGCCTGCGTCCCGCGCGGCTCGGCAGCCGCATCTTTCGAGCACTCACTGAGACCATCCCCTCGGCGATTTTCGTCTATCAGGACGGCCGCCTGCAATACGTGAACCCGGCCGCCGAGTCCATCACCGGGTATTCGCGCGAGGAACTGCTGGAGATGGAAAACCCCGCCGGCCTGATCCCGCCCGATCACCGGCAGGCTCTGGCGCGGCGCATAGCGGCCCTGCAGCCGGGCGGGACCGAGCGGTTTGAGGTGCCCATCCTGGCCCGCGGCGGGGAACGCTGGCTGGAGGTGGTGACCAGCGCCACCAGCTTTGCCGGACGCCCGGCCGTTCTGGGGGCGGCCATCGACATTACCGGGCGCAAGCTGCTCGAGTCGCAGCTCCGGCAGGCGCAGAAGATGGAGGCCCTGGGCCGGCTGGCCGGAGGCGTGGCGCACGACTTCAACAACATTCTCACGGTGATCGCCGGGTACGGGCAGATGCTGCTTTCCCGCCTGGAATCCGACAACCCCGCCCGGGCCGACATCGAGGAGGTGTTGAAGGGCGCCGCCCGGGCGGCCTCGCTCACTGGCCAGCTGCTGGCGTTCTCTCGCCGGCAGCCGGCTCAGCCCCGCGTGCTGGATCTGAACGCCCTGGTTTCCAACATGCACAGAATGCTGCGCCGCGTGATCAGCGAGGACGTGCGCCTGGAGACGGTGTTGCTTCCCGATATCGGCCGCATCAAGGCCGACCCCAGCCAGATCGAGCAGGTCGTCCTCAACCTGGCGGTGAACGCCCGCGACGCCATGCCCGACGGCGGCTGCCTGACCATCGAAACCTCCGGCTACCAGGTGCGGGAGCCATCTCCCCATTCGCCCTGGAACCTGGCGCCCGGCTCTTACGTGCTGCTGACGGTCACCGACACCGGTCGCGGCATGGATGCCGAGACGCAGTCGCACCTGTTCGAACCTTTCTTCACCACCAAGGAGGTCGGCCGCGGAACCGGGCTGGGTCTTTCCACGGTGTACGGCATCGTGAAGCAGAACGGCGGCGATATCCAGGTGACGAGCGCTCCGGGGAAGGGCTGCCGGTTCCAGGTCCTGCTGCCGGCCGTCAAGGCGGCGGCCGACACGGAGCCGGCCTCCGAGCAGCCGCGCCTCTGGCCGGTTGGCGACGAGACCATCCTGCTGGCCGAGGACGACCGGGTGCTGCGCGCCATGCTGCGCGGCGCTCTGGAGAAACAGAACTATACGGTGCTGGAGGCGGCCAGTGGGGACGAAGCCCTGGAACTGGCAAGACGGCACCGCGGAACCGTGCACCTGCTGATCACCGACCTGGTGATGCCGGGCATAACCGGCATCGAGCTGGCGCGGCGCCTGAGCGCATCCCGGAAGTCCCTCAAGGTCCTCTACATCACCGGCTACGCGGAGGATGCGATTCTGCTGCGGGGCGAGCAGGCCCCCGACAATCACCTGCTGCACAAGCCCTTCACGCTCCCGGATTTTATCCGCCGCGTCCGCGACCTGCTGGACACCCCGGCGGCCGGACGCGTGCGCACCGCGTCGGCCCGCTGAAAGCGGAGCGGGCGCGGCTTCTCGTGTGCTAGAATCAACCCTAAGGGCGCGTAGCTCAATTGGCAGAGCAAGTGACTCTTAATCACTAGGTTGCAGGTTCGATTCCTGCCGCGCTCACCAGGAAAACCAAAAGCCTTTGCCTGCTTGAATTCCGCCGGGTAACCTGCACGTGGGGGATTCTTTCGCGATCCCTGCCTCGCCGTTGCTTCCTGTTTCACCCGCGCCCGCCGCCACGGCATTGTCCGCTCCGGGACGTCGCCGGATTCCTTGAACCCTGGCCGCGCCAGAAAGACGCAATTTACAGAGCAGGGTTTGTCACGGAGCGGCGAGTCCGAGCGGGCGCCTGGACGGACTAAGAACCGCATCTTGCGCGAGCCGCGACCGCGACGATTTGCCCAAAAGCGCGATTCCGCAGGTACCGCCCGACAGCCGCGATCCGGCGCGAGGGTCGTTTCCCGGCAGCCACCGGCCGGAAAACAACCGGCCAACACCCTTCCGGCCGTTCCGCCGGGAGTCGGGAGACGCAGCTGTCGGCGCGGCATCATCTGCTTCGAGACGTAATGGCACTCGGTCTCTGCGACTGATGGCCGGACGTTGTACCGCAACCCGGCATCCGAGCCCGGGTTGGCTCCGGAGCCGGCCTGAAGGAAGGCGGCGCGAACCGAGAGGCGCCAAAGGCCTTAACGGACCCATCCCTTCCAACCGCTTGGCCTTCTGGTACCGATGCGACCGGGGCACTGCCTTTCGAGGCCTCCCGGGGAGAAAAGCCCAGTCTCCGGGCCCAGTACGGAGGGCACGGATTAACACGCGAAATAGCAATATATTAACCGGAGGAAATCCAGATTTGCTCGCTGATATCTCTTCATAAGTTCCGGTACTGAGCCAGCCAGCCGGGCTCATCTGGTACTGCCAGTTTGCCTTCCCGAACACCTGAGAGAAGCGGGGTACTGCTACCCGTATCGGGCCACCCTCGAGTCCCGGTACAAAGCCGCTCAGGTACTGTGACCGGGACCAGGCCAACTCCAGTGTAAACTGTGGTTTACAGTGATCTACCACTTACATGTTTGGACAGAGGATTGAAAGGAAAAGGATGCGATTGAGCTTGAGCTTCTGCGCCTTGGCGCTAGCCGCACTGATGGTGGTTCCACTGCAAGCCGCCACGGTTCTCACTCTGGAGCAGCCCAGCAACGAGCAGATTACCCAAACCAAGCAATTTCCCTGCATTTTTGGGGATCCTTCGTGCCATCAGCCGTCGGGTTTCGATTATTTTCTGCTCGACGACGAGCCAGGCCTGTACGACGTGTATTGGGAGTACACGGTGGGCGAGATCGTGAACGCCCTGAACGGGGATAATCTCTTTGCGGTCCACTTCAGAATGAACACCGCCACGGGGCAGCCCCCGGAGCTACTGGAGCGCTTCTCCATGGAATGGACCGACGACGACCCCGCGGGCCCGAACCCGCACTGGAAACTGGTAGCGGACTACAACCCGTCTACGCCCACGGAGATGCTCTCCTTCAACGCCGCCCAGACGTCGGATTCGCGTCTGATGATCTTCGACGTCTCCGAGTTCCAGCTGACCGATACCGTCCGTTTCTACCTGCGGATGAGCCGGCTCAGCGGCGGCCTGGAGCAGGTCTACCTGCAGGGCCTCGGCTCGATCGATCCGGACATCGTGCCTGAGCCGTCCTCACTGATCCTGTTGGGCACCGCCCTGGTGGGCGTCTATCTCCTCCGGAGGAAGCGCGCAGGCTTCTGACCGGAAAACGCGGATTCTCCTTTCCGCTCCCTAGGGCCCGGCCGCGGTTCGCTGCGGCCGGGCTTTTTTTCATCCGCTGCCGTTGCCTCCACGCGGGAGACTCTCCTCCGCCAGTTCCAGGAATTCCGTCGGCGTCAGCAGGTGCCAGCGGACCTCCAACGCGGTGAACCGCCTCAGCTCCTTGCCCAGTTCGTCGGAGGGCAGCTCCGGTGACGCGATGAACAAACGGCCCTGGGCGACCCTGAACGGGAGAACCTTCCACACCTGGGTGATGCGGGCGGGCAGAGTTCGCAGCAACCGCACCCCGCCGTCGGCTGCGGAAACCAGGGGCAGGTTCTGCTGCACGCTCAGGGCCTCGTAGACCTCCTTCTCGGTGAGAACTCCCCTCCGCACCAGCCATTCGCCCAGCCGCACCCCCTTGGGTTGGGTCGCCAGCGCTTCATCGACCTCGGCCTGGCTCAGCCGCCCGGATTCCACCAGGACCTCGCCCAGCTTCTTCTTGTAACGCATGAGCGCGGACCGCGAAGGATAGCGGTGCTCGGTTTTCAGCCAGGGCAGCGGGCCGCCCTGCCGGCGGGCCAGGGCGTACTGCTTCAGCGCCGCCACAGTCGCAATACAGTT
The DNA here is from genome assembly GCA_020852755.1 of Bryobacterales bacterium. Classification (GTDB taxonomy): domain Bacteria; phylum Acidobacteriota; class Terriglobia; order Bryobacterales; family Bryobacteraceae; genus JADZAF01. The sequence goes on from JADZAF010000326.1 coordinate 29,212, forward strand.
GATCCAGTTCGCCCAGGCGACCCGCAGCGGCACGCCCAAGGCGAAACGCCAGCCGTACAAGCGGGCCGAGCAGCCGGCCCGGACCGCCAGATGAACGGTCTGCAATCCCAGCAGCGCCGCCGATATCCACAACAGTTGGGGGCCCGCCGGCCGCGCCAGTCCCCACTCCGCCCCCGTATGAGTGCTCCACAGCCACGTAGCGGCGCCATAGAGGAAGATGGCGTTGGCCAGTGGACTGAGCAGGTTTCCCACCAATCCCTTGCGGTCCCTCCAGAACCAGTACAGCTGCCCCGCCGTTTCACGCCATCCGTGACGCTCCCAGCTCTGCAGCGCGATCCCCGTCACCCAGCGGGTCCGCTGGTGAACGGCCGCCCGCAGAGTGTGGGGAAACTCCTCCCGCGTGGCCACCGGCCCTCCGTTTGCCCGATGGATTCCGATGAACTTCTGCGGCCGGCCGAGCTTGTGCACGCGGAACCCGTTCTCGTAGTCCTCCGTCAGGCAGTCCGGCTCGAAGATACGGTTCGAATAGGCGTCCGCGAGTTCCTCCAGAAGCGCTCGCGAGTATCCGGTCCCCACCCCGTTGGAAGGCAGGAAGCCGCCCAGCATGGCGCGCACCGGGACGTCCTTGCTCTGGTATTCCGCGAACTCGTCGCAGTACACGCCTTCCGTCAGCCGCCAGACCGGCGCGGGCAGCGGCAGGACCGGCACCTGGATCATATCGTAACGGGCGGAGTAGTAGTTGATGAGGCGCAGCGATTCCGGGTGGATGAGGTCTTCGGCGTCGTGGGTCACGACCATCGAAAAGCGCACCCCGCGCTCCTCCTCGTAAAGCAGCATGCGCTGGTAGATCCAGTTCAGGCAGTCGGCTTTGGAAGTAGGGCCGTCGTGCGGGCACATCGCCTCATGAACGTTGGGAAAACGCTCGCACGCTTCCCGGACGGCGGCCACGGTCGCGGCGTCGTTGGGGTAGGCGCCCACAAAGAAGTCGTAGTTCCGGTAGCGGCTGGCGGCGATGTTGTGCTCCAGCATGTGCCCGATGACCCGGCTCTCCTTCCACAGCGGAACGAAGATGGCGACCGGCTGTTCAGGCACGGAGCGAAGCGCGGAATCCGAGGGCCACGGCTCGCGGCCCGAAAAATTCCGGCGCAGCCACCCGAACAGGCACGCCGCAGCGATCCACAAATCGTCCAGGCCGCTGGCGAGCATCCAAACCGCCAGCAGGGGAAGGCAGGCCGCGGCCCATGCGTCGAGAATATCCACTGGTCCTGGTGTCTAAGTGGCCGCTGGCGAACGAATTTCTCACCTGCGCCGGAGGGTTGCTTCTGCTACGTACCAAGAGTACCAATACCAGCACTCGCAGATTATTGCGCCACACAGTTGTGGGTGACATGTAAGTTATTGCGCAATCAACGCTTATTTCCGGTTGCACCTTTTGCGGGTGCATCGTATCCTCACGTTTAGTGGTACCTCACGAGAGGGTAAACGGAGGTTCAGCAAAAGACCGCATGAAGACGCTCACGTTGATGTTTGCAGTGTGCTTGTTTGCCGCCGGAGGATTACAGGCGGACATTATCCCGTCGTTCGATTTTCCGGCCGACATGACGAATCTGGGGGGTGGGGAGTGGATGTACTCCTACACTCTGGACCTGGGTGATGCTCAGAGAATCGATGCGGCCGGCACGGGGAACCCGGCCAGCTTTACAATCTACGATTTTCTGGGATTCAACGGCGCCCATTCGGAGCCGGCAGGCTGGGAATTTTCGTCCTCGCTGACCGGCCTGACCCCGCCCAACATCATTCCCACCCGAGACGATCCGGACATTCCCAACCTGATTTGGACCTATACGGGACCGTCCCTGGTGCTTGGCCCGGCTTTCCTGGGTGTCTTTAGCGCCAACAGCACCATGGGAGGGTTCTACCGGATAGGCGAGTACGCCGCCCAGGCGACCAAGAGCATCGGACTCACGGCCGGGCGGCCCGTCCAGAATCATGGCGAAGTGGCAGTACCTGCTCAGCTCCTGACTCCGATTCCCGAGCCGGCCTCCATGCTTCTGATCGGAACGGGTCTTATCGGCGTGGCTTTGGCTCACCGCCGGCTGCGTCGCTAGTGATTGCTTCCGGGGATGGCTCGACGTGCACCAGCACGTCGGCCACCCACTTTAGATCCCTCTTGATCCGGTTCTTCACGTCGGTCGCAATATCGTGCGACGCTCGCACGCTCATCTCCGGGCTTACCTCCAGGTGCAGATCGACGTGGTACTGGAAGCCGGTCCGCCGCGCGAAGCATTTCTCGACTCCGTAGACGCCCGGTACCGTCCGCGCCGTAAGCCGGATCTCGTTCATCAGGTCCTCCCCGGGCATGGTGTCCATCAGGATGAGCGCCGCGTCCCGGGAGATGTGCAGCCCGGTGAAGACCACGATCAGTCCCACGCCGAAGCCGCCGTAGTGATCGGCCGCCAGGAAGCGCGACGGGTCGTAGAGGGTCAGGCCGACTGCCGTGAGGGCCGTCAACGCGGAGAGGATGTCGATCGTGTCGTTCCACGCGTCGGCCACCAGCGCGGCGCTGCGGATCTTCCGGCCGTAATGGAATTTCAGCCAGGAAAGAAAGCTCTTGGCCCCGATGGACACCAGCAGGGGCCATACGGCATAGAGAGCCGGCGGCGCGTGCCTCTCGCCGATGGTCTGCAAGGAGTGGTAGCAGATGCTGACGCCCACCAGCATCAGGCCCAGCCCCACCACCAGGCCGCTCAGCGTTTCCACCCGCCCGTGTCCATAGGGATGGTTGGCGTCGGGCGGCTTGGCCGCCAGCCGAAGGCCCACCCAGACGAAACCCGAGGCGAAAATGTCCCCTGCCGATTCCACTCCGTCAGCCACCACCGCGGTCGAACCGGCCATCCACCCGACGATGACCTTTAGGACCGCGAGCAGGGCGCTGACGCACATCCCCACGATGGCGACGCGCTGGCCCACGTCCATCATCCACTCACCCACTCCCAGTGTGTCACAGACGGATGGGCGCCGGATCCCGTGCGATAATCTGCACGATGCATATTCATGAAACCCGTCTCCGGGTCCGGTACGCCGAAACCGACCAGATGGGAGTGGCTTACTATGGAAACTACCTGACCTGGATGGAAGTGGGCCGCGTCGAATACTGCAAGTCGGCCGGATTCAATTATCGGGACATGGAACAGGAGGACGGGGTGCTTCTGGCGGTGGTGGAAGCTCGCTGCCGCTACTTGTACCCTGCGCGTTTCGACGACGAAGTGGTGGTCCGCACCTGGGTGGAAGAAGCCAATACGCGCATGCTGCAGTTCGCCTACGAAATGAAGCAGGGGGAGGGCGGGCGCCTGCTGGCTACCGGCCACACCCGCCACCTTTTCTGCAATCGCGACCTCAAGCCCATGCGCCTTCCGGCCAGGTACCGGGAGGGTTTCGGAATCCGGCAGCCGGCCTGACGCGGTCCGCCTGACCTCGTCAGCCTGGGGCCTCACGGACCGGGAAGTCGGGCGAGTCGGTGCGGGCACGCGCCAGCAATTGTTCCAGCTTCGCGGCTTCCGCCGGGTACCGGCTCGCCACATCGCTCTTCTCTCCGGGGTCGTCCCTGAGGTGGTACAGTTCGAGCGGGCGTCGTGTTCCCAAGCGCACGCCCTTCCAGTCTCCCGCTCGCACCGCCTGGCTGAAGCCCCGTTCGTGGAACTCCCAGTACAGGAATTCGTGCTGGCGCTGCCGGCGTCCCTCCAGGGCGGGCAGCATGGAGATGCCGCTGATGCCGGCGGGCGGCTGGATTCCCGCGATCTCCGCCGCCGTCGGCAGGAAATCCCAGAAGGCCCACACCTGGTCGCTGGCTCCGGGGCGGATGCGCCCGGGCCAGCGGGCCAGCATGGGAACGCGGATGCCGCCTTCGTACAGGTCGCGCTTGATGCCCCGCAGAGGGCCGCTGCTGCGGAAAAACTCGGGCTCGTGGCCGCCTTCGCGGTGCGGGCCGTTGTCGCTTGAGAAAAAAACAAGAGTGTTTCCGTCCAGCCCGAGCGACTCCAGTTTCGCCATGATCCTGCCCACGTCCCCGTCCAGACGGGTCAGCATGGCCGCGAAGTTCTTCTCCGTCTGCGGCCAGGGGCGCGAGGAGAACGGCTCGTCGCCGGGCACCTCCATGCCGTTGCCTGTGGCGCGGCCCAGTTCGTTATTGGCGTGCGGGATGGTGTAGGCCAGGTACAGGAAGAAAGGCCGGGCGCCGCCGTTCTTCTCAAGGAAGTTCAGGGCGCGTTCGGTGAAAAGGTCGTGCGAATACTGCTGCCGGGTGCCGAGATTGCCGGGCAGGATGCGCTCCTCCTGGTTCTCCCAGAGGTGATCGGGATAGTAGCTGTGGGCATGCTGCTGGTCGAGGTAGCCGAACCACTCGTCGAAGCCCTGCAGGTTGGGAATGCCCGTGCTGCCGGCGTTTCCCAGTCCCCACTTGCCGATGATGCCGGTGCGGTAGCCCGCGCTCTTGAGCAGTCTGGCCACGGTGACGTCCGTGGGGCGCAAAGGGACTCTCGCGTTGCCACGGATGCGTGCGTGCCCGGTGTCCAGCCCGGTCATGAGACAGCAGCGCGACGGAGCGCACACGGTGCTGCCGGCGTAACTCTGCGTGAAGCGCATTCCCTCGGCCCCGATCCGGTCGATGTGGGGCGTGGGAATCCGCTCCTGGCCGTAGCAGCCCAGGTCTCCGTAGCCCAGATCGTCGGCCAGGATGAACAGGATGTTGGGCCTGCGCGCGCCGCCCTGCGCCAGCGCCGGCGCCGCCGCCGTCTTCAGAAACTCTCTCCGGTTCCAAGGCATGGCATCAGCCCTCCATGGTACTCTCCGCCCGCGGAGCGGCGCACGTTCTATGCCCTGCTCCCCCTACGCTATACTGGCCTCCACGATGAGACTCGATCGCCGCTCGTTTCTGTATTCGATTGCCGCTGCCTTGCCGCTCGAAGGGGCGCAACGCGATTGGACGGGACGCGAACCGGTCCGCTACCCCGACCCCGATGTTGTCGTGCTGGACAAGCGCTTCGCCAGATACAAGATCGGCAACACCCCCATCCAGCGCCTGTATACCGGCACGCTCTGGGCGGAGGGCCCTGCCTGGAACGGGGTGGGCCGCTACCTGGTCTGGAGCGACATCCCCAACAACGTGCAAATGCGCTGGCTGGAAGAGGACGGCCACGTGACCGTGTTCCGCAACCCGGCCGGGAACAGCAACGGCAATACGTTCGACTGGAAAGGCCGCCAGATTTCCTGCGAGCACGGCAACCGCCGGGTGGTGCGCTACGAGCCCAACGGCGCCGTCACGGTGCTGGCCCGGGAGTGGCAGGGCAAGCCCCTGAACGCGCCGAACGATGTCGTGGTCCACCCCGACGACGCCGTCTGGTTCACCGACCCCGGCTACGGGAGTCTCGCCAACTACGAAGGTAACAAGGGGCCGCTCGAACTGAAGGAAGCGGTCTATCGCATCGACTCCCAGTCGGGAAAGATGGACATGGTCACCGATGAGATTTACAAGCCCAACGGCCTCTGCTTCTCCCCGGACTACAAGAAACTCTACATCGCCGAAACCGGCTCGACGCATTATCCGGATGCGCCCAGGAACATCAAGGTCTGGGACGTGGTGGATGGCCGCAAGCTGGCCAATGGCAGGGTCTTCACCTCCATGGAGCTGCCCGGCAAGGGCTCCGGCATCGCCGACGGCATCCGGGCCGACACCGACGGCAACATCTGGGCCGCCGCCGGCTGGGTGGGGGCGGGGTATGACGGCGTGCATATCTTCACTCCGCAAGGCGAGCGCATCGGCATGATCCTGCTGCCGGAGATCTGCTCCAACCTGTGCTTCGGCGGCACCCGCCGCAACCGGCTGTTCATGACCGGCAGCCAGTCCTTGTACGCCGTGTACGTCGAGACACAGGGAGCGCACATCACGTAAGGGCCGGGCCGCGCCGGTTCCCCTCGCTTTTCCCGCGTACTGTCGGTGAGGGGCGAATCATGAGCGCAGCAGCGATCTTTGCCGATCCGGCGGCGGAACGCCGGGCGGCACTTTCCGAGCGGCTGATGAACGCCGCATCGGGAGCCTTCATCCTTTTCAGCGTCTACCTCGGCGACCAGCTGGGATACTACCAGGCCTTGTCCACCGGCGGTCCCCTGACTGCGAAGGAACTGGCCCGGCGCACCGGCACGCACCCGCGCTATGCGCGGGAATGGCTGGAGCAGCAGGCTGTTGCCGGAGTAGTGCTGGTCGAGGACGAGCAGGCGCCGCCGGAGTCGCGCCGTTTTCGCCTGCCTCCCGGGCATGACGAGGTGCTGGCCCGTCCGGATAGCCTGGATTACCTGGCGCCCATGGCGCAGCTCGTCGCCGGGGCGGTACGCCCTCTGGAGCAGGTGCTGAACGCCTACCGGAGCGGGGGCGGCGTTCCCTATGAATCGTATGGAAGAGACCTGCGCGAAGGACAGGCGCGGATGAACCGGGCCATGTTCCTGTACCAGCTCGGGCAGGAGTGGCTGGCCGCCGTTCCGGGGCTGGCCGCACGGTTGAACTCGGACCCGGCGGCCAAAGTAGCCGATCTGGGATGCGGCGCCGGCTGGTCCGCCATCGGCGTGGCCCGGTGCTATCCCAGGGTCCAGGTGGATGGTTTCGACCTGGATGAGCCTTCCGTCGCGCTGGCCCGGAAGAACGCCCGGGAGGCCGGCCTGGAGGGTCGCCTCCGCTTCGACGTGCGCGATGCGGGCGACCCGGACCTGGCCGGGCAGTACGATCTGGTGATGGCCCTGGAGTGCGTGCACGACATGGCGGACCCGGTCGGAGCGCTGCGCACCATGCGGCGGCTCGCGAAGCCGGGCGCACCCGTCTTCGTGGCCGATGAGCGGGTGGAGGAGCGTTTCACTCCCAACGCCGGCGGACTGGAGTGGCTGATGTACGGCTTCAGCGTGTTGCATTGCCTGCCTGCCGGCATGGCGGCGCAGCCTTCGGCGGCGACCGGGACGGTGATGCGAGCGGAGACCTTCCGCGGCTACGCCGGAGCAGCCGGCTTTCGCCGTGTGGAGGTGTTGCCGGTCGAGCACCCCTTGTTCCGGTTTTACTGGCTTTCCGGCTAGGGCAGCGGCAGGGCCGGGTCGGGTCCGGCGCCCTTGGGAGTCCGAATCACCTGAACGATCTTGCGGTCCGGAACCGAGAGCACGCAGATGCGGTCCTGGTCCTGGATGCCCGCATAGGCGCGCCGCCCGTCGGGCGACATCGTGAGCGACAGCGGGCGCCCGCCCAGGGGAACTACCGCGGTCTGGCGGCGCGAGGCGATATCGGCAAAACCCACCGCTTCGCCTGCCTGCAGGTTGTACACCAGCGTCTTGCCGTCCGGAGTGATGGCGATCCGGCCGGGACCCCGGGCGGTCGCGATGGTTCCCACGACTTCCTTCCCGGCGGTATCGATGAGGGAGATCGAGTTGCCGTCCGAGTTGGTCAGGTAGAGGATTTTGCCGTCGTGCGACAACGCCGCGCCCTGCGGCCGTGCGCCCGTCGAGATCACCTTAACGCTGCCGCTGGCCAGTTCCACGGCCGCCAGCGTTCCTGATGCCGTGTTGCTGACGTAGGCCCACTGCCCGGGTTTGTCGAACACCACCATGTGGGGATCCGCCCCCTTGACGTCGTACATGCGCAGCACCCTGCGGGCGGCGGGGTCGATCAGCAGCATGCCGTCGGGGTTCTCGATGGTGACTGCCATGCGCCCGCTTTGCGGGTGGATGTCGATGCCGTGCGGGCGCCGGTACTTGCCCAGGTCGATCGCTCCCACCTTCCGGCGGGTAGCCACGTCGATGATCGACACGGTATTGCCGCCTTCCCCGGGGTCGGTCATCCAGAGAATGCCGTTGTCGGTGACGTAGAGCAGGCGCCGGTCGGGTGAGAGGATGATCTCGTGCGGGTGCGCGCCAAGCTTGACCTCGGCTACCCGCCGGCCCGAAGCGGTATAGAAGCCGACGTGGCCGGATATCTTCTCGACTACCGCCAGCGCGGGCCTATCCGGCGCCGCCGCGGCAAGCCCAAACAGCAGCGGCAGGAAACACAGAGGGGTCATCGGATCGAATATCAGTCTACACGAACCCCCCGGTCTCCGGTCCCTGGCGCTGCCGCGCGAGCGGAAGAGCGCCGGCTAAGGGCTGCTTCCGCCTATGTCTGGCGGGCGAGATCCGGTTCCCGGCGCACGGCCGCCGGGACGGGCGAAGGGTCCTTGGGCATGATGAGCCAGGCCACCAGGTAGGCAATGAAGCCTACTCCGGTCAGCAGCGAAAGCGTAAGCCAGAGCACTCGGACCAGGGTCACATCGATACCCAGGTACCGCGCAAAGCCGGCGCAAACACCCCCGATCTTCCTGCCTTCAGCCGGGATGCTGAGCCCGCCCGAATAAGGCTGGTAGGCCTGGGCGGTTCCATAGCCCGTCGGCTGGCCGCATTGGGAACAGTAGCGGACCTCGTCGCCGATCCCGGCTCCACATCGCGTGCAGAACATAATCGTCTCCACAATCGGGTACGAAGCGCGTAGGGAGATAGTTCCCGGAAATGGGAAAGAAGGGCGGGCAGGGGAGGGCCTGCCCGCCGGAGGAGAGGACTACCGCAGGAAACTGCCGGAGGAGTAGGAGCTGAGCACCTTCATGTAGTTGGCGCGCAGGAAGGCCGCCGGCTCCGCCACCGACCGCTGGCTCATGGAGCCCTGCATCTGGCGGATGGATTCGTATTCGTGCTCGTCCATCCACTTCACCATCTCGTCCCGCACCAGGCCGAGATAGGGGATGCCGTGCTTCAGCAGGGCCGAAGTCATCATGGCGACCTTGGCGCCCGCCATCATGGCCTTCAAACCGTCCTGGCCGCTGTGTACCCCGCCGGTGATGGCCATGTCGGCCTTGATGCGGCCGTACAGGATGGCCACCCAGTGCAGCCTCAGCAGCAGCTCATACGGCGTGCTCAGGACCAGGTTGGGCACCACTTCCAGGGCTTCCAGGTCGAAGTCGGGCTGGTAGAAGCGGTTGAACAGAACCAGGCCGTCCGCGCCGGCCTCGTCCAGTTGCTTGGCCAGGTTGGCCATGGAGCTGAAATAGGGCCCCACCTTCACCGCCACCGGGATGCCCAGGTTGGCCTTCACGTCGCGCACCAGGCCGACGTACTGCTTTTCGACCTCGGAGCCCGCCAGGTCCGGGTTGCTGGAGACGAAGTAGATGTTCAATTCCAGCGCACTGGCGCCGGCCTCCTCCATTTGCCTGGCGTAGCGGATCCAGCCGCCGGTGGAGACGCCGTTCAGACTGGCGATGACGGGAATCTGGACGGCCGCCCTGGCCTTGCGAATGTGCTCCAGGTACTCGTCCGGCCCCAGCTTGACGCCCGCCAGGTTGGGGAAGTAGCTGAAGGCTTCCGCCGAACGCTCCTCGGCGTAGGACAAGGCCCGGTCCAGTTCATGGCTCTCCAGGTTGATCTGCTCTTCGAACAACGAGTGGAGCACGACCGCGCCGGCGCCCGCGTCTTCCATCTGCCGGATCTTGCCGACATCCTCGGAAAAAGGGCTGGGAGACGCCACCAGAGGATTTTTCAGCGTGAGCCCGAGATAACTGGTTGTTAGGTCGATCATGACTACTTCACCTCCTGCTTGGCGCCATCGAACGGCATGGCGGCCATGTACTCGTACAAACGCCAGCGTTCCGCAACGTCGTTCTGCGCTTCCAGAAGCAGCTGCCTGGCGGCTTCCGGATTGCTCTTGACCAGCATGGTGTAGCGGGTCTCGTTGTAGATGTACTTCTCGAGCGGCAGCGCGGGCGCCTTGGAGTCGAGCTGGAACGGATTCTTGCCCTGCTTCTTCAACTCGGGGTTATAGCGGACCAGGGGCCAGTAGCCGCTGGTGACCGCGGCCTTCTGCTGGTCCAGGCCGTGGATCAGGTCGTAGCCGTGGGCAATGCAGTGGCTGTAAGCGATGATGATGGACGGCCCGTCATACGCTTCGGCTTCCAGGAAAGCCTTGAGGGTGTGCATGTCGTTGGCGCCCATGGCCACCCGCGCCACGTAGGCCGATCCGTAGTTGATGGCCATCATGGCCAGGTCCTTCTTCGCCACCGGCTTGCCGCCCGCGGCGAACTTGGCCACCGCGCCGCGCGGGGTGGACTTGGACATCTGGCCTCCCGTGTTGGAGTAGACCTCGGTGTCCAGCACCAGGACGTTGACGTTGCGGCCGGAAGCGAGCACGTGATCGAGCCCGCCGTAGCCGATGTCGTATGCCCAGCCGTCGCCGCCCAGGATCCAGACGCTCTTCTTGACGAGCATGTCGGCCACCGCCAGCAGGTCCTTGGCTTCGGAAATCTTCGCCCCCGCCAGTTTCTCCTTCAACAGGCTGACCCGCTCGCGCTGCGCCAGGATGCCGGCTTCGTTTTTCTGGTCGGCGTTGAGGATCGCCTGGATCAGCTCGTCGCCGACCGCGCCGTTGACCCGCACCAGCAGCTCGCGGGCGTATTCGCTCTGCTTGTCAATGGCCAGGCGCATGCCGAGGCCGAACTCGGCGGCGTCCTCGAACAGGGAGTTGTTCCAGGAAGGTCCGCGGCCCACGGCGTCCTGGCAGTACGGAGTGGTCGGCAGGTTGCCGCCATAGATCGAGGAGCAGCCGGTCGCGTTGCCGATCACGGCACGGTCGCCGAACAACTGCGTCATCAGCTTCACGTAGGGCGTCTCGCCGCAGCCCGTGCAGGCGCCGGAGAATTCGAACAGCGGCCGCATCAACTGCACGTCCTTCACTTGTCCGACGCTGAGGGGGGCGCGGTCGTTGTCCGGGAGCCCCAGGAAGAAGTCCCAGTTCCTGGCTTCCGGCTCGCGCAGCGGCATCTGGGGAGCCATATTTATGGCCTTGTGCTTGACCTCGGTCTTGCTCTTCACCGGACAGATCTCGACGCACAGCGCGCAGCCGGTGCAGTCCTCGGGCGCCACCTGGAGGGTGTAGCGCATGTCCTTGAACTCCTTCCAGCGGGCGGGCGCCGACTTGAAAGTCTCGGGGGCGCCGGCCAGCAGGTCGGAGGGATAGACCTTGGCGCGAATGACGGCGTGCGGGCAGATCAGCACGCATTTGCCGCACTGGATGCAAAGCTGCTCGTCCCATACCGGGATTTCCAGCGCGATATTGCGCTTCTCCCATTGGGTGGTCGAGGTCGGGAAAGTACCGTCCACCGGCATGGCGCTCACCGGCAGGGTGTCGCCCTCGCCTTGGATGATGGGGGCCAGCACCTTCTGCACGAATTCAGGAGCCGCCGCGGGGACCGGGGGCGGCATGTCGTACGGGCTGGTCGCTTCGGCCGGGACCTTCACTTCGCACAGCCGGTCCAGCGTGGCATCCACGGCGGCGAAGTTCTTCTGCACGATCGACTCGCCCCGGCGCCCGTAGGTCTTCTTGATCGCCTGCTTGATCTGCGTGATGGCCTCTTCCCGGGGCAGCACGCCGCTGATGGCGAAGAAGCAGGTCTGCATGATCGTGTTGATGCGCACGCCCATGCCGGTGAGTCTGGCCACCTCGTAGGCATCGATCACGTAGAACTTCAGCTGCTTCTGGATTATCTGGCGCTGCACCGTCTTGGGCAGCTTGTCCCAGACCTCGTCCGGCCCGTAGGGGCTGTTCAGCAGGAAGGTGGCCCCCGTCTCGGCCGACTTCAACATGTCCAGCTTCTCGAGAAAGGTGAACTGGTGGCAGGCGATGAAATTGGCCCGGGTGATCAGGTAGGAGGAATGCAGCGGCTCGGGACCAAAGCGCAAGTGGGAGATGGTCACCGAGCCGGACTTCTTCGAGTCGTACACGAAGTAGCCCTGCGCGTAGTTGTCCGTCTCCTCGCCGATGATCTTGATCGAGTTCTTATTGGCGCCCACCGTGCCGTCCGCGCCCAGTCCGTAGAACAGGCACCGCACGGTCCTGGGATCCTCGGTGGAAAACTCGTGGTCGACCTCCAGGCTGGTGTGGGTGACATCGTCGGTGATGCCGACGGTGAAGTGGTTCTTGGGATTCTCCTTGCTCAGCTCGTCGAACACCGCCTTGGCCATCGCCGGGGTGAATTCCTTGGAAGAGAGGCCGTAGCGGCCGCCGGTCACCACGGGGTAAGCCGCCATCGGCAGCTTGCCCTTGCCCATCGCTTCGCTCAATACGGTAACGACGTCGAGGTAGAGCGGCTCCCCGGTGGAACCCGGTTCCTTGGTGCGGTCCAGAACGGCGATCCTCTTCACCGTGGGGGGCAGGGCCGCCAGGAAGTGATCGGCGGAAAAAGGCCGGTACAGGCGCACCTTGATCAAGCCGACCTTCTCGCCGCGCTTGACCAGATGCTCCACGGTCTCGTGGCCGACTTCCGCGCCCGACCCCATCATGATGAGGACTCTCTCGGCATCCGGAGCGCCGACGTAATCGAACAGGTGATACTGGCGGCCGGCGATCGCGGCAAACTTATCCATCACGTTCTGCACGATCTCCGGGCAGGCCAGGTAGTAGGGGTTCACCGTCTCGCGGGCCTGGAAGTACACGTCCGGGTTCTGGGAGGAACCGCGCAGTACCGGCCGGTCGGGGGACATGGCGCGCGCCCGGTGCTTGCGCACCAGTTCGTCGTCAATCATGGCCCGCAGGTCCTCAACCGAGAGCTGCTCCACCTTGGAGACCTCGTGAGAGGAGCGGAAGCCGTCGAAGAAGTGCAGGAAGGGCACCCTGGATTCCAGAGTCGAGGCCTGGGCGATCAGGGCCATGTCCATGACTTCCTGAACGGAATTCGAGGACAGCTCCCCGAACCCGGTGGGGCGGATGCACATCGCATCCTGGTGGTCGCCGAAGATCGACAGGGCCTGCACGGCGATGGCGCGAGCCGCCACGTGGATGACGCAGGGCGTGAGTTCGCCCACCAGCTTGTACATGGTGGGAATCATGAGCAGGAGGCCTTGAGCGGAGGTGAAGGTGCAGCCCAGCGCGCCGGCTTGCAGAGCGCCGTGCAGTGCCGCCGAAGCGCCGCCCTCGCTCTGCATTTCGATCACGGTCGGAATGGAGCCCCAGATGTTGGTTTTACCCTCGGAAGACCACTGATCCGCCCACTCCCCCATGTTGGATGAGGGAGTGATCGGGTAAATTGCGATTACCTCGTTGGTTTGATGGGCAACGTAAGCGGCCGCCTCGTTCCCATCAATGGTTACTTTAGGCCTATTCATTTCGACTCCGGATTAAAGGATGTGAGAATCACCACAGACAGTTAAATACCAGTATAAGGGTTTTTGATCTGAAATTGGGTCGCGGCGGGTTCCGAAAATGTGCTGAGCCGGAACTGCGGCCGGCCGGACCTGCGCCACCCGAACGGCGTGGCATTCGGCCGCCGGACAACTGCCGCGCTGCGAAATTATTGTGCCGTGGAAGTCCGGCCGGTTGACACGCAGGAATCGTGGCTCAATGGCCGCGATAGGCGATCCGCCAGATCCTGCCGCCTCCGTCGTCGGAGACCAGCAGGCTGCCATCCGTAGCCTGGACCACGCCCACCGGCCGGCCCCAGACTTCCGCCCGGTCCGGAGAGAGCATCCAGCCGGTCAGGAAATCGCGCGGCGGCCCCGACGGCCGGCCGTTTCTAAAAGGCACAAAAGCGATCGAATATCCGACTCGCTTCGAGCGGTTCCAGGAACCGTGCAGCGCCAGAAACGCTCCGCCGCGATACTCGGAAGGAAACTGCCTGCCGGTGTAGAACGCGAAGTCCATCACCGCGACGTGTGACCCGAGCAGCACATCGGGCTTCGCCGTCCGGGCCGCCAGGTCCGGCTGCCGGCCCTTCAGCCGCGGATCCGGATGCGGGCCGATGTAGGCGAAAGGCCAGCCGTAGAAGGCTCCCTGCCGCACTTGGGTGAAGTAGTCCGGGACCAGATCGTCGCCCAAGGCATCGCGCTCCTGTACGGCGGCCCACAGATCGTCGGTGCCTGGATACCAGTGCAGACCGATCGGGTTCCGCAAGCCGGCGGCGTAGATCTCGTGCCCGCTGCCGTCCGGATTGTAGCGGCTGATGGCGGCGCGGCGTGGGTCCTCCCCGGGGCTCACGTTGCTTTCCGACCCGATGCCCGCGTAGAGTTTGTCGCCCGCGCGGTCGAACAGCAGGCTGCGGGTCCAGTGGCCGTCGCCGAAACCGTGCCAGGCAATCACTTCCTGCCCCTGCCCGGCCTGCGCGCTGGAGGCATCATAGCGATACCGTTTGACGGATTCCGGCTCGGCCACATAGAGGTAGTCTTTCCACAGCGCCAGGCCGTAAGGCCGGTCCAGGCTGTCGATCAGCTTCCGCCGCTTGCCGGGATTTGCCTCCGGGAAGACATAGACGGCCCCGGTATGTCCCCGCCGTCCGCGGCTTCCCACCGCCGCCGAACGCGCCTCGCCTCCACTGTCCGCCAGCAGCAGTTCGCCCCCGCCGCCGGTCAGCATGAAGCGCGGCCGCTCGAATCCCTCCGCCCAGACCCGCACCTCGAAACCCGGCGGCACTCTGAGTTGTGCCTCTTGGGGTTTCGGGACCACGCGCGGGGAGTTCCGGGCCGAGCGAGTGGCGTAGGGTTCGGGCAGCCGGTCCGGCTCCGACGGCAACTGGGATGCAGCCCGCACAAGAAAAGAAATCCCCGCCACGATCGCGAGGGCCCACGGCACGTACACAGCGGATTTTCGGGACATGGTGATGATAATTTGCGGCAGCTAGCATCTCGGATGCGCGAAACCGGGCCGGGGTCGCACTCGCTCAGGGCATATACTGTCGGGCATGACACGCAGAGAGCTCTTCCGGGCTGCCCTGGCTTTGCCGGCCGGCGCCTGGATGGCACATTACGAAGCCCTGGCCCAGGCGGAACGGCGCCGCGTCAGGATTACGGCCGTGAAGGCCGTCCTGCTGCGCGGCACCGGACAATCCCTGATCAAGGTGGAAACCGACGCCGGCCTGACCGGCTTTGGCGAGGCCGGCATCAGCGGGGCGGCGGCACGCGCCCGGATTGAATTGCTGAAAGGCCTCCTGGTCGGTCAGGACCCGCTCGCCATCGAGCACCTGTTTCACCGCATGAGCACCCAGATGCACGCCTACCGCGCCCATATCCCCACGGTCAGCGGCATCGACATGGCGTTGTGGGACCTGGCGGGGAAGATTTTGAACCTGCCGGTCTGCCGTTTGCTGGGCGGGCCCTTTCGCGACCAGATCCGGATGACGTTGAACAGCCAGCCGCGCGACCCGCTCGATCCCGCCTCCTGCCGCGAGTGGGCGGCCCGCCTGCGGGCCGACCCGAACGGCTGGAATTGTTTCAAGATCGGCTACATGCGCCTGACCAACCAGACGCCGGACCGCCTGGCCTCGGCGCTGACCGCTCCGGAGTTGTACCGCATCGAGCGCGCCTTCCACAACATCCGCGAGGCCATCGGGCCGGAATCGGACCTGGTTCCCCACGGGCACAACGAACTGGACCTGCACGGAGCGATCGGGCTGGCGCAGGCCGTGGAAGCGATCAAGCCGCTGTGGGTCGAGGATCCCATGCCCGTGGCGTGGTCGGAAAGCTGGATGATGCTGCGCCGCTCCGTCCGCGTCCCGATTCAGACCGGCGAGAAGCTGGAACTGGCGAACGAGTTCCACCCTTTCCTGCACAACCACGCGGTGGATTCCATCCAGCCGGACCTGGCCTTCGCCGGCGGCATCACCGGGGTGCGCAAGATCGCCGACCTCGCGGCGCTCTATCGCATCCCGCTTTGCCTGCACAACATCGGATCCCCGGTCCACATCAGCGCCTCGCTGCACTTCGGCGCTTCGATCTACAACTTCGTCACCTCGGAAGTGGTTCCCCGCGCCCAGTTCGCCGATCTGGCGCCGGGGGCCGCCTTCCAGGCGAAGAACAGCCGCATCGATGTGCCGCAGACACCCGGCCTGGGCATTGAGCTGAACCCCGAAGCGGTACGCAGGGAGATGGCCCCGGGCGAGCCGTGGTGGGGCTGAAGGCTACTCGTATCGCAGCGCCACCACCGGATCCAGGCGGGCGGCTTTGTTGGCCGGCCAGATGCCGAAGAACAGGCCCACGCCGACCGAGACCGCCACCCCCAGCAGGGCGGCCCATAGCGGCACGGTGGTGGGCAGGTTGGGAAAGATCAGGCGGGCGCCCTGCGAGGCCGTCCACCCCAGCATGATGCCGCAAAGGCCTCCCAGCCCGGTCAACACCACCGCTTCGGTCAGGAATTGGATGATGATGTCGAAACGTCTTGCCCCCACGGCCTTGCGCACGCCGATCTCCCGGGTGCGCTCGGTCACCGAGACCAGCATGATGTTCATCACTCCGATCCCGCCGACCAGCAGGCCGATGGAGCTGAGCACAACCATCACCAGCGCGACCATGGATGTGATGTTGCGGAAATCCTCGATCATCTGCTCGGCCGAGGAGATCCAGAAATTGTCGGGCCGGTCGTGGGGCACCCGGCGCTGAATCCGCAGGATGGTTCGCACTTCGTCCTCGGCCGCCGGCAGTTTGCCCGGGTAGGCGACCACCACCAGCATGTGCTCCTGGGCGTTGGGGAACATCTTGCGCATGCTGAAGTAGGGGAACAGGATGCGGAGGTCCTCCTGTCCGGGCATGGCGTTGGCCGGGCGCTGCATGGCCCCGATGACCTCGAACTGGTGCCCGTCCACGTCGATCCATTTCCCTACCGACGAGACGTTCGGGAAGAGGGCCTTCTTGATGTCCTCGCCGATCACCGCCACGGGAAGGCGGCGCTGGTTGTCGGTGTCGCCCAGAAAACGGCCCTCCAGCATGATCACGCCGTTGGCGGCATAGCCTTCCTCCGTGCCCCCCAGTTCCACCCGGTAAACGTCGTTCCCTTTGTAGCGGGCGCGGCTGACGTTGAAGAAGCCGGGGAACAGGTACGGGCTGACGTGCTGCACCGAAGGACAGCGCTCGGCGATGGCGCGCGCGTCCTCCAGCGTCAGCGGTTTGCGGCGCAGTTCCTCGGTGCTGAGGTTGCCGCGCATGGCCGCCTTGAACTTAAACACGATCAGGGTGCTGGAGCCGAAGTTGCGAAACAGGCCGGTCACCGTGCTGTCCAGCCCGGTCACGATGGAACCCACCGCGATCACCGTACCCGTGCCGATGATCACCCCCAGCACGGTGAGAAACGAGCGCAGCTTGTGCTCCCGGATGGTGGCCATCGCGATCTTCACGCCGGTAGCCAGCGGGGAAACGATCATCGCTCGAACCTCAGGGCTTCGATCGGATCCAGCTTGGAGGCGCGCTGCGCCGGGTACATGCCGAAGGCCAGCCCGACGATGGTGGAAAGCCCCACGCCGATGAGTACCGCGCGCAGCGGAACGGCCATGGGCACCGGAGTCGTGTTCCTCACGATGATGGCGACCACCCAGGCAATGAGCACTCCCGCCATTCCGCCCGCTCCGGCCATCATCGAGGATTCCACCAGGAACTGATTCAGGACGTCGATCCGGCGCGCTCCCACCGATTTGCGCACGCCGATCTCATGGGTGCGCTCGGTGACTACCGCCAGCATGATGTTCATGATCACCACGCCGCCCACCACCATGAACACCGAAACGATGGCGACGGCCGTGGCGGCGATGGCGCCGGTCAGCTGGTCCCACAGTTCCACCAGGGAATCGGACGCCATCAGACCGAAGTTGTCTTCCTGGCCGGGCCGCAGGTGCCGGAAGGCCCGCAGCAGCATGCGCACCTCGTCCTGGGCCTGTTCAAGGTGAAAACGGTCGATGGCCAGGCCGGTGTACCCGATGCCGACGCGGACTCCGAACATCTTCTGGTAGGTGCCCATCGGGATGATCACGTACTCGTCCAGCGACTGCCCGAAGACGCTGCCCCGGGCCTCGGCCGCGCCCACGATCTCGAAGGGCCGGCCCTGGACGTACATGATCTTTCCCACCGGGTCGACGGTCGGGAAAAAACGCTGCTTGAGATCCGCCCCGATGAAGGCCACCTGCGCGTTGCGGTAGTCCTCGGTTTCGGTGATGAAACGACCCTGAGCCGGCTGGTAGTTGCTGATCACGCCGATGTTGGCGGTCGCGCCGTACAGGTCGGCAGCTTCCAGGGAGTCCTGCCCGTAGTGGATCGGGGCCTGGCGGTGGGCTTCCATGCCCAGTTCGCGCACCAGGGTGGTCTTATCGCGCAGGAACTGGAACTCCTCGCGGCTGAGCTGCGGGTTGCGGCGCTGCATTTCGAGCCACTTCTTGGGGTTGAACTGCCCGATCATCACCGCCCGGCGCACACGGAAGCCGTCTACCCCCATGTCGGAGATGTTCTGGGCCACGTAGCGGTCCATGCCCTCGATCACGGACATCACCGCGATCAGGGTGGTGGTGGCCAGAATGATGCCGAGAAGCGTCAGGAAACTGCGCATCTTGCTGGAGCGCAGCGACCCGCCGGCAACACAGACGGCTTCCCAAAACGAGGCGTTCGACTGCATCCGGTAACAAGACGAGTATATCCGGAACGGTATCCGCGTGGCGCGCGGCGGAACCTCCGGGACGCAGGCGCCAGGCAGACGGCAGGCCAGGCGTGAGCCGCCGGTCCGTCAGGCCCCGCTGCTCATCCACTGCAGAAGCACCGCCTCGCTCCAGAACCGGGTGGCGCCGCCCGGAAGGGGCAGCAGGCGGCGGGAGAGAAAACCCAGGTGGCCGCCGTGCTCCGCCGCCAGCATCGTAATCAAGCGGTTCTCCCGGATGGCCGGGTGACGGAAGCTCTCGAACGGGATGATGGGATCGTCGCGCGCCTGCAGCATCAGCGTGCGCACGCGGATATCCGCCAGGTAGTGCTGCGACGATTGCGACTGGTAGTAGTCCGAGGCGCCGCGAAAGCCCCACAGCACGGCCGTGTACTGCTCGTCCAGGTCCCGAACCGAGCGCAGGCGGGAGGCGCGGCAGTGCGGGAACCGCCCGGTCCCTTCCACCTTCTTTCCCAGCTTCCGCACGAAACGGCGTTCGTAGAGGCGGTTTTCCCGGCTGCCCAGCCGGGCGGCGCAGGCCAGCAGGTCGATGGGGGCTGAAACGGCGCAGATGCCCGCCATCAGTTCCGCGCCCCGCTCTCCCAGTTCCCCGGCCAGCTTCAAAACGATGTTTCCGCCCAGGGAATAGCCGGTCACGAAAGCCGGGCGGCCGAGCGTTTCCAGGACGCGCCGCAGATCGGCCGTCAATCCCCCGTGGTACAGATTCGGGCACAGGCGCTCGGTGCCTCCGCAGCTTCGTATGTTGAAGCGATGAACGGCGTATCCGGAGGCGAGCGCCGCCTGCGCCATCCCGAGCATATAGCTCGCTTCCGACGAGCTCTCCATCCCGTGCACCAGAACCAGTTCGCCGCGCGGCCGCCCGTGCGGCCGGTGCGATTTCACCAGCACTTGCACACCAGGCTCCGTCTCGATGTAGCGAGCCCGGGCGGGAAAGCGCCGCGTGTCGAGCCGGCGGGGCCAGAAATGGGCCAGGATGGTTTGCCAGTGAGGATCGTGAACCAGGGGGGTGAAACTGGGGTAACCGGAAAGCATCAACCTTCCCGGTATAACAGATGCGGCTCGCGCGGCGCTAATTCAGGCCCGCCACAGATCGATGGGTTTACGGACCCGGGCCGGACCGAAAGGCAGCTCGATCTTCCTGCCCCTGCCCGCCGAGGCGTAACCCGCATAGAGCGCTTCCATCACCACCCGGCCGTCCCGGCCGGTGGCGCGCGGTTCCTCCTTGCCGGTCGCGCAGCGCGCGAAATGGCGCATTTCCTGCGGGAAGCCGTAATTCCATAGCTCTTCGAAGACCGGGTAGCTCCAGCCTTTGGTGCCCGGCGCCTTTTCCACCGCGTAGCCGTATCCGTATTCGCGGTAGGTCGGCAGGGCGTTGCCCATGTGCAGGTTGGCGTAAGTCACCCCGCCCTCGCCGAAAATCTCCACCCGGTCGTCCATGCCGCCACGCCTGGCCCAACTGTTCTCCACCAGCCCGGTGGCACCGTTTTCGAATTCCAGGATGCAGAGCGATTCATCCTCGCCGCGCGTCCGGCCGCCATGGACCTGGGTGGACATCTGGCAGTACACGCTGCGGATCGGAGAACGGTCCAGAAACCAGTAGCAGAAGGCGATGCCGTGGCATCCCATGTCCATGAAGACGCCGCCCCCGGAGCGGTCCACGTCCCAGAACCAGTCGGCGTGCGGGCCGAAGTGCTTCTCGCTCTGCTTCACCAGGTAGACCTTGCCGAAAGCGCCCTGGTCGGCCATCTCCTTGGCCTTGACGTATTTCGGAGTGAAGAACAACTCCTCGGCGTAGAGCAGCAGCACGCCTTGCCGCTCGCAGGTTTCCAGCATCTCATCGGCTTCCTCCAGGTTCATCGCCAGGGGCTTCTCGCAGACCACGTGTTTGCCCGCCCGCGCGCAATCCAGCGTCATGCGCGCATGCAGATGGTTGGGCGCCGCGATGGTCACCATCTGGAGGTCCTTCTCACAGAGCATTTCGCGATAGTCGGTGAACACCCGGGGTATGGCGTGCCGGCCGGCCAGCGCGGCGGCGTTTCCGGGGGTGGGCGAGGCTACCGCCGCCAGCTCCGCTTCATCCGGCGCCATGCGGATGGCAGCGGCGTGCAGGTCCGCCTCGAATCCCGAGCCGATGATCCCTATTCTCACTGGCATGACCGCCATGCTATGCGATCCCGAACGCGCGCGGCAACCGGATGCGTTATGATGCGGTTCGATGCTGAGCCTGTTTCTTGCGGCCATCGCCGTGTCGACCCAGTTCGAGGCGGGCAGCCTCGGCAAAGTCGAGCACCTCTCGCCGGTTCACCTGCGCTGCAGCGTGGAGGGCGAATCCGACCAGGACAAGCGCAACCGCCAGGCCAACTGGTACTACTTTCAACTCGACGGCCTGCCGCAGTCCGAGATCGTCGTCGACCTCGTCAACCTCGCGGGCGAGTACAACTATCGCCCCGGAAGCCACTCGGTGACCAAGGGCAGCCGGCCGGTCTACAGCTACGACCGCCAGAGGTGGGAGCACTTCACTGATGCAAACGTCGAGTGGGACGAAAAAGAGGTGCGGCTGCGGTTGAAACTCGTTCCCGAACGCGGGCGCATGTGGATCGCTCACGTTCCGCCGTACACCAACCAGCGCCTGCGGCGGCTGCTCGCGGAGATGAACGGCAAGCCATACCTGGAAAAGCAGGTCATCGGCCGGACGGTGCAGCGGCGGGACATTCTGCTGCTGACCGTGACCAACCCGGCAATCCCCCCGGCGGGCAAGAAAGTGGTCTGGCTGATGTTCCGGCAGCACGCCTGGGAAGCGCCGACATCGCACGTCTGCGAGGGTTTGCTGCGTTTTCTCTTGTCTGACGATCCGGCGGCCGCGAAGATTCGCGACCAGGTGATCTTCAAGATCATTCCGCTGGCGGATCCCGACGGCGTGGCCCGCGGCGGCGTGCGCTTCAACGCTCACGGCTACGACCTCAACCGGAATTGGGATGCGGTGGATCCGCGGCGCATGCCCGAGATCGCGGCCCAGCGCAGCGCCATTCTCGGCTGGGTAGACAAAGGCGGCCGCATTGACCTGTTCATCGCCTTCCATAACACCGAGAGCGCCGAGTACCTGGAAGGGTCGCTGCCGCCGGAAGCCGTTCCGACGGCCGAGCGCCTTTTCCGGCTGCTTACCCTAAAGACCAGCTTCAACCCCACTTCGCCTCTCCGGCGGTCCGGTGTCTCGACGACGCCGGGCAAACCGGGCCGCATGACCGTCAACCAGGGCCTGTATCGTGACCGCGGGATCCCCGCCCTTCTGATGGAGCAGATGGTGGAGTACAACTCCAAACTGGGCCGCCTGCCCAGGGTGGAGGACCGCCTGGAATTCGGAGCCGGCCTGGCACAGGCTGTCTGGGAAGCCCTTACCGCGCCGCAGCAGTGACCGCGTACCGGTGGACGCCTGGTTTGGCACGCGGCCCCCGCTGGGGGGATGCTGGCTTCAGCGGCTCGCCAGGTCGATGATGTCCAGAACCGTTCGGGTTGCCGTCAGGATCAGCAGTGCCTTCGTGCCCAGGGTGACCCGGCTGTAGCCGGCCGGCAGGGGTCCCAGGCGGCTCGACAGGCCGTCCGGGAAGGGAACCAGCTTCTTCTCGAGTCCCGGCGGCAGCCGGCCGTTGCGCCGCAATTGCGTCTCGAGTCCCGGGGGAAGATCGCCGGCGCGCTTTGCCAGGCCCGGCGGGAGCCCGCCATCCGTACGGTAATAGTCCAGGATGACGCGGATCTCCGCTTCCTGGAAACGGACTGCGGCGCGGCCGCGCTTTCCTTTCGATCTCCCTTGCTTCGCCAGGACCAGAACCGGTCCGGCGGCGTACAGCAAAAAGAGGCGGCGTTTCATGATTGCCCAATCCCAGTGTATCTCCGGGCGGCTATTCTGTAGCATGGAAGGACCGTTATGACCCGACGCGAATTCACCGCCCTGAGCGCGGCCGCAGCCGTCCCTGCCGCCGCCGGCGCCTGGAAGAAGAGCATCTGCTCAATCATCTTTCCCCCCGCCATGCCTCCCGCGGAGCGCTTCCGCGAAACCCGCAACGCCGGCTTTGAAGGGATCGAAATCCGGCTGGGCGAAGAAGTCAAGCTGGCCTCCAGCGCCGACGAGGTGAAGCGCGTGGGAGATGACGCCCGCAAGGCCGGAGTGGCGATCAGCGCGCTGTGGGTATCGGAAGGCTTGGGAGACCATCCCCTGAACCACGCCTCGCCGGAAGTGCGCGCCCAGGGCCGGGCGGCCATCGCCAGGGCCATCGAGTTCGCCGCCCACCTCTCCTGCCCCGCTTTGCTGCTGGTGCCCGGCCGGCTGGGTTCCGGTGCGAAATTCCAGGTGGGCTACCAGGAGACCTGGGAACGCGTCACCGCGGAACTGAAGCAGCTTCTGCCGGCGGCGGCGCGCGCCAAGGTGATCCTCGGTCCGGAGAACGTCTGGAACAAGTTCCTGGTGAGCCCGCTGGAAATGCGCTCCTTCGTCGACCAGTTCCGCAGCCCCTGGCTGCAGAGTTTCTTCGACATCGGCAACGTGATGCAGTTCGGCTACCCGCAGGATTGGATCCTGACCCTCGGCGGCCGCATCAGGAATGTCCACCTGAAGGACTACAAGCTTTCGTCCCGCGCCGAGCAGGGCCGTTTCGTAGGCCTGCTGGAGGGCGACGTGGACTGGAAGGAAACCATGGCCGCGCTGGCCCGGACCGGCTATCGCGGCTTCATCGCTCCGGAATACGGCCGCGACGCCGGCGACCCGGATCAGCTGAAGAAACTGTCCGCCCTGACCGACAAAATCCTGGCCATGGCTTGAGACGCGCCGTCAGGCCAGGTCGAAGCGCTTCACCTCGATCTTGGCGTCGTCGAACACGCCCAGGCCCAGCAATCCGGCAAGTTCGACGTGTTCCACCTGGCAGTTGAACCAATGGCTGTCGGCATCGGGCTTGGAGAGCGCGATGGAGGCCATGCCCACTTCCTTGCGCTTGTCGTCCAGCACTTTCCACCCGACCTTGTCCAGCGCGACGGGGTCGGTTCCAAAGTACATGGTCTTGTGTTCCCACTGGTACTTGGGCCGGCCGCCGGGACCGCCGTGGTACTGCGCTTTGATGCCGTCCACAATGTGCAGGACGGCCTTCTGGCGGATCACCGGCAGGTTCACCACCGCGGGGATGAAGGTGCCGCAGGCATTGGCCGTCGGCGTCACGTGGCTGCGCCGCACGTTGTTGACCAGGCCGTGCGACATGTTCTTGAGCGTGATGGTGATGCCCGCCGACTGGTGGTGTTTCACCACCGGCAGGTTGACGAATTTGTTGATCTGCTTGGTCAGAACCAGGCTCGCATAGGAGCGGCGCACGTGCTCATCGCTGGGGTTCTGGCCGGGAAGGCAAAGCGCCATGTCCACGTACACGTCGGGGTCGTAGCCGTTGATGTTCTGTTGGACCTCTTCGTACGCCTCGGCGGACCAGGCGATGCGGACTCCTTCCGGCAGCCACCGGTTGATGCGGGCATCGAACATCTCGCGGCGGTAGCGGTTGAAGACCACGATGTTGCCCGGCTTGACGCCGGCCTGCTTCAACCCGTCCACGATCTGATGGAGCACAGTCGCGTCAGAGCTCATGCGCGCGCCGCCGACCGGGCACACCTTGATGCCCACGACATCGCTGGGTTCGAAGAAGACCCGCCAGGCGTCCGGCCAGCCGGGCGCGCCGGTCAGTTCCATCATGCCTTTGTGCATCATGTTCCTGACAGGCTCGGCCTGGTAGGCGCCGGAAACGATCGAACCCGGATGTTGAACCGCGATGACCCGGCCGGGATACGGTCCGGGAATTCCCAGTTTGGAGACTGCGGCCCGCGCGGGCGAGAAACGCGCCGCGGAGGCGGCCAGCAACGATGCTTGCAGAAGATCACGGCGAGACTGCTGCATAGCCACGATTGTACCGAGTTTCCGGCACGGGTTATGCAACCCGGAACGGCTGTGGCTCGGAATGTTTTCGCTGACTGACGTCCCGCCTACACATCCTCCTCGACCAGCGTGTATCCGATGAACGCGGCCGCATCCTTAAGGCGTTCCCGGAAGTCGCCGAAGGTGGCGCAGCGGTGTACGCCGTACTTGTCGGGATACACGTATCGAATCACCTTTTTGGCATCGACCGATGCCACGATCTTGGTCCTTCACATCATTTCCCAAAGATGGTCCCGGTACTTCACCGGGCCCGCCAGCATGTGGACGGTCTTGCCGGTATGTACCAGGATCTCCTTGTTCAGTACCTCGATCTGCCACATAGTGACCGGCTCGCCGGCCGGATAGAGCACCCACGAAGCCCCGCCCACGCCGGTCGCGTTGCGCGCCCGCACCCGCCGCTCGCGATGGTCCGTGAGAATGTACGGCGTTCGCCGCCGGTCGCCCCAGGGATTCCAGGGCCCCTCGCAGTGCTGCACGCAGGAGGTGTTGTTGTAGGTGTCCACCGAGTAGTCGCCCAACATGCTGGGGCGCCCGTAGGCATACTGCAGCATCATCTCCGACAACAGGATATTGAGGTGCGACTGGCACTTGGCCACCGTGTTGTGCAACTGGAACTCGGACACCGCCAGGGCCGGAAAAACCATGTCCTCGGGGCGCGCGTCCTTCACCAGCGCCCGGATATGGAAGGCCATGGCCGTGGCGCCGTGCTTCTCCATCAGCATCTTCATCGCGAGATACAGCTTGGCCGAGCGCACGATCTCCGGCTCGATGGTGTAGGTCATCTTCTGCGCGGCCCGGATCCAGCGCTGCGCGATCTGCTTCGCTTCCCGGCTGTCGTTGTGCCAGAGGTTCTGTATGTCCTTGTCCTCGGTCACCTCCTTGCTGCCGATGCGCGTGACTTTCGTTCCGAAGGTCTGATCGATGGCCGCCAGCATGGTCTCGTTGTAGCGGGCGGGCGGGCTCTTGAGAAGATCGCCGTAGAAGACGTTGACGTACTTTGAGTCGGTCACGGTCAGGATGTGCTCGCTCTTCATGCGTTTCAGCATCCCGATCAGTTTGATCTGCGCCGCCAGGTCCTGGAACATCCGCTCGGACACGGCCGGGTCGGCGCAGAACCGCCAGGGGTCCAGCATGGCGCCGACCGTGCGGTTCTGCCGGAACACCGGGTAGGGGATGTTCATGAAGTCGTTCAGAACCGCGACGTTGATGGTCGGCAGCCCGGTTCTCAGCAGATCGTAGTCGCGGGGCCATCCGTACACGATGACCCCGTCGTAGTTCAGCCGCTTCAGATCCCGGGCCTCGTTGAGCACCGCCGCCATCTGGGCGTCCCGGGTCAGGTCCCGCACCGTGAACTCCACGCCCGGACACGCTTTCTCCAGGCGCCGGACAATCTCCTCGTGCGGTATGGGTCGCAGGCCGGTGTCGTCTTCCGACGGCGCCACGCTGAAGAAGACCGAATAGATGCGGGTGGGACTGCCGCTGCGGGCGGCCTGGGGCGCCAGGGCAAGCGCCAGCGGCGCGCCGAGAAAGCTGCGGCGGGTTATCGCGGACATGGCGCTCCGGCTCCTACAGTTCCCGGATCCGCAGGTTGCGCCAGCGCACCTGGTAGGGCTTGTACTTCTCTTTCGGCACCTGGTGCACCTGCAGCCCGATGATGCCGCGCGTGGTCATGGAATCACGGAAGTCGGCCGCCGGCACGCCGTTCACCCAGGTCCTGATGGAATCGCCCTTGCACTCCACCCGGTACTTGTTCCACTTGCCGTCCTTGAAGGCCTTCTGAGCGGCCGGCTTGCCGCTGAAGTCGTCCAGAAAGACGGCCCGGCGCGCTTCGTCATAGACGTTTCCGGCGTCCTTGCTGTTGGCGGCGATCTCCACCTGGTATCCGTACACGCGGTCCGGGGGCAGCTTGCGCTCGATTTCCTTCCCGTTCTGCACGACTTTCAGCACGGTGTTGGGGCCCGCGATCAGGCTGCGGAATTGCACCCCGGAATTCAGTTCGGAGTCCACCTTCACCTCGAAGTCCAGGATGAAGTCGCCATACTCCCTGTTGGTGCACAGGAACGTGTTGGGGCTGCCCAGCACGGTGGTCCCGACGATGGTCTTGTTCTCCACCTTGTAGGTGGCCGTGCCGCTATGAACCGTCCAGCCATCCAGGCTTTTGCCGTCAAACAGGCGCTCCCAACCGGCGCCCAGGCAGGAACCGGCCAGGACCAGCGCCAGCATTGCGTTCTTCAGGAACATGATTCGGTCTCCTCTCACCAGTTTTCCGTCACGGCAGGAACTGCCGCAGATAGCGTCCGCTTTGCCGCAGGGCCGCCTTGCGATCTTCCAAAGTACTTTCGTAGGCGCGGTCTTCCACTTCCACGCAAACCGCACCGCGGTAGCCGGTTTCCGTCAGGACCGAGAAGAAACGGCCCCAGTCGACGTCGCCCAGGCCCGGCAGCTTGGGCGAATGATATTCCAGGGGATGCGCCAGGATGCCCACCTGGTCGAGCCGCTCCTGGTCCAGCCGTACGTCCTTGGCGTGCACATGGAAAATGCGGCCGGCGAATTCCCGCAGCGGTTTCAAATAGTCCATGCGCTGCCAGATGCAGTGCGACGGGTCGAAGTTCAATCCGAAATTCTCGTCGGGGATGTCGCTGAACATGCGCCGCCAGATGGCTGGCGAGATGGCCAGGTTCTTGCCTCCCGGCCACTCGTCCCGGGTGAAGAGCATCGGGCAGTTCTCGATGGCGATGCGCACTCCCTGGTCGGCGGCGAAGCGGACCAGGGGCCGCCACACTTTCAGGAAGCGGGGCCAGTTCTCTTCCACGCTGCGCGTCCAGTCCCGACCGATGAAAGTGTTCACCACCCTGACCTCCAGGGCCCGCGCCGCCTGGATCACCTTGCGCAGATGATCGACAGCCACCTTGGCCTCGTCCGGGTCGGGGGCCAGCGGGTTGGGATAGTAGCCCAGGCCGCTGATGGCCACTCCGGCGGCCGCCACTTTCTCCCGGGTCCGTTCCGCTTCGCCCGGGCTGAAGGCCGACACGTCCAGGTGGGTCACCCCGGCGTAGCGCCGTTCGGCTTTCCCTCTCGGCCAGCACATCAGTTCCACGCAATCGAAGCGGGCGGAGGAGGCCAGGCACACCACGTCGTCGAGCGTCAGGTCCGCAAGAATCGCACTGACAAAACCGAGTGTCATCATCAATCAGTATCCTGCCACACTGGAACCGGCCTGTTCGCCCAGAGGTTGCAGCCCCAGCCGTCTGCGGCACTCCTCCAGCATGCCGGCCGTGCGCGTGGCGCCCACCCGGGTCACTCCGATGGAACGCACCCGCAGCAGGGCATCCAGGTCGCGGATTCCGCCGGCCGCCTTCACCTGCACCTGCGCCGGGCTGTGCCGGCGCATCAGCTGCAGGTCCGGAATGGTGGCGCCGCCCGATCCGTACCCGGTGGAGGTCTTCACCCAGTCGGCGCCCAGCTCGCCGCAGATCTCGCAGAGCCGTATCTTCTGGTCGTCGTTCAGGTAGCAGTTTTCGAAGATCACCTTCACCCGCTCGCCGGCCTCGTGAGTGATGTCCACAACCGCGTGGATGTCGTCCCGCACGTAGTCCCAGTCGCCGCTCAGCACTTTACTGATGTTCACCACCATGTCGAGTTCCTGGCCGCCGTCGGCCAGGGCTTGCCGGGCCTCGGCCAGCTTGATCGCGGTGGTGTGACCGCCGTGCGGAAAACCGATGGTGGTGCTGGCCATCACCAGGCTGCCCGCCAGCAGATCGGCGCAGCGGCGCAGGTAGTAGGGCAGGATACAGACGCTGCCGGTGTTGTAGGTGAGGGCGAGCCGGATGCCTTTCTCCAGATCGTCCACGGTGAGCGTGGGATTCAGCAGCGAGTGGTCGATCATCCTGGCTATGTCTTCGTAGCTGTAATCCATGATGCTGTTCTCCTGATGCCGGGTGGTTTTCGGGCCGGCCGGGACCGCGCCCCATCCCTGGGTGGCGTTTTCATCTCCCTGCCGCATCCTATAAGATAACGGACTCTGGAGTCTGCCATGCTGCCTTATTTGCGCCGCGCGATTCTCGTCTTCCTCGGAACGGTTCTGCTCGCCGCCGCCGAGCCGCTCATGATCCCTGTCCGGGTGGATGGACCGGTCCACAATCCTGCCCGGCACACCTTCTGGTACGGGCCTTTTTCCGAGTGCGCCTCCGTGCTTGACGCGGACGGCGACGGCGACCTCGACATCGCCGCCGGCAAGAACTGGTATGAGAACCAGGCCGGCCGCTGGGTCAGGCATTCCAGCTTCCGCGAGGGCGCCGACCGCAACGGCCCCGAGACGGACAACAACAGCGAGTTCTCCATGGACGTCAACCGCGACGGGCGGCCGGACGTGGTGGCCTCGGGCTGGATGTTCATGCGCGGCGTTTTCTGGTATGAGAACCCGGGCAGGAAGGGTGTTCCCTGGAAAGCCGCCCGCATCCATTCCGCGAAGAACAACGAAGGCGTGATTCACGGCGACATTGACGGCGACGGCGACGACGACATCCTGGTAAACCACTGGGCCCTGGCGCCCGGGCAGGGCATGACCTGGCTGGAGCACCTCGACCGCGCCCCCTGGATGAAGGAGCACGTCATCGGCACTCAGGGCGAGGTGCACGGCAACGGGCTCGGGGACATCAACGGCGACGGCCGCACCGACATCGTCACCCCGGTGGGATGGTACGAAGCCCCGCCCAGGCCCGCGGAACAGGCCTGGACCTTTCACGCCGACTACAAGTTTCAGGGCGCGGCCTCTCACCCCATCCTGGTGCATGACGTGAACGAAGACGGCCGCGCCGACATCATCATCGGCAACGCCCACGCCCACGGACTGGCCTGGCTGGAGCAGAAGGCCGCGGGCGGCCAGCGCAGCTTCGTCGAACACTGGGTGGAGCGCGATTTCGGCGGGTTCCACACCATGGCGCTGGGCGATCTGAACGGCGACGGCAAACCCGACCTGGTCACCGGCAAGCGCCTGTTCCCCCACCATGGCCGGGACGTCGGCGAGTTCGAGCCGCTGTTCGTCTTCTGGTACGACATCCAGGGCGGCAGGTTCGTCCGGCATGTGCTCTCCTACAACCACACCCCCTGGTATCCGGAGTTCTTCAGCATGAACGCTCCACCCACCGGCGCCATCGGCATCGGCATGAAGGTAAACGTCGCCGACATGGACCGCGACGGCCGCAACGACGTGGTTTGCGCCGGCAAGAGCGGCCTGTTCGTTTTCTACAACAAGGGCAGCATGCCCTCGCCCCGGGTGCCCAGCATGCTGCCGCCCGAAGAGACCTACCCCGACTGGGCGCCGTGGACGAAATGGGATGCGGCTCCCAAGCGGCTGGACGGCAAAGCCGCTCCCAAGAAGCGTCCATGAGCGCGCCCTGCCGCATCGCTTTCGCCGGGGCGGGAGCCATTGCCCGCGCGCACGCCTACGCCCTGGCAGCGCTGCCTTACTACTACGCCGGCGTTCCGGAACGGGTTCGCGTGGCGGTCGCCTCCCGCACCCGGGACAAGGCTGCCGCTTTCGCCGCGCGCTTCGGCTTCTCCGAAGCGGTGGAATTGGACGAGTTGTGGCGGCGGGACGACATCGACACGCTCTTTATCGCCGGGCCCAACGAATCGCACTGCGGGCAGCTGTGCGCGGCGCTGCGCATGCCCGGCATTCGCCGGATCTACCTGGAGAAGCCGGTGTGCATCAGCGCCGCGGAGGAAGGGCGCATCGAACAGGCGGCGGTTCCGGACGGGGTCGCGGTCCAGACCGGCTTCCAGTACCTGCAAATGCCGGCCGCGCGCCGGGCGCTGAAGATGTGGCGGCGGGGAGAGTTCGGCGACCCGGTGCACTTCGAAGCCCGCTACCTGCATGACGGCTACCTCGACCGCGCCTACCGCGACGCCCGCCGGTCCCGCTTGCAGCCCACACCCGCCGGCGGCGCGCTCTCCGACCTGGGCAGCCACGCCTTCAGCCTGCTGGCCGCTTTCCTGGGGACCGACCTGGAAGTCGTGGCCGCGCGGCAGTCGGGCCGTTTTGACGACGTGCCGGAAGACTCGGATCTTTGCACCTCGGCTCTGCTGGAGCATCGCGGAAGCGGAGCGGCGGGCAGCGTGGTGGCCAGCCGCGTTTCGGCGGGCGCGGCCGAATCGCTGGACCTGGAAATTCGCGGCACGCTCGGAGCGTTTCGTTTCTCGGGCGACCGCCCCGACGTGCTGGAAAGCGCCGTCCGCCTCTCGCGCACCTGGAACGCTACCCCCTGCGGCGGCGAGTACCTGCCGGCCAGCGCCTTTCCCGGGGCCAATACAACCGGCGGCTGGCTGCGTTCCCTTGTGCACGCCCACTACCTGTTTTTCGGGGGAGCGGATGCGGATGCCTTCATCCCCGATCTGCTGCACGGCCTGGCCGTGCAGCGCCTGCTCCGCGCCACCGCTGTAAGGCTTGGCAGACCGGCGGACGCGCGGATATGATCTAGTACTGGTTGCGGAAGTCCGGGCCGCCGGAATGAAACGGGCGTTGAGTTCTCATCAATCCGAAAGGGAAGAACCGAAATGAAAGTACATCTTTACCTGCTGACGATGTTTCTGGGCGCGGTGCTGGCCATCCACCTGGCCATGAACGGCAAAGTCGGGGCGGTGTTGAACAACCCCCGGGTGGGCAACGCGCTGTTCTGGTGTATCGGCGCGCTGGCGGCCGTGGCGATCGGCATGACCGGCTGGACCAGCAGCGCCCTCGCCCCCCTCAAGAGCGTGCACCCCGTCCTGCTGACGGCCGGCGTGCTGGGCGCCTGCCTGGTGTTCGCCATCGCCTGGCTGATCCCCCAGGTGGGCGCCGGGCCCGTCATGATCACCCTGCTGGCCGGCCAGATTCTGGGCGGGCTGCTGATGTCCCATTTCGGCTGGCTGGGCTCGCCGGTCCAGCCCATCACCTTCATGAAGCTGCTGGGCGTGATGGTGATGATCGCCGGTGTGGTGCTGGCGACTTTCAGCAAGTAGACACAGGAAGAGTTATGTCTCGGAACCTTACTGATTTCTCGTGGCCGCCGTTCCGGCCGCCCCTGGAGACCTATCAACTGGACCTCGGCATCGGCATCGTCGGATACGCCGGCATCGTCCGGGCGCAGCAGCTGCCCGCATACCGCCTGGCGGGCTACCGGGTGGCCGCCGCGGCCGACATCCGCGCGGACCGCCGCGAACTGGCCAGGCTCGACGGGATCCCCTGCGTGTACGAGGACTACCGCGAGCTGCTGGCGCGGGACGACGTGGACCTGATCGACTGCGCCGTGGACCACTCCGACATGGCCGCCCGCGTGAGCATTCTCAAGGACGCGGCCAAGGCGGGCAAGCCGGTCCTGATGCAGAAGCCCATGGCGCTCGATCTGGCCACGGCGGAGGAGATGGTCAGGATCGCCGAGGACCACGGCATCCCCTATGCCGTGAACCAGAATCTGCGCTTCGATCCGGCCATCTACCTCACCAGGCAGTTCCTGAGTCCGGACCGCTTCGGAAAGCCGGGCTACATTCATTTCGCCAATGTGTCCATCGAGGGTCCCAAGTTCGGCTTCGGCTCCGACGGCGTGGTGATGGCCTGGCAGATCCACGGCATCGACTCGATCCGCTGGCTCTCGGGCGGCGAAGCCGTTTCCGTGTACTGCACCAACCGGAACAACGCCTCGCTCTACCAGATCGAGTTCTCCAGCGGCGCGGTATGCAATTACTTCGAGTATCACAACGAGGATAATTTCCGGAACGAAACGCCGCTGCGCGTCTGGGCCGAGAAGGGAGCCGTCCGGGGCAACCACCGCTGGAACCCGAGCTCGCGCTGGGAAAAGGACCTGGTGGAAGTGCGCGGCTACGACTGGCCCAGGGAGATCGGTTGGGTCACCTATAACCTGCCGGACGACCTGACCAACCGGCACGTCTTCATAAAGCCCTGCTTCGACATGTGCGCCTCCATCGGCGGCTTCATCGGCATGATGGGCGAGTTCATGCAGTCCATCCACGAGAAGCGTCCGGCCGTTACCAACGGCCGTGACAACCTCAACTCGCTGCGCATCTACTTCGCCGGGCAACTCTCGGCCGAAAAGAAACGGCCGGTCGACCCGCGGACGCTGGAAACGATCTGAAGCACGGTGCGGGCCGCCGGCGGCTCGGGATCGGGTTGAGGTACAGTGCCTCCAACCCGCCGGCGGCCGCCGCGCGGCTCAGCAGGTGACCACTTCCAGCCCGCGGCCGTTGATGTCGAAATCGAAGAAACGCGAGCGCTCGTTGAGCGGCTGCCGCTCCAGCGCCGCCCGCACCCTGGCCGCGTCGCCGGGCGATTTGCAGATCATCAGCAGGAAGCCGCCGCTGCCCGCACCCGAAATGCGCATGCCGTGCACGTGCGGCCGGGCGCGCGCCAGCAGACACTCGATGGATTCGTTGGTCACGTCGCGGCACAGACGCTTCTGCAACTCCCAGGCTTCATTCACGTGGCGGCCGAAGTCGGCCGGGTCCTTGCGCCCCATGGCGTCGGCGATGGCGTGCGCCACCTCGTGCTCCCGGGCCAGCGTCGCCATGATGCCGCGGTCCCGGTTCAGATAGCCGCCCACCACCTGGTGCAGGATATTCTTCGCCAGGCGGGTGAGGCCGGTGTAGTAAAGCAGCGTCGAGCCGCCGTTCAACTTCGGATCGAACAGGTCGCCGGGGACGTAGTGAATGCGCGGGTCGGGAAACATCCCGGGACGGGTGCTGGTAAGCTTGGCGCCACCCACGCCGCCGCCGATCTGGTCCTGCCATCCGCCCCCCGTTGTGAGTGCCTGTTCCAGCCGCAGCACTTCATGGAAGATCACGCGCGGGTCCAGGCCGCGACCCAGCATGCGCCGGATCACAGCCACGATGACCGCTCCCAGGATGCTCGACGTCCCCAGGCCGCTGCCCTTCGGGATGCCCACCAGGGTAGTGAGTTCGATGCCCCCTCCGAAATCCTCCAGCATGCGCCGTAAAGTGATGCCCGGCCCCCAGCCGCCCGTCCGGGGTGAGAAGCCGGAGATAGCCAGCGCGGCCTTGGTCAGCGCGAAGCGGTCCTCCGGCCGGCGATAGTCGAGGAGTTCCTCCAGGCTGCCGACCTCCACGTGCAGCCCGCCGTCGATCGAGCTCAGCCGGATCACGGGCTCTCCGATGATACGGCCGTAGCAGTGGATGGGCGGCTGGCCGTTCAGATTGATCGCCACGTTGGTGACATCGCCGCCATGCTCCAGCGAATAGGGCGGCGTGTCGGTCCATCCGCCGCCCAGTTCCAGCCGGGCGGGAGCGCGTCCCCAGACGGTTTCATCCGGCCGCAGAACGTTGCGCGGCCGTCCGGACGGGTGCAGCGAACTGGCCAGGATGGCCCGGTTCAGTTCCTGGAAGGCCGCCGCGCGCAGCCGCTCGCCCGGCGCGCCGCTGCTCTCCGAATCATTGAGCGGCGCGTCAACCGAAGCCAGCCAGTCCAGTGTGGGGCGCGGCAATCGCGGCGCGGCCCTGCCGAAAACCAGCGGGACTGCGGCGCCAGCGGAGTGCAGAATCCGGCAGGCGCTGAAGGATTCCAGCCCGCCGCTCGTCAGGCCCGCCTCGCGGTTCGATCGCGCCAGGGACAGCAGGTCGGCCAGGAATTCCTCGGGGCGCTCTGAATTCCGCACGGCACAGGCCAGGTCGTCCGAGGAGAACGGGCTGGCAGGATGAAACAGCGCGGCCAGCGAGCGCCGCACGACCGCGGCGCGAATTCCCGCGCGGCGGGCATGAAACGCTTCCTGGCACGCCAGCACCGCGATCTCGGCCGAACTGTAGCGGGCGGCCTGGCGAAAGGCGCGCCGCTCTTCGTCTGTGGCCCGTTCCGGCGCGAACATCCAGATCCAGCGGCGGTAGCCTTGCGGATCGCTCTCGGCAGGAAACACGCGCGCGTTCCACAGGATCCGCTCCGCGCCCTCGTCCCATACCGCATCCGGGTCCAGTCCCGCCGAAGCCAGCCACTCTTCGATCTGCCGCCCATGGAAGCGCGCGTCCTTGAAGGCATCCTCGATGCCGTAGCAGCGCACGAACCAGGCACGCTCCCCATCGTGCTTGCGGCCCTCCAGCACGTCCAGGCAGGCGTTCTCCGGCAGGGCCAGGGGCCGCTCCACGTCGAGGCCGGCCGCCAGGTTGCTGCCCGCAAGATTCAGCGGCGCGGTGAGGCGGCAGCCCTCCACCCAGGCGTCGCGCCCGGCGATGCCGCCTGCCTCGCGAACCTCGTTGTTCAGCGCCAGTACGGTGGAGGCGGATGCCGCGCCGCGGTCCCGGGCGGTCAGCGCCAGCCCGCTGGCGATCAGTTGACGTGTGGAACCGAAATGCAGGAAACGCGCCCGGGGCGCCGGCGCGAGGTGGAACGGGATGGCGCGAAGTTTCGGGAAGACCAGTGCCAGGGAGTCCTCTTCCCAAAGGGAGCCGCCGGAACGCGCCGCCCGCACGAAGTGCTCCAGGGTCGCTTCCTCGCCCAAAGCGCAGCAGATCTCCCGGTAGAAATCCAGGCCGGATGCCGCGATCCGGGCGCGCAGGCCGGGGCTGTCGAACGCGGCCAGCAGGACCGCCGCGGCGGCCGCGTCCAGGCTCATGACGCCTATATCCAGCGCCGCGCGGCCGTGAAGGCTCAAGGCTCCCTGCCTGCGCATCTCCTCTTCGGAGGGCTTCTGCAGATAGAGCCGCACCCGGCTTCCTTTCCCGCGGCAGAAGACGCCGTGGCGGGCGGCCTCCTCGGGCGGGGCGTATGCCGCCAGGGCGGTGATTCCAGGCTCGGTGAATCCCACCCGGGAGGGATCGAAACGGATCAGCGCGTCTCCGGAAGTCATCACGATCTGGCCGCGGCCGGGGATTCCCGAAGGCAGGTCGAGAAACGCAGGAGCCAGGCGATCGAACAGCGTCAGAGGCAGTGCGCCGCGGTTTGGGCCGGGTACGGGCACGAAGATCTTGCCGCAAGGGCCGTAGGCGGGCAGCCGGCGGGAATCGCCGCCCGCATGCACGATCAGGATTCGCAGACCGCGCAGCACGGCTTCCGCGTCCCCGTGCGCCGCCCTGCCGTCCGCTTCACCGCGCAGCACCGCTTGCAGGCATTCCAAAGTGCTGCCGCCGCTGCCGATCCTTCTGCCTTCCGGGTCGGGAACCACCAGAGTCCGGCGCACGTCGCCCAGCAGGCCGAGTTGGCGCCGGATCTCCAACTGGCTCCGGTAGGCCTCCGCCTGCGCGGCGTTGGAGGCCGTCAGGATCAGGTAATCCCAGGCTTCAGACGGCACTTCGGCTCACCGGCCCGCCGCGGCGTCCGCGGCCCGCAGCCGCTCCCGGGCCGTGTATTCGCCCTCGATCCAGGCGTAAGTCCTCTGCAGCCCCGTGCGCAGGGGGAGGCTCGGCTCCCAGTCCAGGTAGCGCCGGATCAGCGTGTTGTCGCTGTTGCGGCCATTGACGCCTTTTGGAGCCTTCACGTCGTAGGTGCGCTCCAGTTCGATTCCGCCGATCTCTTCGACCAAATCCACCAGCCCGTTGATGGAAACCATCTCGCTCGAGCCCAGGTTGATGGGCTCCTCGATGCTCGAATCCATGATCCGGTGGATGCCCTCGATGCAGTCGTCGATATACATGAAGCTGCGGGTCTGGCGCCCCGTGCCCCAGATCTCGATCCGGCGGCGCCCGGTGGCCTTGGCTTCGATCACCTTGCGGCAGATGGCCGCCGGAGCCTTTTCCCGTCCTCCGTCCCAGGTGCCGTGCGGCCCGTAGACGTTGTGAAAGCGGGCCACGCGGGTGCGGATGCCGTAGTCTTCCCGAAAATGCCGGCACATGCGCTCGCTGAACAGCTTCTCCCAGCCGTAGCCGTCCTCGGCCAGGGCGGGGTAGGCGTCCTCCTCTTTCAGGCCGGGGTTGTCCGGGTCGCGCTGCTTGTCGGCGTTGTAGACGCAGGCCGAGGAGGCGTAGAAGTAGCGGTTGACGCCGCCCTCCCGCGCGGCCATGAGCAGGTGGGTGTTGATCAGCACGGAGAGCATGCACTCGGTCTTGTGCGTTTCAATGAAGCCCATGCCGCCCATGTCCGCGGCCAGGTTGTAGATCTCATGCGCGTCCCGGGCGGCGATCGCGCAATTGTCCTTGTTCTTCAGGTCCAGGGAGAGGTTCTCGACGTTGTCGAAGCGCTGGTACCATTCGTCGAAAGGCTTGATGTCCACCGAGCGGATCCGCCGGTAGCCCCGCCGCCGGAAATCGGCCACCAGCGCGCCGCCGATGAAGCCGCCTCCTCCGGCGACCACAATGAGTTGATCCTTCATGGCAGTGATCTGCGTGCGTTCCGGGCTATGGTAACACGGCTCACCGAAGAGGGCGCCTGGGGTGCTTTTGATACAATGAAGGAGCCGCCGGAGAGGTGCGAGAGTGGTTGAATCGGGCGGTCTCGAAAACCGTTAAGGCTTTACGGCCTTCGAGGGTTCGAATCCCTCCCTCTCCGCCATCCCTTCCCGAAGCATCCGCCCCGGTCATGGATTCCCTGCCGGTTTCGCGTATCGCGTGTGCCTGAAGCCCTCTCGTCCGAAACCGGCGGTCTACAATCTAAGCATGGGCTCCGCGCTCCGTGTACGGGGCGCGGTCCAGGCGCGGAGGTGCATGCATGGCTACGTTCCGTTTCAAGGTGAACGGCAGGGACCGCCGCATTGAAACCGATCCCGCACGCCCGCTGCTGGACGTGCTGCGGGAGGACCTGGGGCTGACCGGGACCAAGTACGGGTGCGGGGAAGGGCAGTGCCGCACTTGCACCGTTTTGATGGACGGCAAGCCGGCCGCTTCCTGCATCACGCCCGTACGGGAGGCCGAAGGCAGGGCGATCGTCACCATCGAAGGGCTGGCGCAGGGCGGGGGGCTGCACCGCGTCCAGCAGGCGTTTCTGGAGGAGGGCGCCATGCAGTGCGGCTACTGCGTCCCGGGCATGATCGTCCGGGCGGTTGCGCTGCTGGAGAGCAACCCCCATCCCAGCCGGGCGGAGATCGTGCAGTGGATGGACGGCAACCTGTGCCGCTGCTGCGGATACCCGCGCATCCTGGCCGCCATCGAGCGGGCCGCCGGCGCGCAGCCGGAAGGAGCGCGGTCATGAACCCCCATCCTGTCCACCGTCCCGAAGAGTGGGAGCCGGAACGCTACGAGATGCGGGAACCTCCCGCCTACCGGTTTGAGCTGACCCGCCGGGGGTTCATGGAAGCCGCCGGGGCGGGACTCCTGATCGTGGCCGCGGTACCCCTTCCGGGGCAGCGCGGCGCCGGCGACGGCACGCTCGAAGCACGGCTGCACCTGGGCGAAGACGGTTCCATCACCATCCTGAGCGGCAAGGTCGAAGAAGGCCAGGGGCCGCGGACCGAACTGGCCATGGCCGCTGCCGAAGAGCTGAGAGTGGGCCTCGACCGTGTGCGCGTGCAGATGGCGGATACCGGCCTGGTTCCCAATGACGGCATTACGGCGGGCAGCAGGACCACTCCGGGCACCGTGCCCCCGGTCCGCCGGGCCGCCGCGGCAGCGCGCGAACTTCTGCTGGAGACCGCCGCGCGGCGCTGGCAGGTGGACCGCGCCCGTCTCCAACTCGAGAACGGGACCGTTCGCGAGCGCGGCGGAAGCCGGACCTTCAGCTACGCCCAACTGGCCCGGTCACCGGAAATCTCCGAAGCTTACAAGAAGGCCTTGCCGGAAGGCGCCGCGTTTACTCCTCCCGGGGAGTGGAAGGTGCTCGGCCGGCCGCAGACCCGCCTGGCCGCCCGCGAAATCGTTACCGGGAGCCATCGCTTTCCGTCCGACATCGTTCGCGAAGGCATGCTGTACGGGGCGGTGCTGCGGGCCCCCTCGTATGCGCAATCGCTGGAGCGCGCGGATGTATCCGCCGCCGGGAAGATGCCGGGGGTGATCGTCGTCCGGGACGGCGATTTCATCGGCTGCGCGGCGCCCACTTCGTATGCCGCCCGCAAAGCCGTGGAAGCGATCGGGGCCAGGGCCGCCTGGAAGCCGGCGCCCCATCCCTCCAGCGACGACTTGTTCGAACATCTGAAGAAGACCGCCAGGGAGGACGGCGCGCGGGAGCAATCGCGCGGCTCGGCCGAAAGCGCGCTGCGGAACGCTTCGCGCCGGCTCCAGGCGACCTACCGGGTAGCCTGCGTGCAGCACGCCCCCATGGAGCCCCGCGCGGCCGTGGCCGAGTGGCGCGACAACCGGCTGACGGTCTGGACCGGCACCAGCAATCCCTTCAGCGTGCGCCAGGCCCTGGCCGAAGCCTTCCGCCTGCGGCCGGAGCAGGTACGCGTCATCGTCCCGGACATGGGTGGCGGCTTCGGCGGAAAGCATACCGGAGAGGCTGCCATCGAGGCGGCGCGTCTGGCCAGGGAAGCCGGCAAGCCGGTGTCCCTGCGTTGGACCCGCTCCGAAGAGTTCACGTGGGCCTACTTCCGTC
>JADZAF010000327.1 GCA_020852755.1 Bryobacterales bacterium
CGGTGGCGGGCCGGAAGGCGGTGGCGGGTCGGAAGACGGTGCCGGCTCAGAAGGCGGTGGCGGGCCGGAAGGCGGTGGCGGGTCGGAAGACGGTGCCGGTTCGGAAGGCGGTCGCGGGTCGGAAGGCGGTCGCGCGTCGGAAGGCGGTCGCGGGTCGGAAGGCGGTCGCGCGTAGGAAGGCGGTGGCGGGTCGGAAGGCGGTCGTGCGTCGGAAGGCGGTCGCGGCCCGGAAGGCGGTGG
This sequence comes from Bryobacterales bacterium, assembly GCA_020852755.1. Taxonomy (GTDB): domain Bacteria; phylum Acidobacteriota; class Terriglobia; order Bryobacterales; family Bryobacteraceae; genus JADZAF01. Next base: position 241 of record JADZAF010000327.1, read on the forward strand.
CGGGCCCGGCAGGCCGCCCGTTGAGTCTCATCCGCTTGGGTGGGCCCGCATTTCCATGAGTCATTGCCTGCAGTCACGCGACCTTCCGGCAGCCCCAAGTTGAGCGGATTGAAGAGATTCTGGTATCCTCACTGTTGGAAACAGCCCAAGTCTTCCTACCTCGAGGTTCCAATGTCTGGCCATTCAAAGTGGGCGACCATCAAGCACAAGAAAGCTGCCCTGGACGCCAAGCGCGGGAAAACCTTCACCCGCATCATTAAAGAGATAACCATCGCCGCCCGGAATGGCGGCGATCCGGATTCCAACGCCCGCCTGCGAACCGCTATCGCCGCGGCCAAGGCCGTGAGCATGCCCGCGGACAATATCAAGAAGGCCGTCATGCGCGGCACCGGGGAACTGGAAGGCGGGCAGATCGACGAAGTGATGTTCGAAGGGTACGGGCCCGGCGGCGCGGCGGTTCTCGTCAAGGTGGCGACCGACAACCGCAACCGCACCGTCAGCGAGATCCGGCATCTGTTCTCTAAGAACGGCGGGAGCCTGGCCGAGCAGGGTTCGGTGGCCTGGATGTTCGAACGGAAAAGCCAGATCCTGGTGCCTCAGGACAAGGCGAGTGAAGAGCAGTTGATGGACCTGGTGCTGGATGCCGGCGCAGAGGACCTGCGCAACGACGGCGAGAGCTGGGAGATCGTCTCGCCGCCCGAGGCTCATGAGAAGGTTCTGGAGGCGCTGCAAAAGGCCAGGATCGAGAGTTCCTCGGCCGAAATCGCCATGCTTCCCAAGAACCTGGTGCAGTTGGAGGGAAAGAACGCAGGCTCCATGCTGCGGCTGAGCGAGGCGTTGGAAGAGCACGACGACGTGCAGAACGTCTATTCGAACTTCGACATCGACGAGAAGGAGATGGAGGCTTTCGCCCACTAGCAAGGTGGCTCGAGAAACAGTTCGCGTGCTGGGGATCGATTGCGGCACCGAGCACACCGGCTACGGCGTAATCGACAGTGACGGGCGGGAACACCGCCTGGTGGGAGCGGGCGTGATCACTACCCGGCCGGCCCAGCCTTTGGAGCGGCGGGTATTGCAGATTGCCGAGGGGTTGCGGCAGGTGGTCCGGGCGTATTCGCCGGCCGCGGCCGCGGTGGAGGAAGTCTTCTATTCCGCGAATGTCAAGACGGCGCTCAAACTGGCGCACGCGAGGGGCGTGGCGCTGCTGGTAGTGGCGGAGGCCGGGCTGGAACTGGGAGAGTACTCGCCGCTGGAAGTTAAGACCAGCGTGGTGGGCTACGGGCGGGCCGAGAAGCAGCAGGTGGAGATGATGGTCCGGTCGCTGCTGCATCTGGAGGCTCCGGTCGGCTCCGAGGACGCCAGTGACGCCCTGGCCGTCGCGATCTGCCATGCAACCCGGACGCCCCGCCGGTAGAAATGTCTATGAAGTGGCTGTTTGTCCTACTGGGTCCCCTGGCGGCCATGGCCGCCGATGCTCCGCGGGTTTACTACTCCAAGTCGTTTCCGGGTAGCACGCCTGCCTTTGTGGCCATCACGGTCGAGAAACACGGCGCCATCGAGTACAAGGAAGCGCCCGACGACGCCATGCCCGTCAAGCTGCGGCTGGCGGAGCCGGAGGCCGGGCAGATCTTCGAACTGGCCGGGAAACTTCAGTACTTCAAGCGTTCCCTGGAGGCGCCCGTCAAGGTGGCCAACATGGGCATGAAGACCTTCCGCTGGGAGAACGGGGCGGAAGTCTCCGAAGTCAAGTTCAATTTTTCGCAGGACCTGGATGCGCGCGCGCTGCAGGACTGGTTCGAGCGCATCGCGGAGACGGCCCAGAACTTCATTAACCTGGAACGGACGATGAAGTACGACAAGCTGGGGGTGATGAAGGCGTTGCTCAACCTGGAGGCCTCCCGGGACCGCAACCGCCTGGTAGCGCACAAGGACTTCCTGCCCATGCTGGACCGGGTGGCCAAGAACGAGACCTATCTTCATATCGCGCGCAGCAGGGCGGCGGGGCTGGCTGAGTCCATTCGGGCGGCCAAGTGAAGATTCTGCTCATCCTCCTGCTGGCCGGGGCCTGCGCCACGGGGCAGCCGGCGGACGCGGACAGCGAGGAGCGCGACCTGGGCCGCGCCCTGTCGGAAGCCGGCTCCAGCCCTATCGAGTTCTCCCGGGCCCTGGAAAGTCATCTGAAGAAATACCCCAAGACCGAGCGCCGGGCGGAAATCGAACGGGCGCTGGTGAAAGCGGCCATCGAAAACGGCGATGAGCGGCGCATCGCGCTCTACGGCCAGAAGGTGCTGGAACGCGAGCCGGACGAGCTGGAAATTCTGGACCGGGTGGCCAGGGCCCTGCTCCGGGAGGATACCCGAGCCTCGGCCGCCCGTGCGCTGGAATATGCCCGACGTTCCGAGAAGCTTGTGTCCGCCCTGCGTTCCGAGAAGCCCTCGGGGCGCATGAGCCAGGGGCGCTGGGAGCAGCAGGTGGATCGCGGCGTGGCCGGGGCGCTGATCCTGCAAGCCCGGGCCCACGGACAACTGGGCCGGACGGCGGAGGCCATCCGTCTGGCGGAGGCCGCTTTCCAGGCTTACCCGAGCGCTGAAGCGGCCCGCGTGGCCGGCCGCTGGCTGGCCGCTGCCGGACGGCTGGAAGAAGCGGTGCGGCACTATGCGGAAGCGTTTGCCATGGCCGACCCGGCCGCCTCGGACCTGGACCGGGCCTCGGACCGGGCGCGCCTGGGCGAACTCTACCGCAAGCTGAAAGGAACCGAAACCGGCCTGGGCGATCTCATCCTGGCGGCTTATGACCGCACCAGTGCCCTGGCGGCGGAGCGGCGGGCGCGGCTGGCGGAATCGGATCCCAACGCCAACGCTTCCGGCCTTCTGGATTTCACCCTGTCCGGATTGGACGGCGACAGGCTGGACCTGAAGAGCCTGCGGGGCAAGACGGTCGTATTCGATTTCTGGGCTACCTGGTGCGGACCTTGCCGGACGCAGCACCCCCTCTATCAGGAAGTGAAGCGCCGGTTCGCGGATCGTCCCGAGGTGGTGTTTCTTTCCGTGAACACCGATGAGGAGCGGTCGGCGGTGGAACCGTTTCTTCGCGAGAACAACTGGGGCCGGAAGGTCTACTTCGAGGACGGCCTTTCGAGAACCCTGCGGGTCTCGTCCATTCCCACGACCATCATTCTGAACAAGCGCGGCGAAGTGGTCAGCCGGTTGAACGGCTTCGTGCCCGACCGTTTTGTGGAGATGCTGACCGAACGGATTCGGGAAGCGCTCAGAGACTGATCTCCCGGGCGGAAGACGGCAGGAGCGTCGCCGCGGCGCGCTGAACACGAGCAACCAAGGCCGTGCAGCAGCGCACGCTTCGCTCCGGCAGGTTCCCGCGAAGCGGATTACAATCGGCAGATAGCGAAGGCGACAGGAGAAAGCGCCCATGAGCAAGCTGCCGGACGTTCTGAAGCGCCGTGAAGCGGGGATTCTCACCGAGTGGCTGCGAGAGCTGAAGCAGAGCGCGGGCCTGAGAGGCTTACCGCCCAACCTGGAGGAGACCTGCCGGGCGTTCCTCGTTCAGTTGGCCCAGGCGAGCCGGAACGGGAACCTGACCGACATAGGAAAGCCGGAGTGGAACGAGATGCGCCACCTGCTCGAGGAACTGTCGGTGAGCCGGGCCAGGCAGGGCGATACGCCGTCGGAAACCGCCGGCTTCGTGTTCTCTCTCAAGCAGCCGCTCTTCGCCGCCATCCGGGATGAAGCAAAGAACATCGAGGAGATGGCCGGCGAGACCTGGATGGCTTCGCGCCTGCTGGACTCGCTGGGCCTCTACACCACCGAAGTCCATCAGAAAGGCCGCGAGGACATCATCCAGCGCCAGCAGGCCGAGATGATGGAGTTGTCCACGCCGGTCGTCCGGCTGTGGGAGGGCATCCTCGCCCTGCCGCTCATCGGCACCCTGGACAGCGAGCGGACCCAGACGGTGATGGAGAGCCTCCTGGAGAAGATTGTGGAGACCGGAGCGGCCATCGCGATCATCGACATCACCGGGGTCCCGACGGTGGACACCCTGGTGGCCCAGCACCTGCTGAAGACGGTAGCGGCCGCCCGCCTGATGGGGGCCGACTGCATCATCAGCGGCATCCGCCCCCAGATCGCGCAGACCATCGTGCACCTCGGGGTTGGCCTGGGGGACGTCATCACCAAGGCCAGCATGGCGGACGCCTTCTCCCTGGCTTTGAAGCGCAGCGGCTACTCTCTCATCCGGCACCAGCCCGAGAACGCCTAGGAGCGGCCCGTGGAGCGCATCCCGATTCTGAAGATGGGCGAGTTCCTCCTGGTTACCATCCAGGTGGACATGCACGACCGCCTGGCTTTGGCGCTTCAGGACGACTTGACCCAGCGAATCGTTGACACGTCCGCGCGGGGCGTGCTCATCGACATCTCGGCGCTGGACGTGGTCGATTCCTTTATCGGCCGCACGCTCGGAAACATCGCCGCCATGTCCCGCATCCTGGATGCGGAGACCGTGGTGGTCGGAATGCGCCCGGCCGTCGCTATTACCCTGGTCGAACTTGGCCTGCCGCTCCACGGCGTCCGCACGGCATTAGATGTCGAGAAAGGGATGGGCCTCTTGCGGAAGGCGGTGGCGGGGCGGAGGCCGGGTGATGGATATCGAGCGCAGTGAAGTCATCCGGGTGACTTCCTCCGAAGACGTGGTCCGGATCCGGCAACTCGTGCGGGAGTGGGCCATCCGTTCCGGTTTCAACCTGGTGGAGCAAACCAAGATCGTCACCGGAGCGAGCGAAATCGCCCGCAACACGGTCAACCACGGGGGAGGAGGCACGCTGCTGGTGGAGGCGGTCAATAACGGGAGCCGGCGGGGGATCCGGCTCACGTTCGAGGACAAGGGGCCGGGCATCGCGGACCTCGAACTGGCCATGAAGGACGGCTACTCCACGGGCGGCGGGCTGGGACTCGGCCTGGGGGGCGCCAAGCGGCTCTCCAACGAGTTCGAGATCAGCTCGCGCCCTGGCGAGGGCACACGGGTTCGGATGACGCGATGGAAATAGCGGTGCGCGTCACCGAAGCTACGGCGGCGGCGGCAGCCAGGCGCCAGGCCGTTTCGCTGGCGTCCCAGCTGGGCTTCAGCGAGCGCGAAACCGGGCGGATTGGGATTGTGGCCACCGAACTGGCTACCAATCTCTTCAAGCACGCCGGAGGCGGGGAACTGGTGGCCGGACCGCTGCGGGGACCGCGGCCGGGGCTGGACCTGCTGGCCCTGGACAAAGGCTCCGGCATCGCCGACCTCCGCGAGGCTTTCCGCGATGGTTTCTCGACCGCGGGGAGCCCGGGCACCGGCCTGGGGGCCGTGACCCGCCTCTCGGATTTCTTCGACCTGTACACTCTGCCGGGACACGGCACCGCCATCCTGGCCCGCTTCTGGCTGCCCCGCACAGGATCTTCCGGCTCTCCGGAACTGGCGGGGCTTCGCATAGCCCGCCGGGGAGAAACTGCCTGCGGGGACGACTGGGACGCCAGCCAGCACGGGCAGCGGACCCAGATTCTGGTGGCGGACGGCCTGGGGCACGGGGAACGGGCGGCCGAGGCGTCCATGGAGGCCGTGGCAACTTTCCAGCGCCACCGGGGCGAATCGCCGGCCGCTATCCTGGAGGCCATCCACCTGGCCCTGCGCGGCACGCGGGGGGCGGCGGTCGCCCTGCTGGAGGCGGACCGCGGCGACGGACTGATCCGCTATGCCGGTCTCGGCAACATCACGGCGGCCGTGCTGGCTCCCGGCGCGAGCCGCCGCCTGGCCTCGCACAACGGCACCGCCGGCCACTTTGCGGCCCGGATCCAGGAATTCGTCTATCCCATTCCTCCCGAAGCTCTGCTGGTGCTACACTCCGATGGGCTGGCCACCCACTGGAACGTGGAACTGTATCCGGGCCTGACGGGGAGGCATCCGGGGGTAGTCGCGGGCGTCCTGTACAGGGACTTCAACCGCGGGCGCGACGACAGCACGGTGGTGGCGGCCAGGCTGGCCGGGGATCGCGCGAGATGAGCTTCAAAATCCTCACCGTTTCCATCCAGAACGAACAGGACGTGGTGCTGGCGCGGCAGAGGGCCCGTGAACTGGCTGCTCTGCTGGGGCTGGAACGGGGCGACCAGACGCGCCTGGCCACGGCAGTCTCGGAAATCGCGCGCAACGCCTACCAGTACGGGGGAGGCGGCAAGGCGGAGTTCTCCCTGGAAGGCGGCGCGGCCCCGCAGCTCTTTCTGATTCGCATCAGCGATGCGGGCGCGGGGATCGCCAACCTGGAGGAAGTCCTGGCCGGACGGCGGCGTTCCGGCAATGGCCTGGGCCTGGGCATCAGTGGAGCGCGGCGTCTGGTGGACCAGTTTGAGATCAGGAGCAGCCGGTCGGGCACCGCCGTGGTGTTGAAAAAGATGCTGCCTCCAGGGTCCCCTCTGCTCCGGCCGGAGCGCCTGATGGCCATGGCGGACGAGTTGATCCGGGGCCGCCCGGCCGATCCCTACCAGGAGATCCAGCAGCAGAACCAGGAACTGCTGGCGGCCCTGGACGAGCTCCGGCAGAGGCAGGAGGAACTGGCTCTGCTCAACTCCGAGCTGGAGGATACCAATCGCGGAGTGGTCGCCCTCTATGCGGAGCTGGATGAGAAGGCCGACCACCTGCGTCGAGCCGACGAAATCAAGTCGCGCTTCCTTTCCAACATGAGCCACGAGTTCCGCACCCCGCTGAACTCGATCACGGCGCTGACCGGCCTGCTGCTGGGCCGCTCGGACGGAGACCTGACCCCCGAACAGGAGAAGCAGGTCTCGCTGATTCGAAAAGGTGCGCAGGACCTCACGGAACTCGTGAACGATCTGCTCGACCTGGCCAAAGTCGAAGCCGGGAAGATCGTGATCCGGCCCGCCGAGTTCGAAGTCGCGAACCTGTTCGGCGCTCTCCGGGGTATGCTTCGCCCGCTGCTGATCAACGAGAATCTCAAGCTGATTTTCGAGGAGCCGCAGGGGATCCCTCCGGTGTACAGCGACGAGGGCAAGGTGTCGCAGATCCTGCGCAACTTCATCTCCAACGCACTGAAGTACACCGAACGCGGCGAGGTGCGGGTTGCGGCCGCTTTCGACGCGGAAAAGCAGGTGGTGACATTCCGCGTGTCGGACACCGGAATCGGAATCGCCCGCGAGGACCAGGAACGCATCTTCCAGGAGTTTTCGCAACTGGACCATCCCATCCAGAAGAAAGTGAAGGGCACCGGGCTGGGGCTGCCGCTGTCGCGACGGCTGGCGGAGCTGCTGGGAGGTTCCCTGCGCGTGGAAAGCCGGCCCGGGGTCGGGTCCACTTTCCATGCCGCGATCCCGGTCCTGTACCAGCCGGTGGAGCCGATGACGCCGGCTGCCGCGGTGACCCTGGATGAGTCCCGGCTGCCGGTGCTGGTGGTGGAGGACAATCCCGAGACTGCGTTTATCTACGAGAAGTTCCTGAAGGGGTCCCCCTTTCAGATGCTGCCCGTCCGGACCGTCCGGGAGGCCCACTCGGTGATGAAAGCGGTGCGCCCGTCGGCCATCGTGCTCGACATCCTGCTGCCCGGGGAGGACGCCTGGGTTTTCCTGGCCGAGCTGAAAAGCGATCCGAACACCTCCTGGATCCCGGTCCTGGTGGTGACCGGCGTGGACGACCGGCGCAAGGTCATGGCGTTGGGGGCCGACGCCTACTGCATCAAACCGGTGGAGCGCCGCTGGCTGGTCGACCAGCTCACCGTATTCACGAACCCGGACCGCCGGCGCATCCTGATCGTGGATGACGACGAAGCCTCGCGCTACCTGCTGCGGCGCGCCTTGCCCGGGCGGCTGGTGATCGAGGCTGGCGGCGGCCGCGAGGGGCTGCGCCTGGCCGTCGAGCGGCAGCCGCAAGTGATCTTCCTGGACCTGAAGCTGCCGGACCTTTCGGGTTTCGAGGTCCTGGAGAAACTGAAGGAGGATCCCCAGACCCGGGACATTCCGGTGATCGTGGTGACATCGAGAGTCCTGGAACCTCAGGAATCGCGCCGGCTGGCGGCATTCGCGGAAGCCATCCTCTCCAAACAGGATTTGAGCCCTGAGGCGGTGAGCCATGCTCTGGCGACGCCGCGCAGGGAGGAGGGTTCCCAGGAGGCGGAGGGGGAGCAGCATGACTGAAGCGCTCGTTCTGAACATCGACGATCAGGAGGCAGCCCGCTACGTGCGCACCCGCCTGCTGAAGCAGGCCGGCTACCGCGTACGGGAAGCGGGCAGCGGCGCCCAGGCCCTGGAACTGCTCGAAACGGGCTCCTTCGACCTGGTGCTTCTGGACGTGAATCTTCCGGACATGTCGGGGCTGGAGGTCTGCCGGCGCATCAAGGCGAAGCCCGCCTGGGCGGACCTTCCGGTACTGCTCGTCTCCGCTTCGGCGGTGGAACCGGCCGACGCCGCCATCGGCCTGGAAGGCGGCGCGGACGGGTATCTGACAGAACCGGTTGACCCGGCCGTGCTTCTGGCCACCGTGCGGGCCCTGCTGCGAGCCCGGCAGGCCGAGCGGGAGCGGCGCCGTATGGAAGCGCGCCTCCACCGGTTGATTGAATCGAACCTGATCGGCGTGGCGATCGCGACGATGAAGGGAATCGTGGAGGCTAACGATGCCTTCCTGAAGCTGGGCGGGTGGAGCCGTGAGGATTTGGCGGCCGGGCGGGTGGACTGGTTGGCCGCGACGCCGCCGGAGTTGCGCCACCTGGACGAGCGGGCTCTGGCGGAACTGCGCGAGCGGGGCGCGTGTGCTCCCTTCGAGAAGGAGTATGTCAGGAACGGGCAGCGCGTGCCGTTCCTGATCGGGGCAGCCGCGCTGGAGCAGAGCCCGGAATTCACCTGGGTCTGCTACGCCGTGGATCTGACGGAGCACAAGCGCCTGGAGCGCCAGTTGCTGGCCGCCCAGAAGATGGAGAGCGTGGGAGTGCTGGCCGGAGGCATCGCACACGACTTCAACAACCTCCTGACCGGCATCATGGGGAACATCGGCCTGACGCTGGAAACGCTCTCGCCGATGGATCCCGGACGCGACCAGCTCCAGGACGCGCTGCGGGGCTGCCAGCGTGCCGCCGACCTTACCAGCCAGTTGCTGGCCTATGCGGGTAAAGGACGCTTCCTGATCCGGCGGCTGGACCTCTCGCAGACCGTCTCCGCCATGAGCCGCCTGATCCGCGCGTCGGTGCCGCGCAAGATCGAGATCCGGATGGACCTGGCCGGGGATCTTCCGCTGGTGGAAGCCGATACCGCGCAACTGCAGCAGCTGGCCATGAACCTGGCGGCCAACGCCGCCGAGGCCATCGGCGACCAGCCGGGCGAGGTGCGCATCAGCACCGGGATCGAGACGGTGGACTCCGGCAGTATGCGGGAGTTCGTGGATTCCGAGGAACTGGCTCCGGGCCCCCACGTCTATCTCGAGGTTCGGGACACCGGCTGCGGCATGGATGAAGCGGCCCGGGCGAAGATCTTCGACCCGTTCTACACCACCAAGTTCGTGGGACGCGGGCTTGGCCTGGCGGCGGTCGCGGGGATTGTCCGCGCCCACCGGGGCGCGGTGCGGGTAACTTCGGCGCCGGGGCAGGGCAGCACCTTCCGGGTCCTGCTCCCGGTCGCCGCGCAGGCGCTCGCTCCGCGGCCCGCGACGTCCTCCGCCCGGGGCGCCGTACTGGTGGTGGACGACGAAGAAATAGTGCGGAACGTGACACGGGCGGCTTTGCAGCAGGCCGGCTACGAGGTGCTGCTGGCCGAGGATGGGCTTTCGGCCGTGGAGACGTTCCGTAAAGCCGGGGACCGGATTGCGGTGGTGTTGCTCGATATGGCCATGCCGTCCATGAGCGGCGACGAGGCGTTACAACATCTGCGCTCGATCCGGCCGCGTGTGCAGGTGATTGTCTCGACCGGCTTCAGCCAGGCCGAAGCCGAGATGCGCTTCGCCGGCCAGCCGGTGGATGCCTTCATCCACAAGCCATATACGCCGCAGCAGCTGGTTGCAAAGGTGCGGGAGGTTGTGGGGGGACAGGTCAATCTGAAGACGGATGAATCTGTCCGTTGACCGGCTGGTGAGGAGGGAGCGGGAGAGCGCCGGGCGGCTGCCTCTTCGAGTGTGCCCGCGGCGTCCGCGGGTGCGGGCATTGGTTTATCAACGGAACCGTCCGAACAGCCAGAAAACCAGCGTCAGCACCAGGCTGAGCAGGATGCTGGTCATCAGCGGGAAGTAAAAAGTGACGTTGCGCCCGCGATAGACGATATCGCCGGGCAGACGGCCGAAGGGCCCCAGGCTGATCAGAACGCCCAGGGTTATCATCACCGCCCCGGCAATGATCAGCAGCCGCCCCAGCCCCATGCCTTCATTGTAGGGTTCCGGCGATCGCCTCCGCCATGGCGGTGGCGGTGTCCGAGCCGCCCAGGTCGTAGGTGCGGACCTTGCCCTCCGCGATCACCCGCGCAACGGCCTGGTCGATGCGCGCTGCTTTCTCCTTCTCGCCCAGCCACTCCAGCATCATTCCGGCTGCCAGGATGGCTGCGATCGGATTCACCTTGTTCTGTCCGGCGTACTTGGGCGCCGAGCCGTGAGTAGGTTCGAAGACCGCGTAGTGGTCGCCGATGTTGCCGCTGTAGCCGAAGCCCATCCCGCCCACCAGTTGGGCGCAGAGGTCGGAGAGGATGTCGCCGAACAGGTTGGTGGTAACGATGACGTCGTAATTCTCCGGGTTCTTCAGCAGCCACATGCACATGGCGTCCACGTTGGCGGTGTCGAAAGCGATGTGGGGATACTCCCGCGCCACCTGCCGGGCCGCGTCCAGGAACACCCCGCAGGTGGCCCGCAGCACGTTGGCCTTATGCACGGCGGTCACCTTGCCGCGGCCGTGCCTCGCCGCGAATTCGAAAGCGGCCCGCACGATGCGCCGGGAGCCGGCCGGCGTGATGCTGCGAACGGATATGGCCGCTTCGCGCGGAATGCGCTCCATGGCGGGCTCGCAGTAGAAGCTGTCCGGGGTCTGATTGAACTCCACCCCGATGTACATGCCTTCGGTGTTCTCCCGGAAGACGGTCAGGTCGATACTGTCACGGTAATTGAGCGGATTGCCGGCGAAGGCCTTGCAGGGGCGCAGGCAGATGTACAGGTCCAGCAACTGGCGCATCCGGACGATGGGGCTGCGGTAGGAAAAGCCGCGGTGCTGGAGTTCCGGCGCCAGCTCGCGCGCCGCTTCGCCGGCCGGCTTTGAGGTGATGGCTCCGAAAAAAGCGCAATCGGTGGTGCGCAGCAGATCGATGGTGCGCTGGGGCAGCGCTTCCCCCTCGCTCTTCCAGAACTCCCAGCCGATGTCTCCGTGCAGGTACTCGGCTTCAAAACCGGCCGCGTCAAGCACGATGCGGGCAGCGGCGCAGACTTCCAGCCCAATCCCGTCGCCGGGAAGCCAGGCAATGCGATGCTTCGACATAGGCGTTTACTCGCTGTACTTTCTCTTCAGGTACGGGATCAGGCCTCCCGCGTTGAGCAGTTCGACCGCCCGGACGTCCAGGGGAGCCGCCCTGAATTCCTGGTTCGTCGCGGCCTTGCGCATGATGCCGGCAGCCAGGTCGATCTCCAGTTCGTCGCCGGCCTCGATGTTCAGGGGAGCTTCCGCGGAGGTCAGCAGCGGCAGGCCCAGGTTGATCGAGTTGCGGTAGAAGATCCGGGCGAAGGAGACCGCGATCACCGCGCCCACCCC
>JADZAF010000328.1 GCA_020852755.1 Bryobacterales bacterium
GCTTGCTGCGCCCGTGCAGCCGGCTCCCGAACCGGTAGGGCGCCTCGGCCAGGCGCACCGGCCGCGGGCTGGAGGCCACCAGGTCCAGCAGGATCTTGAAACCGATGCCGGAGAGCCGGTGCACCACTTCCTCCAGGAAGCGGCGGTCCAGCACGAAGAAACCGCTCATCGGATCGCTCAAGGCATGCCGGGAGACCAACTGACTCAGGCGCTTGCCCAGGTTGCTGAGACGCAGCCGGCCGCCGGAGAAGGCCCCCGTGCCGCCGCCGGGCGCGTGGCGGCTTCCCACCACCAGGTCGAGCGAGCCGTCCTTCAGCATGCGCAGCATATCCGGCAGGCGCGTGTCGTCGTGCTGGAGGTCGCCGTCCATCACGGCGATGTAGGGAGCGCTGGTGGCCAGCATGCCTTCGATGCAAGCCGAGGCCAGGCCGGTGCGGCCGACGCGCTGCAGTACCCGCACCCGCCGGTTCTCCTGCGCGATGCGCCGGCACAGGTCGGCCGTGCCGTCGGCCGAATCGTCATCCACGAAAATGAGTTCCCAGTCGATGTTCCCCAGAGAGGCGGCGAGCCGGCCGATGAGCGGGACGATATTCTCCCGCTCGTTCAGCGTCGGGACGACAACGGCCAGCTCTGGCATGAGAAGATTCCCCGACGGCGGCCGGAACGCCTCCGGGTGAACATGCGGCGCTTCGGATTCTCATCCTAGGGAACGGGCGGCTGAGTGTCAATACGATGGCGGATCGAAGGGTACCAGCGCTTAGACCGCCTCCATGGTGGAGGGCGGCTTGGAGGCGATGTTGTACGTCACGCTGACCACCCCGGGGATGCCGGTGGTGATCTTCCTGGCCAGGCGTTCCAGAACGCGGGGCGCCAGCCAGGCGGGTGTGGCGGTGCGGGCGTCCCGGGAACGCCAGCAGCGGATCTCGATCTGCATGCCGTACTCGCGCCTGCCCTGGATCATGCCCGGGAAGCGGTCCTCATGCAGAATGGCCATGTACTGGAAGGTCTTGGTGCCGCGCAGCTCTTTCTCCACGATGGCGGTGGCGGCACGCACCAGCTCCACCCGCTCGGGGGTGACTTCACCCACCACGCGCGCGGCCAGGGCGGGTCCCGGAAAGGGCATGCGCCGGTAGACCGGCTCGGGCAGGCCCAGGGCCTTGGCCAGCTTCCGCACGCCGTCCTTGCGGAGTTCGATCAGGGGCTCGATGACGGTATAGCCGAAGGTCTTGCGGGGATCGATGCCGAGCTGCTCCAGCACGTTGTGCTGGCGCTTGATGCCGGCCACGGTTTCCTCGATGTCGGTAAGGATGGTCCCCTGGAGCAGGAAGCGGGCGCCGCTCTGCTGGACCAGCGGGCCGAAGACCTTGTGGTAGAACGACTGGGTGATCGCCTCGCGCTTCTCCTCGGGGTCGCGCAGCCCGGCCAGAGCCGAGAAGAAGGTCTCCTTCGCGTCCAGGACCTCGACGTGGATCCCCAGCTTGCGGAAGATGGCGGCAACGGTCTGCGCCTCGTCCCGGCGCATCAGCCCGTTTTCGATGAAGTAGGCCTTCAGGCGCTTGCCCAGCGCCTTGTGGCCCAAAACGGTGACGGCGGCCGAATCCACGCCTCCGGAGAGGGCGGTAATGGCGCACCCGTCGCCGACGGTTTCGGCGATTTGCCTGACTTTGTCCTGAATGAACTGTCTGGTATTGAGCTCGGCAGCGGGTATTTCAACGGTCTTCATACGCGGAAGCTGCAAGTATACAACAGGCGCCCGCTGGCGGCGCCGCGCCGGTTCGCGCTATCTTCGATTCTTTAATCCTTTTTTCCCGACGGAGGCTCGCAACATGCCAGGTATATTCGCTCTCAGCATCAGTCCCGGCCAGTACCAGGGCGACTTTCTGGAAGACCTTTTTCTGGGCACCTTCTACCATCAGCATCTGGGCGAGGAGTACTCCGGGCTTTCGACCTTCCGCGACGGGCAGTTCCAGATCCGCACCCACCGCGGCCTGTTCCGCGCCACCTTCACCCGGGACATGGAGGGAATGGCGGGGAGCGAAGGCATCGGCTATTGCGGTTCGGTCCGGGAGCCGCACTTCACCGACTCCAAGCTGGGCAAGATGTCGGCCTGTTTTTCCGGCACCCTCACCAACCTGGCCGCTCTGCTGGAACGCTACAAGAACTCCGGGCACACCTTTCCCCGCGGCGACGACATCGAGGTCATCACCATGCTGGTGGCGCAGGGCGACGACGTGGTGAGCGGCATCCGGGAAATGAGCCGGCAGGTGGAGGGGGCATTTTCCCTGTGCGTCCTGACCGAGAACGGGGTTTACCTGGCGCGCTGCGCGGCGGGACGCTGGCCGCTGGTGATCGGCTTGAAGGACGGGGCCGCCGCCGTGGCCTCGGAATCGGGCGGCTTCGCCAACCGGGGCTTCCGGCTGGTGCGCGACGTGGAGCCGGGCGAGATCGTGAGGCTGAAGAGCGGGCAGTGTGAAACGGTGGGCAGGCTGCCCGAGGCGCGGGTCCAGGTGTGCAGCTTCTACTGGGTGTACACGGGCTTTCCGAACAACGTGTTCGAAGGCGTTCCGGACTCCCTGGTGAGGAAGCGTTTGGGAGCGGCTTTGGCGGCCCGGGACATCGAGAACGGCTTCATTCCGGACGTTGTGATTCCGGTTCCCGACTCCGGGCGTTTCCACGCCATCGGCTACCAGCAGGAGTTCTGCCGGCAGATGATGGCGGGCAGGATCGGCCGGGTGCCGCTGTACGACGAGCTGCTCCTGAAGTACCCCTACGCCGGCAGGAGCTTCATTCCGCGCGAGCAGAAGCAGCGGGACCGGGAGGCGCGCATCAAGCTGCTGGCCAGCGGGGAGGATTGCCAGGGTAAGGTCGTGGCGGTGTGCGACGACTCGATTGTCAGGGGCACGCAGGCCCAGATGGAGCTGGCGCCCAAGCTGCGGCAGGCCGGGGTGAAGGAGATCCATTTCCGGATTTCCAATCCCGAGCTGCGTTCGCACTGCCGGTGGGGCAAGACCACGCGCAAAGGCGAATTGCTGGCTCCCCGGATCCCCTGCAAGGCCGAGCGTGCCGCGTATCTGGGGGTGGAAGGGCTGGAGTACAACACGATTCAGGACCTGGCCGAGGCCATCGGGCGGCCGCTCGACAGCGTGTGCGTGGACTGCGCACTGGACTGAGCGGGCGCCGGCTCAGACCTGGCGGCGGCCCGCGCCGTAGATGGCAGCGGCGTTGTTGTGCAGCACATCGGCGGCCGCCTGGAGCACTTCTTTTTCGGCGGCGCCCGAGCCGCGGGCGCGCTCGCGCAGCACCTCGGATAGAATCTCGCGGGTGAACAGGGAGGAGCCCACCGCCATCTCGACGCTGGTGGAATCGTGGCTGCACGTCACCTTGTGCACGGGAACGTAATTCCACCAGGCGTGCAGCGATTGCCGCAGGAACTCGGGATTGAGCACCGGCTGCCAGCAGGTGTCGATGTAGACGTTGGGAAGCTGCTTGGCCAGCCACCCGGCCTCGGAGAGGAACGGCCAGCAGTGGATCATGACGATCTTCATGCGCGGGTAGCGGCGCGCCAGCGCGGCCAGGGGCAGCGGGGAGGATTCGGCCAGGTTATGCGTGCCGGTGTGCACCTGGTGGGGCCAGCCGCGCTCGTGGGCCAGCTTCGAGCATTCGTGCACCACCCAATCCTCGAAGGCGCGGGTTTCGGCGGGGGTGCGGCCGCCGGACCACCTGATTTCGGAGTCGGAACGCGGGATGAAGTCCAGGCCGCGGCGGTAGGCCTGCAATTGCTTGATGCCGGCGGCGGAGTGGGCCGCCGCGCGCTCGAAGAGGCGGGCGAGGAACTCGCGCCAGCTTTTCGCGTCCGCGGGCTCGACGCCGGCCATGGCGGCCAGAGCGGCGCGGCGGCTGGAGCCCGGCTTGTCCAGCTGCAGCAGGGGGTCGATGCGCAGCACGGTGCGGGTGAAGGCGAGTTCGGCTTCGGCGCCGGCGGCGCTTTCGCTGCGGGTGAAGAATTCCGGATGCACGGGCCGGATCAGTTCGCTGAAGCGCGCCGCCCGCATGGCTTTGCGGTACCAGGCCAGGTGGCGCGAGTAGTTGGCGGCGATGGCATCGTCGAGGCGGGTAAAGGCGGCACGGTCCAGGCGTGAAAGGTCGTGGTTGTAGAGACGCAGGAGGCCGCGCCGCAGACACTGGTAGACGCCGGTGAAGCGGTGCTGCGCGATCGACGGCTGGAGAAGCGAGAAGGCGTCCCAGCCGGAGCGCGTCTCCAGTTGCCTGGCGAGATCCGCGGTGAGCGACCCGCTGCTGGTCATCCAGCCGCGGAAGTAGGGGTCCAGCACCAGGTCCAGCAGGCCGGTGCGCCGCCGCGGCGCGGCCCCGGCTTCCACATCCGCGCGGAAACCCTCCGGGACGGAACCGATCGACGGAATGCTGCCCCAATGCTCGTGCGCGCAGAAGTTGGGTAGAGCGGAGAGATCCGGCGCCGGACGCGACTGCGCCGCGGCCATGCCGGCGGCGGGAAGAAGCAGCAAACTGCGGCGGGTCATAGGGGCATTCTA
>JADZAF010000329.1 GCA_020852755.1 Bryobacterales bacterium
CCCGGGTTGAGTTGAGCCCCCCGCGCAACGGACAATAGTCCCGAGAGAGGGAGCAATAGCTATGCCGTCGAATGTTGAGCGGCGCACAGTCGATTTGAGCGCCTATCCCGACCTGGTGGTGATCTATCTGGGCATGCGCGTGCGCAAACTGGAAGGCGTCAAGAGGCTGCTGGGTCTGGGCCCGCAGATCGTGAAGGCCGGCGATGCGCGCCCTGAGGGCCTGCTGCATTTCGAGAACAACATCATCTACAGCCTCGTTCCGCTTCACCTGGGAATGCGCTGGTACTGGAAAGATTTCGAGTCGATGGAGCGCTGGGCCCGCTCGGAGCCGCACCGCACCTGGTGGCAGGATTTCCTCCGCAACTCCGGAGGCACCGGTTTCTGGCACGAGACTTACTTCATGCGCGGCGGAATGGAAGCGATCTACGACGACGTGAAGCAGGCGCACATCGGCTTCCTGGCCTTCGCGCCCGCTGTGCCTGCCCGGGGCGGCATGTTCTCCGCGCGGACCCGTTTGCGCCTGCCCGGCGAGCCGCCCGCTCAGCCCGTGGGCGCGGGCGAGCGGGACCTGTACTGAGGCTCACTGCACCAGCTTCAGGTGCAGCGCCGCCGGTCCCGGAAAGGGCGTACGGAACGTCCGGACTGCGCCGCCTGAAACGGGCTTGCCCGGCACCGTACGGTCCTGGTTAATGTCCAGCCATTCGACACTGAACGTGCCCGGGGCGTCCGCCAGGTTCACGGTGAACTCGCCCTTGTTGTGCTGGAACACCAGGTACTCCCGGCCGCGCGCCGCCAGGCAGTACCGGGTGGCAGAGAGTTTCTCATCCGGGACCATGACCGCCAGGTTCATCTTCTCCGCGTACCGGAGCGCCTGCCCCATGGCCGCGCGCGCCGAATCCTGCCACGTGGGTGAGGGCAGCAGTTCCTCCATGAACAGCACGTTCAGCCCGCGCGTGAAGCTCTTCCATACCCATAGGTTGTCGCCTCCGGTGTGGCCCCACAGGTGATCGGTGTCGCTCACCACCACCTTCGCCGTGCAATGAGCGCACGGGTTCTCCTGGTAGTTCTGGGAGGCGTCGCCGGGATTCGGCGAGATCCAGTCCGCCGGGCTGTTGTACAGGATCGCATTCGTCCCGCCCTTGTATTGAAACGTCATGCCCACCGGGTGCTGCTTCGGCTTTCCTTTTTCGTAATCCCTGATGAAGCGGAATGATGTGGTATTGCCAGGCGGTGGAATCGCCGTGCGCTTCGTTGCACACCTCGTACAGCACGTTGTCCAGGTCGTTTACCGTGTCGACCACTTTGCGGATATAGGCTTCCTGAAGCGCCAGGACCCGCTTTCCCATTTCGCCGCCGGCCAGGGTGTTATAGACCAGGCCGCCGCCCTCCACCCCGTTGACGTTGTTCGCGCCGTTGAAGGGATGGCAGTCCCAGGCGTCGCTGAACTGGATCTCCCAGCCTTCGAACAGCATCACGGCCGCGTAGATGCCCCGGTCGCGCGCGGCGATCAGCCGCGAGCGCATGCGCTGGAAATACTCTTCGTTGAAGCGCGTCAAATCGAACTTCGGCTCGCCGTCCCGGGCCGCCCCCGGTCCCGTGCGCAGCCAGGGGTGCGGCCGCGCGTACTTCAGGCTGCCCTGGGTGTAGCGGTCCGTCCAGCGCGGCGTCTCCCAGCGCCACAACCGGAAGAAGTTGTGATTGTGGCGCTCCATGAAATCGAGGTAGCCTTGGTAATCGAATGCGGGCGGCGGATTGCCGGTCCCGCCCGGCAGCAGGAGGCCGTTGTCCTGCAAGGTGTACCAGGTGTGCGATCCCGCCAGGTAAACCGCCTTGCCCGATCCGTCGGTGAACCAGCGCGGGTTCGACTCCAGCACCCGCAGCGGTCCCGCGGCCGGCTTTCGCTCCGCGGCCAGCACCCCGGCGCATAAACCAAGAGACAGCAGAACCAGCCGTATTCTCATGCAAACAACTCCCTCGCCCGTTCCATGCGGGCCGCCACCCGCACTCCGTTCCCGCACTGCAGGCCGGTCTTCCCCGGCGTTCCATACCGGAGTTCCGGGCTCCTTTCCGCAAGCATGCGTCGATTATAGTGAAAAAGGGGACAGAGGGATTCTCTCCGGCGCCAGGGCGGCTTTGTCTTCGGCCCGGCGTGCGGCCCGCAGCAGATCCACGGCTTCCGGACGCGCGAACTGCTCGCCCATGTAGCCCGCCACGAAGCGCCCGCCGCGGATCTCGCCGCGATCCTCCATGCGCCGCAGCGCCTGCAGCAACTCCCGCCACGGCGGCGACAGCGTCTCCCGGGCGAGAACGTCGCGGAACACGACGCCCCAGCGGAGCAGCAGTTGCTTCGCGAACGCCTCCACCGGCAGGTGTCCGTTCGGCTGCCTGCGCAGCAAGGCCCAGCGGCCGGCCGCGTGGCGCGGGCGCGCCGAGCGCCCGCGTCCTTCGCCCCGGCGGCGCTTGGGATCGATCAGCGAGCGAAGATTCTCGAAGCCGTCGGCCGTCACCAGCCCCGCCGCCACCAGTTCCCAAAGCGCGTCTTCCACTTCACTGGCCAGCCGGTGCGCCGCCCGCGTCAGTTCATTGAAGAAGCAAGCCCCTCGCTGCCGGAGTTGCTCCAGCACTTCGCGGGCCGGGTGCGACAGCGAAGGCTCCACTTCCGCCGGCGCCGGACCGGCCATCAACCACTCGGCATCCTCCCGGAGGAACAGCGAGAGCGGTGCAACCCGCGTCGGGCGCACCCGCCGGCCGGGCTCCGCGCGCTCAAACGCCGGATGCGGCGAGAGCCGCCCCCACATTACCTCGCCGGAGAGACACAGCCGGTCCAGGAACTCCGGGTTGTAGCGCGCCACGCGCTGCGCCAGCACCTCCGGTTCCCAGGCCGCCGCCGCGATCTCGCAGCCCTGCAGCTGCCGGATCACTTGCAGCGTTCCGTCCACGCCATGCAGTTGCGTGCCCGGAGCGGCGTGCTGCCATTTCGCCAGGAACCGCAGGAAGTCGGCCGTCGAAACCGGCTCGATCTCGTTGCGCAAACGCCCCAGCGTCAGCCGGTGGATGCGCGCCAGCAGCCTGCGGTTGGCCCACTCCGTCTCTCCCGCCGCCGGACGGAACTGCCCGCGCAGCACCTGGCCGTCTCCCTCCAGCCGCGCCAGCGCCGTCTCCACCAGGGAGCGCGGCAGCGCCAGCCGCGCCGCCATCTCCGAAGCCGTCACCGGAACGGTCGATTCCAGCCAGCCGCGCAGCATCGCCGTCGCCGCCTCCTCGTCCCCCTGCGCCGCCCGCTGCGCCGTCTCCGCCTTTTCGGCCGCAGTCCAGAACCCCCGCTGTTCCGAGACCCGGCCCGCGGCCCGCAGCTCGTCGAACCACCCCTGCCATTCCGCCGCCGGCGGCAGCACGATCAATGTGAGCAGCGCGTCGTGCAGCTCATCGGCGTCCCGCACCGGAGGCCAGGCTTCCGCGTTCACCCGCGCGATCGCTTCCGGATCCAGCGCGCCCGGCCCGAAGGCCATCTCCGGACTCAACGTGCGCCGCATCTGAACCGCCCGCGCGCGCCGTTCCTCCAGGGGCGCATCGTCGAGGTAGGCGAACGGATTCGAGTTCAGGATCTCGTGGGAGAACGGCGAGGGCTCGGCGGTGTCCACGGCCACGGTGCGGATCGATCCCTCCGCGATGGCCTCCAGCAGCGCCTTCAGCCCGTGCAGATCCATGGCCTCGTGAAGGCAGTTGGCGATCGTCTCCGAAACCAGCGGGTGGTCCGGCACCCGGATTTCACCCGTCAGGTTCTCCGCGCAGGCCGCCTGGTCCGGAAACACCGACGCCAGCAGGTCGTCCGACTTCATCCGCTGGATTGGCGGCGGCACCTTGCGCCCGCCGGTGAAGCGCAGCACCGCCAGGGCCCGCGACAGGTTCCAGCGCCAGCGCGCGGTGAACATCGGCGCGGCCAGCAGCGCCTGCGTCAGCACGTGTTCCACGCTCTCCGCCTTCAGGAAGTGAAACACCAGTTCCAGCGGAAAGGCGTGCTGCTCGGTGAGCGAGATCAGAATGCCGTTGTCGGTGGCTGCGGCCTGCAGCTCCAGATTGAAGGTGCGGCAGAAACGCTTCCGCAACGCCAGGCCCCAGGCCCGGTTGACCCGCGCCCCGAAGGGCGCGTGCAGGATGAGCTGCATGCCGCCCGCCTCATCGAAGAAACGTTCCGCCACCAGGGTCTGCCGGCCGGGCATGGCCCCCAACGCGGCCTGGCCGGCCCGCAGGTAGAGCATGGCCTGTTCCGCATCGGCCGGCTTCAGCCCGCACTCCCGCACCAGCAGTCCGGCGTCTGCCTGCTCCCTCAGTTCCGCCACTTCCTTCGACAGTTCGGCGGTGCGCCCCGGCGCTTCTCCCCGCCAGAAGGGGATCGACGGCACCGCCCCGCGCGCGTCTTCGACCCGCACCCGGCCCGCCTCGATCCGCCGGATCTTCCACGACGTGGTGCCCAGCAGGAAGATATCGCCCGTCATGCTCTCGACGGCGAAATCCTCGTCCACCGTTCCCACCACCGTGCCTTCCGGTTCGGCCACCACCTGGTAATTGGCGTTGTCCGGGATGGCCCCGCCCGAGGTGATGGCCGCCAGCCGCGCGCCCCGCCTCCCTTTGACCCGCCGGTTCACCCGGTCCCAATGCAGGAAGGCGCCGCCCCGCCCGCGCGATGTGGCAATCCCCTCGGCCAGCATGCCCACCACTTCCTCGAACGTCTCGCGGCGCAGGTTGCGATAAGGGTAGGCCCGCTTCACCAGTTCGAACAGCTTGTCCTCGTCCCAGGTCTCGGCCGCGGCCTCCGCCACGATCTGCTGCGCCAGGATGTCCAGCGGAGCCTCCGGAATCTCCAGCCGGTCCAGTTCCCCCCTTCCGATGGCCCGTACCAGCGCGGCGCATTCGAGGAGTTCATCCCGGGTGGTGGCGAACAGCGCCCCCTTGGGTCTGGCTCCCACCCAGTGGCCCGAGCGCCCGATGCGCTGCAGCGCCACCGCGATCGAGCGCGGCGATCCGATCTGGCACACCAGGTCCACCGTGCCGATGTCGATCCCCAGTTCCAGCGACGCCGTTGCCACCACCGCCCGCAGCTCGCCCGACTTCAACCGCTGCTCGGCCTCCAGCCGCAGCTTCCTTGACAGGCTGCCGTGATGCGGCAGCACGGTCCTCTCGCCCAGGCGCTCCTTCAGGTGATGCGATACCCTTTCCGCCAGCCGGCGCGTATTCACGAATACCAGCGTGGTGCGATTCCCCCGGATCAGCTCGGCGGTGCGGTCGTAGATGTCCTCCCACATCTCGTTGGTGGCCACCGCCCCGAGTTCGTCCTTGGGCGTCTCCACCCACAATTCCATCTCGCGCCGGTGCCCTATGGGAATCAC
>JADZAF010000330.1 GCA_020852755.1 Bryobacterales bacterium
CCGAGCCGCGCCCCGCGCGCTCGCCGCCGCCGCAGGTGCCGAAAGGAATTGACGCCGCGTCCAGGGATTCGCCACGATCCACCTCAGCCCACTTCCTCATTGGCCCGGCGCAGAATGGCGCGAATCGAGGCGATGCAGTAGGCCGTGCCGGCGGGACGGATGCCGCGGTCGCCGGCCAGTTCGGGCACGTGATCCGGAACCAGGCTGCCGTTGAAGCGCACCTGGCGCAGGGTCTTCATCACCTGGTACATGTCCAGGTAGCCGTCGTCGGGAAAGGTCTCTGCGAAGGACGGCAGCGGGCTGGTCACGTTGCGGAAATCGACGTCGTAGAGCTTGCCCCGGCCGCCGAAGTCGCGGATCATCTCGAAGACGTCCTTGCCCATCCTGTCGCCGCCCTCGGCCCAGGTGCCAACGCACAGACGGATGCCCCAGGCGGGACTGCCGCCCGCAATCTGCTCGGCGCGGCGGTACCCTTCGTAGTTGATGAAGAGCTTGGCGACGCCGTTCATCATGGCCAGCGGCGGATCGTCGGGATGCAGCGCCATCTTCACGCCGGCCTCTTCGGCTACCGGCAGGGTGGCTTTCACGAAGTACGTGTAGGTAGCCCAGATGTCATCGGCGCTGTAGACGCGCTCGAAGCGCTGCTTCTCCACCTTGGCTCGAAAGTCCTGGAGATCGAACTGGCGCGCCCGGTAGCCCCGGCGCTCGATCATTGAGGTGGTGTAGGTGTTGCCGGGATGAAAATCGTAGGGCGCCACCTTGATGCCCAGTTTGCCGCAGCTGCGCAGGAAGGTGCGATAGCGCTCGATGTCCTCGTCCCGGCCGGGCAAGCCCAGTTGGATCCGGAGCGAGCGATAGGAGTCCGGAACCGCACCGTAGAGTCCCAGGCCGAAGCCGGCGAAGCGCTGCTGTACTTTGCGGAGCGCGTCCACACCGGGATCCTGCGAGCCGTACTCCAGCCGCACCCAGCGCAAGCCGATCTGTTTCAGGAACAGCAGCTCGACGTCGCTGGCGTTCCAGGGCGTTCGATGGGCCAGCTTGATGTTGCCGGGGTCGTATTCGTCGATCGCCGGCTTCCGGGACTGGGCAACCGAACGGCGCCGGGCAGCAGCGGCGACGGCGGCCGCGGAGAGGAAAGTCCGTCTGGCAAACATGCAGGCCACTATACTACGGAGAAAGCGGACCCGGGCGGGACCTGCCGCAACGCCCGGGCCCGCGCTCGCCTACATGCGCGTAGCATTCACGGTCACGGGGACTCCCTTTGTCACCGAATCGAACACCGGCGAGTAGGACGGTCCAAGGCGAGCCAGTTCTTCCAGTTGCTCGTCGCCGACATTGGCTTTGATGCGGAAGTTCATGCGGATGCCCTGGTAGCCCTTGCGGATGGCGGGATCGAGCCCCAGGAAGCCCCTCAAATCGATGTCTCCGTCGATGGCCGATTCCACTTCCTCGATCTCGATGCCCTTCGCCGCCGCGTGGTAGACCATGGAGGTGGTCACGCAGGCGGCCAGCGCGTGCAGCAGATACTCGACCGGGTTGGCGCCCCTGTCCTGCCCCAGCAGGATGGGCGGCTCGTCGGCTTCGAGGACGAACTGTGTGGGACGCTCGTTGTCTGCGCCTCCGCCGAAGAACGAGCCTACGGTGGACTGGTTGTATCCCCCGTCCAACCAGCGGTTGGAGATCTTAAACTTGAACCTGGCGATTCCAGGCGTGGCCTTGACGGCATCGATCGTCTTCCAGAGTTCCTGAACGTCGACCCCGTTCACCGGCTTGGCTGTCGTGCTTTGTGGTGTCATCTTCTTAGCTCCTCCGCCCCCGGATGAGGCACCCCGCGCACCACTCCGGAGCAACGGCTTTTCAGAGAGTTACGCCGCCTGCGTGGGGTACAAACCTCGCGAAAACCCGTGACTCCCGGGATTTCGCGAGGCGCATTCACGAAAAGTCGGGAGCGGCCGCCGCGCGGCGCCGGATTCCCAGCGCGTCCAGCCGCGAGCTGAGCGTGGAGGGCGGGACACCGAGAAGCCGTGCCGCCCCGTCCTTTCCCGATATGCGCCACCCGGTCTGCTCCAGCGCGCGAACCAGGTTCCGGCGCTCGAGTTCGCGCAGTTCGCTCTGGCTGAGAATCCGTTCCGGCGGTTCGGGTGAAACGGCGGGGACGCGACTTTGGGGAAGCAGCGGTTCGAGGCACAGCTCCCCGTCGGGCGAAGTGATGACCGCGCGCTCGATCACGTTCTGCAGCTCGCGCACGTTGCCCGGCCAGTCGTAGGCGTGCAGCCGGCGGATCGACTCGCGGGAGAGCGGTCCTACCTCGCGGCCCAGCTTGTGGCCGCATTCCCGGGCAAAGACCTCGGCCAGCAGTTCAATATCCTCCCCGCGGTCCCGCAGCGGCGGCACCCGGATGGGAAAAACGGCCAACCGGTAGTACAGGTCCTCGCGGAACCTGCCTTCCCGGATGGCCTTTTCCAGATCGCGGTTGGTGGCCGCAATCGCCCGTACGTCCACTTTGCGCGCGCGCGAGCTTCCCACGGGCTCGAATTCCCCTTCCTGGAGCACGCGCAGCAGCTTGGGCTGCAGATCAACCGGCAGCTCCCCGATTTCGTCCAGGAAGATGGTGCCGCCGTCGGCCAGCGCGAAACGGCCTTCGCGCCTCTGGGTGGCTCCGGTGAAGGCCCCGCGCTCATGGCCGAAGAACTCGCTTTCCATGAGGGCGGCGGGGATGGCGGCGCAGTTCACTTTCACCAGGGTTTTGTGCGCGCGCCGGCTGGCGGCATGCACGGCGCGGGCGACGAGTTCCTTGCCCGTGCCGGTCTCCCCGCAGATGAGCACCGCGGCGCCGGTCGGGGCAACCTGGCGTACGCTTTCGAGCATCTCGCGCACCGGGCGGCTCCGGCCGGTGATCTCGCGATAGTTGTGCAGCTTCTCGATCTCCTCCTTGAGATACGCGGACTCGCTGCGCAGGCGCTCCAGAGCCCGCTCGGCCTCGATCTGCTCCCGGATGCTGCGCAGGATTACGGTATAGAAACTCTTGCCTCCGATCTCGAAGCGCGAGAGGCTGGCCTCGGCGGGGAAACGGGCGCCTGCCGCGGTGACTGCTTTCAAACCGCCGGCAATCCACAGGAATTGACGGTCCGGGGGGCGGGTTTCGAGTTCGCGTGTGAGCCGCTCCAGCGTCTCGGCGCTGTCCGGAGTGAGAAAGCGCCGGAAGTCCTGGCCCGGCATGCGGCCGGGGTCGCACCCGAACACGCTGCCCGCCGAACGGTTCGCGCTGCGCACGCACAGGCGGCTGTCCAATTCGAGAATAGCGTCCAGGGCGCTGTCGACCAGGCGTGAGAGTTTCTCCTCCCGCTCGCGGATCCGCTGCTCGGCGCGCTGCCGCTGCAACTCCGCCGCCGCCCGCGCGGCAAAGATCCGGAAGAGCGCTTCCAGGCGCGGCCGCATGGGCATCGGCCGGGTGTCCAGTGCGCCGAGCAGGCCCAGGACCGAGCCGTCCACATCCAGCAGCGGCGCGCCGATGTAGCCAACCGCGCCCTGTTTCGCCAGGTCGGTATCCTTTGGAAACAGCGGCGCGATGTTTTCCGCGAAGTGGATCATGCAGGCCTGGCTCACCACCAGTTCGCAGGGTGTCCCATCGACCGCGTATTCGTAATCCGGAATGTAGCTGCCCTGGTACCAGAAGGAAAGGGCGCGCAGCCGCCGGATGTCTCTCTGGTATTCGGTTACCCACACGCCGGCCACACCCAGTGCGTCCGCCAGCTTGCGCACCAGCGCCGCGAAAAAGCGGTCGCCGGTCTCCGCGGCAGTGCCCTCCAGAATCAGCCGGATGGCGGTATCTTCGCTGCCCCGCTCCATCGCCCTCTTCTCCTGAGTCTCGCACAACAACCCAAGCAGCGCAGCCGGCGCAAACCGTTACAATGCGTATGGCAACCGATTTCCTGGATTGGAGGAGACAAGCGTGGGTATTGCATCCTACATTGAGCGCGTCCGGCAAGTGAACCGGCGCCAGCTTTTTCGTGGAAGCGGCCTGCTGGCTGCTTCCCACGCACTGGGCCGCGGCACGGGCGCCGCCGCGCAAGCCGCTTCGCAGACCGGCATCTACCAGCAGTTGGGCGTGCGCCCGGTCATCAACTGCCGCCACGTGATCACCCAGATCGGCGGGTCCCTGATGCTGCCCGAGGTGATTCGCGCGATGGAAGGAGCCTCGCACAGCTTCGTTCAGCTCGATGAACTGATGGAGGCCGTAGGCGCCCGGATCGCCCGTCTGGCCGGCGCCGAAGCGGCCATCGTCACTTCCGGCTGCGCGGCCGCCATGACCCACGCCACGGCCGCCTGCATCGCGGGCGCCGATCCCGAGAAACTGCGCCGCCTTCCAAACCTGGACGGGCTCAGGAACGAAGTCGTCATCCCCTCCTACTCGCGAACCCTGTACGACCAGGCCGTGCGCATGCTGGGCGTGAAGATGGTGGAAGTCGAGACGCTCGACCAGATGAAAGCGGCCTTGAGTCCGGCCACCGCCATGGTCTATGTGCTGGGCTGTCCTGCCGACAAGGGCCCTTTCGGGCTGCAGCCGATCGCGGAAGCAGCCAGAGCCCGGGGCATCCCGGTGCTGGTGGACGCCGCCGCCGAGGGGCTGATGGTTCCCAATATCCACCTGCAGCGGGGCGCGACGCTGGTGGCCTACAGCGGAGGCAAGGTGCTGCGCGGGCCGCAGTGCGCCGGCCTGCTGATGGGACGCAAGGACCTGGTAAAGGCGGCCTGGATTCACGGCGCGCCGCACCACTCCTTCGGCCGCCCCATGAAGGTCGGCAAGGAGGAGGTCGTTGGGATGCTGGCGGCGGTGGAGGCATGGTTCAAACGCGACCACGCGGCCGAGTGGAAGCAGTGGGAAGGCTGGCTGGAGCACATCGCCACGGCCGTGAAGCGCGTCCCGGGCGTGACCACCGAGATGGTGCCGCCAGTCTCTCTGACCGGCTACTGCCCGTTATTGAAAATCAACTGGGACGGCAGGAAGCTGGGCATCACCGGCGCCGACGTGCAGGAGATTCTCTGGGAGCAGAACCCGCGCGTCGCGCTGGCGGGCACAACCGGAGACCGGCGCAATCCCGAGGCGAGTTCCGCGTCCGTGCGGCCGCTCATGATGTCGCCCGGAGACGAACGCGTGGTGGCGCAGCGCCTGTATGCTCTGCTCTCCAAGCCGCCCCGCCTGCCCGAGGAAGGACACGGATCGCCTGCCGCCGTCGGCGGGCAGTGGGCGGTGGAGATCGAGTACGTGTGCGGCCGGGTCAAGCACGCTTTCTTCATCGGCCAGGACGGGGACAAGCTGGGCGGCCTGCATCAGGGCGAAGTGCTCAACGGCGAACTGGGCGGCTACGTTTCCGGCAGCAAGGTCCGCATACGGACCGCGCAGCGCTGCGAGGGCAACTGGCTGCGCTACGAGTTCTCGGGTGAGGTGACCGGCGATCGCATGACCGGAACGCTGGAGATGGGCGAGTACGGCAAGGCCCAGTGGACCGCGCAGCGGCAAGCCTACCGCGACCCCGGCCAGTTCCTGCCGCCGGCGAAAAACAGTTAACCACCGGCACTGCGATGCGCGATTGCGGGGCCCTCGCGTTGTCCTCAAAACCGCTCCCTTTGGCCGCGGCTCGGAACGGACGGTCTCTCCGGGGACAAAGATGATGGATCAGCGCGCCGGCGCCAGAGTGATTTCGGCGGTCATGGGAGTGGCGCCCGCGCGCGTCAGGGTGACCAGAAAGCGCAGGGGCTGGTCCGCGAAGCCGAATCCGTCCGCGGACGGCACGGTGTAGCTCTCCCCTGCCCGGACACGCGAGCCGGGTTCGGTGACCGCCCGCCACACGCCCTCCCCGGTTTCCTGATGGACCTGCAGTTCCCCGTCAAAACGCGGCACGATGACCAGCCGCACCATGTCGCCGCGACGGAAGGCCGCACCCGGCGACGTTTCCTCCCAGGCTCCCGCGCCGGCGCGGCGCAGGACTTGATAGTCGAAACCCGGATGCGCCCGGCTGGTTGACAGCAAGGCCACGGCGGCGGGCTGGGCGGGGCGCACCTGGACCACGGCCTGTTCCGCTCCCGCGCGGCGAACCTCCTTCTTCTCCGACGATTCGGTGACCGCCAGCGTCCTGGCTCCTATCCGAACCGGCGCAGCGGCCTCCAGGCGAGCTTCGCCTGTTTCCTCGTTCTTCTTCCTTGCGGCCCCCTGCGCGGGCGGCGCGATCCCGCCGGCCCTTTCGGCCTCCGCGGGCGGCCGCACCGTCGCCGGTTTCCCCTTAGGGCCCGCCGCCTCTCTCCGGGCCAGAGAGCCCTCGCGAACAGCGCCGGGCGCAGCCGGCGGCACGGTGGTATCCGCTTCCCGCGGAGCCGGCGCGGAGGCGGCCGGTTCTTCGCGAGCGGCTGCGGCTGGGACGGAGCCGACCTTGGCCGTCTGGACCGGAACGGCCAGGCGGATGGGACTCAGGAGGCGCCAGGCAACTCCGATAGTCAAAATCGCGGCCGCGCAGCTTCCCGCCAGCGCCCAGGTCAGGGGCCGGCTGAACCACCCGGCCCTTCGCCGCGGCTCCAGAGCCGCCCGCAACCGCCCCCGCGAAACCGGATCGCTCAACAGCTCCCGCAAAGCTTCCTCGTCCCCGAGCGCATTGAACAACTCCTGGTCCTCCAGGGCAGCCTCGAGCAACGCGCGGCGCTCTTCCACGGTCAGCGTGCCGGCGGCGTAGCCGCCCAGCAGCTTCTCAATCTCGCCGCGATTCATAGCTTCCTCCCAACAACTCCAGGAGCCGCTTCCGGCAGCGGTGGTCCCAGGTGTAGACCGTATTCAGGGAGCCGGCGTTCATCAGGTCCCGGATCTCCTCGAAGGTCCGGCCCTCCAGTTTGAGCCGGAACATCTCCCGGCACCGGTCTCCGAGTTTCGCCAAAGCACCCTCGATTCGTTCCACCATCTCGCGCCGCTCCGCCTGGGCCGCCGGGCCGGGCCTGGGGTCTGCAAGGGGAACGGAGTCCACGTCCAGGGCGTCATACTCGCCGTGTCTCCAGGACTTGCGGCGCACCGCTGCCATTTTGAACCGCAGGATCCTGAGAGAGAGAGGCACTAATTCCTCCAGCCGGTCCACCTGCCGGTACTTCTCCTCAAGCAGAAGCATCACCTCCTGGGTGAGATCTTCCGCTATATCCCTCGCTATACGTGATGCCGCGAAGGCCAGAATCCTTTCGCGCAGGCGAACCAAAACACGTTCGCGCTCCGCCGCCACATCAGGAGAAGGAGCCGGAGAAGCCGCTGGTTTGGGCTGGTTCAGAAGATGAAGCTCAGGCCGCCCCGGAAGCTGCGAGGGCTGTGCACCAGCAGCAGCCGGCGGCCGTCGGTGAAGGAGACAGGCAGGTACCCCTGCGCCAGGAGGTTTCGCAGGTCGGCTACCGCCTCGACCCGGCCGGAGAACAGCCCGAAATGCGGGATGGGCTGGCGCACGAACACGTTCAGACCGACGTCGGCGCGGGTTCCCTGCGTCGAGTAGATGTGCCCCGGAGTGGCCGAGCGCCGGTCGATCCACTGGTAGCCGGCCACGAACTGCGTGCCGGTCCAGGGCGAGGTCCCGGACGCACGCGCCGTCATGGAATGGCGGCGGCGCACCCGGATGAGGGAACGCAATTCATCCGGGTTGTTTGACTGGAGGTCCTGCTCTTCCGGTATCAGAACTCCGCCCGAGCCGTACATCATGGTCACGTTCAGATTCTCGCCGAAGTTCTGAGTGACCGAAGCGGTGAAGCCGGAGGTGGAGAACTGGCCCGCATTGAACACGTGGCTGTCGGAAAACAGGTCGGGAAGAATGTCGCCCGAGGCGTACTGCACCGGCGCTCCGACCATGCTCAGGGCGGCGTTGGAGATGGCCTCGCGATAGGCCGCCAGGCGGTACGTTCGCGATCCCGCCTTCCGGCGGTACCCGATCTCGAAATCCTCACCGCGCTGTACCCGGGCACGGCTCTTGAGCAGCGAAACCTTGGGAAAGATAGCCAGTGCGCTGATCTCGCTCTGCAGGTCGGCTTCCGGTCCGGTCATGCCGGTCGCCAGCCCGGGACGCGCGGCGCCCGACGTGTAGGTCAGCTCGAAGCTGTCGAACTCCGTGGGCGTGAAAGACAGGCGCCCGTAAGGGCTGAAGTAGTTCAGCCGGTCCAGAAAGGTAACCGAATCGAGCGAAAAGCCATACTCCAGGCGCAGCGTGTCGGAAAGCTGGCTGGCATCGGAAAAAGCCACCGACATGGTCCGCAGGGCGGGCATGCCCATCTCCGCCCCGGGTCTGGACACCAGTGCGTGTTCCATGCGGCCGGGCGCAAACAGCTGGCGTACGGTAAGGGAGACTTCCGGGCTGCCCGCGCCCATGTCGCGGCTATAGCTGGTCCGGAATCCGGCCGACGGCATTCCCGACTGCGCCCCGAAGCCGATGTTGCCGGCCACCGCCAGCTGGTGATTGCCGAACAGCGAGGTGGCCAGGGCGAAGGCGGTGCCGAGATCCGATTCGTTCCCGGCGGCCGACACACGTCCCCCATCTCCCGCCGAAACCTTTACCAGCCCGTGCGTGTCGCGAAACGCCGCCGCCAGGGAACTGGTCCGGGGCGCCGGGGCTTCCAGATGGGAATCGGGGGTGAAACGCAGCACCGGCCGGGTGGAACTGGCGCTGCGCAGCACCCATTTCCACTCGTCGGTCATGACCGCCCGCTTTTCCGGCGGCGGGTAGACCAGCTCGACGGAGCTGAACAGAGTAGCCAGACTCACGTTCAGAAGACTGCGAACACCCGGCTGCACGAGGATGTCTTTTCGGACCGCCGGCAGGAAGCTCGACAGGGTCACGCGGACCATGTAGGCGCCCGGCAGCAGATGGTCGAACTCAAAGGTGCCGCCCTCGCCGGTCAGCACCTTCTGGCAGAGGCGGTCATAGCGGTTGAACAGCAGCACGGTGGCGCCCATCTGGGGCACGCCCGTGCCGTCGGTAACGGAACCGCCGATGGATCCTGATACCGGTTTGAGGGGGGAGACCGCAAGGAGGGACGCGGGAGCCGCGGCGCAAAGCACGCTCCCGATCATTAAACCGGCTAGTGTTCGCGTCCTCATGAGCATAAAAGACGCTTGGCCTCCGCCTCCCCCTAGGTTACCGTAAACGAGGCCGTCGGGGTGAGGGTCTGGTTGCGGTTCTTATCGGTCACCTTCAGCCGCAAGGTGTACTGCCCCGGCTGCAAATCCTTCAAGGGGAGCAGTTTCTCAATCGTCACCTGGTTGGCCGAGGCTCCCGGAATATTGGTGATCTCCTCGGAGAATTCGAAGATCTTCTCGTTGGATCCGTTCTTCACCACTTCGTACTCAACCACGCCGTTGGGCTTCTGGGTCTTCTCGTCCGGCCCGAAATTATAGAGCTGCACGTAGATCCCCAACTTCTCTTCGCGGGTGAAGGAATCCGTCAGCCGCGGGCGGACCTTGGTGCTGGCGATCACGAACTGGCCGGTGCCGATGCTCCGGGTGGGCACTTTCTCGATCACGTCGGCCAGGATAAGGCTGCTCGAAGCCAGCGTTTCGTCGTCGTAGTACGGCACCTTCAACGCCACTTCGTAGTTGTTCATATTGCCGCCGACCACGTCCTTCACCACCACGTTCAACCGGTAGGTTCCGGGGGCCAGGGGCACCGAGTGCTGGTAGATCGACGAGCGCTTGCCGACGCTCTCCAACTGCTCCGGCAGCGCATCCACCGTGACCGTCTCTTCAAACACATTCACGACCCGGCGGGTCATGGAAGTGATCCGGCCGTACATGTTGACGACGGCCTTCTGCAGTCCCTCCTTGGACTGGAACTGAAGGTCCTTGTTCTGCAACAGCACGGTAATGTTGGTCAGAACCGAGGAATTCGTGACCCGGACGAAGTTGGCCTGCACCTTGACCGGGAGGATGTTGTAGGTGATCTTGGAGCTGACCACGGCCTCCAGGTCCTTGAACTTCACCGCCGGCGGCTTCTGCAGCTTGGCGTACTGCTCCAGCCGCTCGAACTGGTTCATCCGCATGCTGGTGCCGTATTGCCCGGTGCCCAGACGGGTGCCGTCGGTCCGGGTGAAGCGATCCGCCTTGTCCGCCAGGCCCATCTGCTCCATCAGGGTGAGGCCGGCGTTGGGAACGTACAGCAGGGCGTCCTTCTCCGACGGGTCCATCGTCATGCGGTACTCGCCGGTCATGGTGGGGTCGACGAACTCGATCAGGATGTCCGTCCCGATGCCCTCGATCCAGCGATACCGCCAGATCTCGAAGGGGAAAGTCGACGTGGTTCCCCCGCCCTCTTCGTACGGCCTCTCGTAGGTTCCGCCGGAGGGGTGCGATTCGATCTCGTCCGGAGGTCCGAAGGTGATGTAGATCCGGCCGCGATCGCTCTTCCAACCGGGAATACCCGAAGCGTACCGCTCGTTGGCGTAGGCGATCCTGCGGTAGTGCTCCTCGCGGTACTCGTTCTCGGCCGTATCCGGCGTGGGATCGCGGCGCAGCCAGAACTGCTCGATGAACTGCTCGCGTTCCTCGTCGGTAGCCAGACGCTTGAACGCGGTCCGTTCCTCATCGGTGATGATGTAGGCCACGTCCTCGTTGAGCCACTTCCGGTAGGGCCCCTCAAGCTCTTTGCGGAGTCGCTCCTCCCGTTTCCGGCGCTCCTTTTCCGAGAGTGGCTTGGCAATGGTTTCACGCTGCCCGGAGCCGGACGACCCCTGCTTTTGCGCCCACGCGATGTCCCCCAGCAGAAACGCTCCGAGGGTCGCAGTTGAAATTATCAACGCTTTGCGTGACATAATGCTCACCGCCTGCAGACAGGCCTCTCCTAACCTACACAAAAATTGTAGGCTTTTCCTTCACGGCCCGTCAAGAACGCAGGCTTGAACCGGTCGGGCCGTAAGGAGATTTAACGCGCCGCCGCGGCGTTCCGTTACACTTTCGCTATGGCTACCGCCCCACCTGCCCGGCCCGCCGCGCGCCCGGGACTGGCGGGCGCCGCGGCCCTCAGCCTGGCGGCAATCCTTGTGCATCTCTTTACGAACCGGGGTTACGGCTATTTCCGCGACGAGTTGTACCTCCTGGCCTGCACCGATCACCTGGACTGGGGATACGTGGATCACGCCCCGCTGATCGACCTGATTGCCCGGATCGGCCGTTCCCTGCTGGGTGATTCCCTGGCCGCCATCCGGTTCTTCCCCGCCCTGGCCGCCGGCGCCAAGGTCCTGCTCACCGGCCTTCTGGTTCGGGAACTCGGAGGAGGCCGCTTCGCCGTCATGCTGGCCTGCCTGTGCGTCCTGCTGGCGCCGATCTACCTCGGCATCGACACGCTGCTCAGCATGAATGCCTTCGAGCCCCTGTTCTGGATGGGCTGCGTGTACTGCCTGCTGATCGCCATGCGCCGCCCGGGCCCGCACCCGTGGGTGTGGTTGGGCGTTCTGGCGGGGCTCGGGCTTCAGAACAAGCACTCCATGCTGTTCTTCGGTTTCGCCCTGGTCGCGGCCATGGCGCTGGCGCCCGAGCGCCGCTTCCTCCGCAGCCGCTGGTTCTGGCTGGCCGGCGCGCTGGCCGCCCTGATCTTCCTGCCCAACGTGGTCTGGCAGGTTCAGCACGGCTGGCCGACCCTGGAGGATCTCAGCAACGTGCGCAAGGTGCACAAAAACGTGGAACTGGCTCCCCCGGCGTTTTTCGGCCAGCAGGTGCTCATGTTGAACCCCGTCTCCGGCCTGGTCTGGCTGGCCGGGCTGGGATGGCTGCTGTTTTCCCGAGCGGGAAGGCGCTACCGGGTTCTGGGGTTTGCCTACCTGCTGGTTCTGGGACTCCTGATGGCCCTGAAGGGGAAAAATTACTACCTGGCGCCCGCCTACCCGATGCTGTTTGCCGCCGGCGGCGTTTTCTGGGAGCAGTTGCTCGCGGCCCGGCGTTCGCTCGTCTGGGCACGGATCGCCCTACCCGGCCTCATCGTGCTGACCGGCGCGGCCCTGGCCCCCATGGTGCTTCCGGTTCTGCCGGTGGAGGGATACCTGCGCTACCAGCAGGTGCTCGGTTTCCAGCCTCCCAGGACCGAGCGCGGCCACGCCGGACCCCTGCCGCAGCACTTCGGCGACATGTTCGGCTGGCCCGAGATGGTGGAAGCCGTAGCCCGCATCTATCACAGGTTGCCTCCGGGGGAACGGGCCCGTTGCGGCATTTTCGCCAGCAACTACGGGGAAGCGGGCGCCATTGATTTCTTCGGCCCGCGCCACGGGCTGCCCAAGGCCATCAGCCCGCACCAGAACTACTTCTTTTGGGGACCGCGCGAGTACACCGGAGAGGTGTTGATCGTCCTGCAAAGGAAGCGCGAGTCCCTCGAGAAGTTCTGCGGCGACGTGCAGGCGGTGGGCGAAGTGGGCCACCCCTACGCCATGGCCGAAGAGCACTACACCATCTTCCTGTGCCGGAACGCGAAAGAGCCGCTGCAACAGGTGTGGCCGCGGCTGAAACACTGGA
>JADZAF010000331.1 GCA_020852755.1 Bryobacterales bacterium
CTCTCCCCGGCCGGCGCAGTCGGGTCAAAACCCTTCATGCAGTATAAGGAGGGGAAAAAACCTATCCTATCCATTTCAAAATGGAAAGGATAGATCAGCCAATCTATCCTCCCAACCCTCCCATGTTCCCATCTCCTTGAAAAACCACAGCTTAGCGTGGGAGGATGTGGCGTCCATGCATACCACTACAGCATCGCCGTGGGGAGAACAGTTGGACTCCAGTTGGACTCCACTCCTTGCTAAACGAGTAAGCGGTCCAGCTGTTGAAGTCTTGTAAGTCTTTGTTTTGGTAGGGTTTATGGCTGGTCGGGCCGCCGGGATTTGAACCCGGGACCTCTTGCACCCCAAGCAAGCGCGCTAGCCAGGCTGCGCCACGGCCCGTAAGTCTTGATTGTACCGCGACCGGCTCACTTCGGGGGGCCGGGTTTCACATTATCCGGGTGCCCGGCGCGCCGCTGCCGCTGGCGCTCCAGGGCCTGGCGCTGGCGGCCGGCGCGTTCCAGAACAGCGGCGTCCGCGCCGCCGGCCTCGGCCTGGCTCAGCGATGCGGCCAGCGCCTTCACAGTGGGGTAGCGGAACAGGTCGGTCAGAGGCAAGCTTCTCGAAAGGCGCCCCTCCAGGGCGGCATGCACCCGGGCCAGTGCCAGCGAGTGCCCGCCGAGGTCGAAGAAATTGTCGTTCGTCCCCACCTCCGGCACACCCAGCACTTCGGCCCACACCGAAGCGATCGTGCGCTCCAGGCCGCTCACCGGAGCGGCGAAGCCCCCCCCTCGCTCAAAGCCCGCCGCAACCGGATCCGGCAGGGCTTCCCGGTCCACCTTGCCGTTGGCCGTAAGCGGCAGCTTCTCCAGCAGCACGAAACGCGACGGCGTCATGTATTCCGGCAGCGATTCGCGCAGGTGCGCCCGCAGCTCGTCCGCGGCCGGCCTCCGGTCCCGCGGAACCACGTAGGCGGCCAGGTAGGGATCAGCCCGTCCGTCCGAGCGGGCCACCACCACGGCCTCGCACACCGCCGGGTGTCGCTCCAGCGCCGCTTCGATCTCGCCTGGTTCCACACGGAAGCCGCGCACCTTTACCTGGTGGTCGATGCGCCCCAGGCACTCCACGCAGCCGTCCGGCAGGAAGCGCGCCAGGTCCCCGGTCCGGTAGAGCCGCGCGCCGGGCTCTCCCGAGAAGGGATCCGGGACGAACGACGCGGCCGTAAGGTCCGGGCGGCCCAGATAACCGCGCGCCAGGCCCACGCCGCCCACGTGCAGCTCGCCGGCCACGCCCACCGGCACGGGCTGCATCTTCCGGTCCAGCACATACAACCGGGTGTTCGCAATCGGACGGCCCACCGGCACTGTCGCCAGCTCCCTGCGAAGGGCGCCCACCTCGTAGTAGGAGGGCCCGATGGTCGCTTCAGTCGGCCCGTACGCATTGAAAAAGCGCCGGCCCGGCGCCCAGCGCCCGGCCACGTCCCAGGAACAGGCCTCCCCGGCCGAGATCAGAATCTTCAACCGGGGCAGGTCCACGGCCGGAAGCACGGAGAGCAGGGACGGCGGCAGGGTGATGGCGGTGATGCTCTCGGCGCGCATCAGCCGCAGCAGTTCCGGCCCGTTGATCAAGGTCTCGCGGGGAGCCAGGTACAGGGCTGCGCCGGTCGCCAGCGCCATGAAAATTTCGGAAACCGAGGCGTCGAAACTGAACGAGGCGAACTGCAGCACCCGGCTGTCGGGCTCCAGCCCGAAGCCGCGGGTCTGTGCCCAAACCAGGTTGACCAGGCCGCGATGCTGGAGCAGCACTCCCTTGGGCCGGCCCGTCGAACCCGAAGTGAAGATGGCGTACGCCAGGTTTTGCGGGCGCGCCGTGCGGGGCGGATTGTCGTCGCCGGCGGCCGCGATGCGCTCGGCCTCCCCGTCGAGCACGATCACCCGGGTGCCCGGGCAGGGGAAGCGCCCGGCCAGTTCACTCGCCGTCACCAGCACCGGCAGCGCCGCTTCTTCCACCACGGCGCGCAGCCGCTGCGGCGGGTAGGAAGGGTCCAGCGGCACGTAGGCGCCCCCGGCTTTCAGAACCGCCAGCAGCGCCACGATCATGTCCACTGAGCGCTCCAGGCATATGCCCGCCAGCACCTCCGGCCCCACGCCCATGACTCTCAGGTAGCGGGCCAGCCGGTTGGCGCGCCGGTTCAGCTCCTGGTAGGTCAGCCGCTCTTCTCCGAACACCAGGGCGGTGCGGTCCGGCGTTCGCGCGGCCTGTTCCTCGAACCACTCGTGGATGCAGGCTGCCGGAGCCCCTTCCTCCGCTGTCCGGTTCCACCCGGTCAGCATCCGCTCCCGCTCCTCGTCCTCCAGCAGCGGGAGTTCGGAAACGCGGCAGTGCGGGTCGCGGATGGCGGCCTCCAGCAGCGTTTTCAGATGACCCAGCATGCGCCGCGCGGCGCCCGCCTCGAACACATCCCGGCTGTACTCGATAGCCGCTCCGTAGTCCTCGTCCGATTCGGCGATCAGCAGCGTCAGGTCGAATGGCGACGCGCGGAACTTGAGCGGCCGGGATTCCATGGGGAACTCCGGAGTGCCCAGCAGGCCGCCGGTATGGGCCAGGGCGAAGGCGGACATCTGCCGGCCCACCAGCCGTGTCGTCTTCTGCCAGGCCAGCACCACCTGGTAAATGGGCGGGCGGGCCGGATCCCGCAGGGCATGCAGGCGCTGCACCATCAGGGAGAAGGGGAATTCGCCGTGCTCGAACCCTCCGCTCACCGAAGCATGCGCGCGCCGCAGCAATTCGGCGAAGGCCGGGTCGCCCGAACAATCGGTACGCAAGGGGACGGTGTTGATGAAGTAGCCGAAGGTGAATCCGAACCGCCGGGTGCGGCAGGCTTTGGGCGAGCCCACGATGATGTCGGTCTGCCCGGTATAGCGGTGCAGCAGAACCTGATATGCCGCCGCCATCACCGAAATCGGAAGCGTGCCGTACGCCCGGGCCAGCGTCTCCACTCCCTCCTTGACCACGGGTCCCAGGCTCCGGGTCTCCGACGAGCCCCGGTACGTGGGAACGGAGGGGCGCACCCGGTCCAGCGGCAATTGCAGAACCGGAAGCTGGCCCGAAAGCCGCTCTCTCCAGTACCCCCAGAGCCGCTCGCCCTCTTCGCCGGCCAGCATAGCCGCTTCGGAGGCCACGTACTCGTGATATTCCGAGCGCACGGGACGCAGTTCCGCGGGCTTGCCGGTCTTCTCCTGCGAATAGAAGGCGGAGATTTCGTGCATGAAGATGGCGAAAGACCACAAGTCCACGATCAGGTGATGGAACACCACCAGGCAGAAAAACTCGGCCGGGCCTCGCCGGAAGAACCAGAGGTGGAATAGGGGACCGCGCTCCAGGTCGAAGGGGCGGTAGACCTCTTCGGAGACCCGCTCGTCCAGGCGCTCCCCTGTCCATTCGGTGGCGTCCTCGAAGTGCAGGTAGCCGTCCATGGAGTCGTGTACCCGCTGCAGGGGCTCCCCCGAGGCCCCGGCGTGGAAAGTCGTGCGCATGACGGGATGGCGCGCCACCAGGGACCGGAGCGTAGCCTCCATCAACTCCGGCTGGACGTCAACCGGAATCCGGACGAACTGCGGCAAGTGGTAGGCGCAACTGGTGGGGTTCAGGCGCTGAAGAAACCACAAGGCCTGCTGGCCGTGGGAAAGCGGGAATTCGCGGGCTCGGGAATCCTCTCCCTGGTTCTCTGAATTCGGGTTCGCCATCGGACAAGACCCTATTATCCATGGTGCGGAATCCAGGGTCTACGATACGGATTCTTCCGGCCGCCGGCCCCGTCGCGGCGGCCCGCTACCGATTCCAGCGGGCTCAAAGCCGGCCTGCAGGCGGGATTGCCGGACCAGCTACTTGTGTCCGGCCGCCGTCACGCGCGCCTGGGCGCGCTTCAGCGCGTTCAGAGCGCGGGCCACGTCGATGGCGGTATTGGGGTTGGAAAGGCGGTCGCGCGCCCGCTCCAAGGCGGCCCGGGCACGCTCCATGTCGATCTCATCCGCCTTCTCGGCGCGGTCGGCCAGGACCCGCACCCGGTCCGGCAAAACCTCGACGAAACCGCCGTCCACCGAAAGAAAGCGGCGGTGCGGACCTACGGTATAGCTCAGTTCGCCGGTGCCCAGTTCGGCGATCAGGGGCGAGTGTTCCGGCAGCACTCCCAGGTAGCCGTTTCTGGCCGGGATCTGCGCTTCATTTACCTGCTCGCGGATCAGCAGCCGTTCCGGGGTCGCGATTTCGAGTTCGAACGTATCGGCCATCTCGGTCTCAGACGCTCTTCTTCAGCTCTTCGGCGCGCTCCAGCACGTCCTCGATGGTTCCCTGCATGTAGAAAGCCTGCTCGGGAATGGCGTCGTGCTTGCCGTCCACGATCTCCTTGAAGCCCCGGATGGTGTCCTGCACCTTCACGTACTTGCCCTTGAAGCCGGTGAACTGCTCGGCCACGTGGAACGGCTGGGAGAGGAAGCGCTGGATCTTGCGCGCCCGGGCGACGGTCCGCTTGTCCTCGTCGGAAAGCTCGTCGATGCCCAGGATGGCGATGATGTCCTGCAGGTCCTTGTAGCGCTGCAGCACGGCCTTCACCTGCTGGGCCACATCGTAGTGCTCGTGGCCGACCACGCGCGGGTCCAGGATGCGCGAGGTGGACGCCAGGGGATCCACGGCGGGGTAGATGCCCAGCTCCACGATGGCGCGGGAGAGGTTGGTGGTGGCGTCCAGATGGGCGAAGGTGGTGGCGGGCGCCGGGTCGGTGTAGTCGTCGGCCGGCACGTAGATGGCCTGCACGGAGGTGATGGAGCCGTTCCGGGTGGAGGTGATACGCTCCTGCAGCTCGCCCATCTCGGTAGCCAGGTTGGGCTGGTAGCCGACCGCCGACGGCATGCGCCCCAGCAGCGCGGACACTTCCGAGCCGGCCTGGGTGAAGCGGAAGATATTGTCGATGAACAGCAGCACGTCCTTGCCCTCGTCGTCGCGGAAGGACTCGGCCACGGTCAGGCCGGTCAGTGCCACGCGCAGGCGGGCGACGGGCGGCTCGGTCATCTGGCCGTAGATCAGCGCCACCTTGGACTTGCGCCAGTCGCGCGGGTCCAGCACCCCGGACTCCTGCATTTCCAGCCACAGGTCGTTGCCCTCGCGGGTGCGCTCGCCCACCCCGGAGAAGACCGACACGCCGCCGTGCTGCAGGGCGATGTTGTGGATCAGCTCCATGATGATGACCGTCTTGCCCACGCCGGCGCCGCCGAACAGGCCGATCTTGCCGCCCCTCAGGTAGGGCTCGAGCAGATCGATGACCTTGATGCCGGTCTCGAACATCTGCAGCTCGGTGGACTGTTCCTGGAAGCCCGGCGCCGGGCGGTGGATCGAGTACGACTTGGCGGTGGCGATGGGACCCATCTGGTCCACCGGCTCGCCGATCACGTTCATGATCCGGCCCAGCGTCTCCTTGCCCACCGGCACCATCACCGGACGCCCCAGGCTCTCAGCCTTCATTCCCCGGACCATGCCCTCGGTAGGCTGCAGCGCCACGGTGCGCACCCGGCCCTCGCCGATGTGCTGGGCCGTCTCCACAATCACGTTGATCGGTTCCGGGACGTTGAAACCCTCGCTGGTGATCCGGATGGCGGTGTGGATGGGCGGGATGTGCCCTTCCGGGAATTCGCAGTCCACCGCCGGTCCGGCGATCTGGACCACCCGGCCGATGATGTTTCCGTTGGTAGCTTCCATGTAGAATTACTCTCCCGCGGCCGCCCCGCTGACCACCTCGATGATCTCCTTGGTGATGCTGGCCTGGCGGACGCGATTCAGATAAAGGGTCAGGGATTCGATGATCTCCGCCGCGTTGGAAGTAGCCGCGTCCATGGCGGTCATGCGGGCCGCGTGCTCGGCCGCCGCCGATTCGAGCATGGCGCGGTACACCTCGGTCTCCACGTAGCGGGGCAGCATCTTCTCCAGAATCTCGACGGGCGGCTGCTCGTAGATGTAGTCCAGCGGCTTGCCTTCCGGCAGTTCGATGGGCAGCAGCCGGGTCACGGTCAACTTCTGGGAGATGACGCTTTTGAACTCGTTGTTCACCAGGTAGACGGCATCCACTTCCTGGTCGCGGAACCGCTGGATGGCGTCGGAGGCGATGGCGGCCGCGTCCCGGTATTCGACCCGGGCGGCCAGGCCGATGTGCTCGCCTACGATCCGCACCGCCTGCTTGCGGTAGAAGTCGCGCCCCTTGCGTCCGATCAGCACCCAGGCAATCTCGGCGCCCGCACGTTCTTCCACGAAGCTCTGCGAGGCCTTGATCAGGTTCGAGTTGAAGGCCCCGGCCAGGCCGCGGTCGCCGGTCAGCAGCAGCAGCAGGATGCGCTGCTCCGGGCGGCGGGCCAGCAGCGGGTTGGAAGCCAGCCGCTCTTCTCCGGCCGCCGCCCCGATCAGATCGGAGAGGGCGTGCCCCAGCACGCCGGCGTACGGGCGCGCGGCGATCACCCGGTCCTGCGCCCGGCGCAGCTTGGCCGCCGAGACCATCTTCATGGCCTTGGTGATCTGCTGCGTGTTGCGCACCGAACGGATGCGCCGTCGGATGTCGATCAGGCTAGGCATGCGCGGTGGCGGCGTGCTCGGACACGAACCGCTCCTTGAACTCTTTCAAAGTGGAATGGATCTGGGCCCGCAAGGCGTCGTCCAGCGCCTTCTTCTCGCGGATGGCGCGGAGCAGCCCGGGATTCGAGTTGTCCACGTAGCGGTAGAGTTCCTCTTCGAACTTGCGGCACTGCTCCAGGGGCAGATCGTCCAGGTAGGCGTTGGTGCCGGCGAAGACGATCAGGATTTGATATTCGACCGGCAGCGGCTGGTACTGTCCCTGTTTCAGGATCTCGACCAGGTGGCGTCCCCGGTTCAACTGGGCCTGGGAGGCCTTGTCCAGGTCGGAACCGAACTGGGCGAAGGCGGCCAGTTCGCGGAACTGGGCCAGTTCCAGGCGGAGCGGACCGGCGATCTGGCGCATGGCCCGCACCTGGGCGTTGCCGCCCACGCGGCTTACCGAAAGGCCCACGTTGATGGCCGGGCGCACGTTGGAGTTGAACAGGTCGGCTTCCAGGTAGATCTGGCCGTCGGTGATCGAAATGACGTTGGTCGGAATGTAGGCCGAGACGTCGCCGGCCTGGGTTTCGATCACCGGCAGAGAGGTGAGCGAACCGCCGCCCAGCTCTTCGTTCAACTTGGCGGCCCGTTCCAGCAGGCGGCTGTGCAGGTAGAACACGTCGCCCGGGTAGGCTTCGCGCCCCGGCGGGCGGCGCAGCAGCAGCGAGATCTCACGATACGCGGCGGCGTGCTTGGAAAGGTCGTCGTAGAAGCAGACGGCGTGCCGCCGGGTGTCCCGGAAATACTCGCCCATGGCGCAGCCGGCGTAGGGAGCCAGGTACTGCATGGGAGCCGGGTCCGAGGCCGTCGCCGAGACCACGATGGTGTA
Source organism: Bryobacterales bacterium (assembly GCA_020852755.1). Taxonomy (GTDB): domain Bacteria; phylum Acidobacteriota; class Terriglobia; order Bryobacterales; family Bryobacteraceae; genus JADZAF01. The sequence continues at coordinate 7,463 of JADZAF010000331.1, forward strand.
ATCCATGGCGCCGTTGTCTTCCAGCGTCTTCACCACCTGGGCCACCGTGGAGCGCTTCTGGCCGATGGCCACGTAGATGCACGTTACGTCGCCGCCCTTCTGGTTGATGATGGTGTCCAGGATGATGGCGGTCTTGCCGGTCTGGCGGTCGCCGATGATCAGCTCGCGCTGGCCGCGTCCGATCGGGATCATCGAGTCGATGGCCTTGATGCCGGTCTGCAGAGGCTCCTTCACCGGCCTTCGGGCCACGACGCCGGGCGCCAGCCTCTCGATGGGGTTGAACGTGTCGGTGTGGATGGGCCCCTTGCCGTCCACCGGGTTGCCCAGCGAGTCCACTACCCGCCCGACCAGGGCCTCCCCCACCGGCACGGACATGATGCGCGTCGTGCGCCGTACTTCGTCGCCCTCCTTGATGCCGGTGTAATCGCCCAGCAGCACCGAACCGACCTGGTCTTCCTCCAGGTTCATGGCCAGGCCCGCCACTCCCCGGGGGAACTCGATCAGTTCCCCGGCCATCACCTTGTCCAGCCCGTGAATGCGGGCGATGCCGTCGCCTACCGAGATGACGTAGCCGACTTCGGAAACATCCACGGCCCGTTCGTAGTTCTCGATCTCCTCGCGAAGTAACTTGGTTATTTCGTCCGCTCGAATCTGAGCCATAAATCCTCGTTCCTGCTTATCCCGCGCGCCGGCCGCGGCCGGTCACTCCGCCCGCAAACGCCTGTTCAGCGCCTCCAGCTGGCCCGCCACGGAGCCGTCGTACACCGTGGAGCCGATGCGGGCCACGACGCCGCCGATCAGTTGCGGATCCACCGCGTACCGCAGACGCACGGGCCTGCCGGTCAGACGCGACAACTCCTGCTGCAGGCGGGCTTTCTGGGCATCGCTCAATTCCCGGGCCGCGGTCACCTGCGCCCGGGCCACTCCCAGGCGCTCGTCCAGCAGCACGTCGAAGGCTTCGGCGATCTCCGCCAGCAAGCCTACCCGGCGATGGTCGATCAAAACCAGAAGGAAATTCCTGACGCTGCGCGACACCCCGAGCATCTCCGCCATGCGGGAGACCACGGCCCGTTTTCTGGCCGGTGGCACGGCGGGGGAGGACAAGGCGTTGCGCAACTCGTCCGAGGCACGGAAAGTCTCCTCGACCCGCCGCAATTGAGCGGAAGCGTTCTGCGGATCCACTTCCGACTTGGGGCCGGTGACCACGTCCACCAGGGCGCCGGCGTATCGCTTCGCTAAAGCCGCTGCCATATCTTCTCTGTCTTATGAGGCCCGGCCGCCGTTGCGGGTCTTCTCCAGTCCCTGCACGAAGGAATCGACCAGCGCGTCCTGGCTTTCGGGGCCTATCCGTTCGCGGATCTTCTGCCGCGCCATCCCCACGGAAAGCTCGGCCGCGTAGCGCTTCAGTTCGGTGCGGGCAGCCTTCGCCGTGGCGGCGATCTCCTGCTCGGCCTGCGCCTGGATCTTGGCGATCCGCCGCCCGGTTTCGAGGCGGACCCGCTCGCCTTCGGACGCAGCCTCCTCCCGCGCGGCGCGGCGCAGTTCCTCGATCTCCGAGCCCAGGTTGGCGAGGCGCCGCTCCACCTCGGCGGAGCGCGCTTCGGCTTCCGCGCGCGATTGCTCGGCGTCGGTGATGCCCTTGCGGATGTCGTTCAGGCGGGAGCGGAAGAACGGGCCTCCGTTCTTCCCGATGAAGTAGCCCAGAACGCCCGCCAGGATCAGGAAATTGGCCCACTTCCACAGATCCACGTTGGAGTGGCTTTCGCCGTGGGCCGCCTGCTCCCCGTGCTCTTCGTGCTGGGCCGGCAGCGCCGGAGTGAAAAGCAGGCCGGCTGCAATGATCCACGCCCCGAAGGCCTTCATGCCGCCCTCCTGGGCAGCACGGCTTCGGCGATCCGCACGGCCAGAACTTCCGCCTCGCGATCCAGCGCGCGTTTGGCTTCCATCACTTCCCCGTCCAGCTGCGCGCGGGCCGCCGCAACAGCCGCCCCGGCACTATGGCGGGCCTGGTCGATCGCGGCAGCCTGGTCCTTCTCCAGCCGGCGGCGCGCTTCTTCCTGCTCCTTGTAGATCTCGGCCCGGACGGCCCGGAGCCTGGTCTCGTATTCCTCCGCTTTGGCCGACGCCCGCAGCAGGCTCCTTTCGGCCAGCCTGCGGGCCCCCTCGGTCGCGTCGTAGCGGGCTTGCAGAACCCGGTCGAGCGGCCGGAAGAACACGTACTTCAGGTAGAAATGAAGCAGGACGACCAGGAAAAAAGTGGGCAGGGCTCGCAGTAGAATCCCTCCCAAGGCGTGCAGAGTTTCGTCCATGGAAATCCGAAATAGAAGAACCGCGAAGTGGGTCTCGGTGCGTCTAAACGTCCATAGGTAACATATTTGAAGATTACCGGTCAACCGCGCCGCGGGCGCCGAAGCCGGCCGCTTGAGCCGGCCGGCCGGGAAGCGTATGATGCTTTTTCAAGGAATCCAAACGGCGAGGGGAGAACTTCATGGAGCCTACATTCGGCCGTCGCGAATTCTGCCAGGCGATCGGCGGCGCCCTCATGCTGGCCGGAGCCCCTGCGACTCAGGCAGCCCCGAAACGCAAGCTCAGGATCGGCCACACCAGCATCACCTGGGGTTTCCGCCCGGAGAACGCGGAACCGGGAATCCGCCAGTCGGCCAAGCTGGGCTACCACGGCTATGAATCGCTGGGCGAGGTGCTGGAGGCGTGGGAAGCCAAAGGGGGTCTGGGCCGGATTCTGGACGAGGCCGGCATTCCTCTGCCTTCCACCTACTTCGCCGTGAACCTGACCGGCGCCGAACAGAGAACAGCCGAAGTCGAGAAGGTCGTGCGCTGGGGAAAGATACTGAAGAAGCTGGGCGGATCGGTCGCGGTGATCGGGCCCAACGGGGTCAAGCGGGCGGAGTTCGATTTTCGCGCCTCGAAAGCCGGCATCGTCGCCGCTCTGAATGACATCGGCAAGGCGCTCCACGACCTCGGACTGGCCGCCGCCGTGCATCAGCACACCCGTACCTGCATCGAGACCAGCGAGGAAGTGTACGCCGTCATGGAGGCGGTGGATTCCCGCTACGTGACCTTCGGCCCGGACGTCGCGCAGCTTGCCGCCGGCGGGGCCGACCCGGTCAGGATCCTGAAAGACTTCCTTCCGGTGATCACCAACATCCACCTGAAGGATTGGAACGGGGGCCCGCACTGGGCGGGGTACTGCCCGCTCGGCCAGGGCAAGGTGGACCTGCCGGCGGTGATGGACGTGCTCGAAAAATCCACACGCCTGAAGTATGTGATGGTGGAGTTGGATCCCAGCCGGAATCCGCCCATGACGCCCGAGGAGACCGCGCGGGCGAGCAAGGTCTACCTGCAGAAGCTGGGCTACCCGTTCCGCTCCTAGCCATGGCGCCATTGTCGGGCAGGATCGCGCTGGTCACCGGCGGAAGCCGCGGCATCGGGCGGGAGATCGCCAGGGCGCTGGCGGAGGCCGGCGCGGACGTGGCGGTCAATTATCGCCGGCAGGCCGCTGAAGCCGCATCGGTTGCGGAGGAGATACGCCGCTCGGGCCGCAGGTGTGTGGTCATCCAGGCGGACGTCTCCCGCGCGGACGAAGCCGCACGGCTGGTGAAGACGGCCGGCGAGGAACTGGGTGCGGTCGATATTCTCGTGAACAACGCGGGCGTCAGCCGGCCGCAGCCGATCGAGGAAATCCGGGAGCCGGACTGGGACGAGGTCCTGGCCGTAAACCTCAAGTCCTGCTTCCTGCTGACCCAGGCCGTGCTCCCAGGCATGCGGCAGCGGCGCTGGGGCCGCATCGTCAACCTCTCCTCGGTGGCGGCCCAGACCGGCGGTGTGGTAGGGCCGCACTATGCCGCTTCGAAGGCGGGCATCATCGGCCTGACGCATTTCTATGCCTCCCGGCTGGCCCGGGAAGGCATCACGGTGAATGCCGTCGCTCCGGCGCTGATCGAAACCGCGATGGTTCGCATGAACCCCAACGCCCGGCCGGACCTGATCCCCGCGGGCCGCTTCGGCGCCGTCTCCGAGGTGGCCGCGGTTGCCGTGATGCTGGCCTCGAACGGCTATATCACGGGACAGACCATCAACGTCAACGGCGGGTGGTACATGAGTTGATCCCGCGCCGCCTGTGCGGTGGCGGATGTGTTCGAATAGTATTTGCTTTTTGGGGATGAAGATGAACCAGCAGCCTGCCGCAGCTTCCGGGGCAGACCTCCGGATGGCCCCTGTGAGCGCACGTTCTCAACATGCCGTGGAGGCGCTCCTGCCTCCATGCCGGGCACTGGACAGCCGGACACCCCCTCCCGGTTCCCCCAAAACCCAGTCCTGGGTGCAGGGTCCGGGCGGTTCCGGTGTGAAACAACGGGAGCGGCCGGTTTCGCAGGGCCCGCTGGAGACCCGCCGCGGGACTGACATCCCGCCCCACAACGTATCCCCGGCAGTGGGGAGACGGCCTCTTGAGGATGTGCCCGGCAGAGACAGCAGCGCGACTTCATCGCAGGCATGCCCCGGCCGGCGGGAGCCGGGCCGTGCTTAGCCGGCGGCGTTTCCTGAAAACGGCCGCGGCCTTCCCCGCCGTGGTACCCGCATCCGCACTGGGCAGGAACGGCCGCGCGGCGCCGTCCAACCGCGTCACTGTCGGCTGCATCGGGACCGGCTGGCAGGGTGAGAACAACGTCAAGAGCTTCCTGGAGGAACCCGGCGCCCAGGTGGTGGCGCTGTGCGATATCGATGCCCGGCACCTGGAGAATGCCCTGACCCAGGTGCATGCCAGGTATCAGAACAAGGACTGCGCGGCCTACCGCAATTTCGAGGAGCTGCTGGCCCGGCCCGATATCGATGCCGTGGTTCTGTCGGTTCCCGACCACTGGCACGGCATCGTCTCGGTAGCCGCGGCCCGGGCGGGGAAGGACATTTACGGCGAGAAGCCGCTGGCGCAGAACTGGGCCGAGGGGCGCGCCATCTGCGACGCGGTGCGCCGCTACGGCCGGGTGTGGCAGACCGGAAGCTGGCAGCGCTCCGTGGCCCAGTTCCGCATGGCCTGCGAGCTGGTTCGCAACGGCCGGATCGGGAAGGTGCACACGGCCGAGGTCGGACTGCCCGGCGGGCTGCCCGACTGGGACAATCTGGGTAATCAGGACCGGCCCGTCCCGCCCCCCAGGCACCTGGATTACGAGCGCTGGCTGGGACCCGCCCCGGAGGCCCCGTACTGCCCGGCCCGCGTCCACAAGACCTGGCGCTGGAACCTGGATTACGGCGGCGGCATGCTGATGGACTGGGTAGGCCATCACGTGGACACGGCCCACTGGGGCCTGGGCTTCGATGAGACCGGACCGGTGGAGGTAGAGGGACAAGGCGAGTTCTCCCTGGCCAGCCGCGTCTGGAACGCGCCCGAGAAGTTTCGCGTGACGGCCCGCTACGCCAACGGCGTCACACTCAAAATCTCCGGCGGGTATGAGGATTTCCGGCGCGGCGCCAAATGGATCGGCGACGAAGGCTGGATCTGGGTGGACCGCAGCGGCATCGAGGCGGAGCCGCGCAGGGTGCTGACGAGTGTGATCCGCCCGGGCGAAGTGCGCCTGGAAGTCTCCCCCGGCCACCACCGCCAGTTCCTCGAGTGTGTGCTGAGCCGGCGCAGGACCATCGCTCCGCCGGAAGTGGCGCTGCGCTCGGCCACACCGGGCTACCTGGGCCTGATCTCGATCCTGACCGGCACGCGGATCCGCTGGGATCCGGTACGCCAGCAGATCGTGGGGAACACTGCCGCCGAGCGCCTGCTGGCGCGGCCCATGCGGAGCCCCTGGAGCCTGCCCGTATGAAGCGCGCCGCCGTCTGTTTCACGCTGCTGGCCGCTGCCGCACTGCAGGGCAGGACCGCCCCGGGTCCGTCCGGTATCGAAGCGCTGCTGGCGGACCTGGCGGGATACGAGTTCGGCCAGAGCCGCGAGCCGCTGGAGCGAATCTCCGGCCTGCTGCGCGAGTCCCTCGAAGATCCCGCGCGTTTGAAACAGATCGAGGCGCACATGGCGCGCTTTCTCGAATCGGATGCCACGGCGGCGGCCAAAGACTTCGTTTTCCGGGAGCTGAGCGTCATCGCGACTCCCGCCTCGGCGCCGGCGCTGGCGCGGCTGCTGGAGCGCGAGGATACCGGCGGGATGGCCTTGTACGCGCTGGCCCGCATCCCGGGGACCGCCGTTGACCAGGCGCTGCGAAAGCGCCTTCCGAAAGCCGAAGGCAGCGCCAGGATCGGAATCATCCGCGCTCTGGGGCAGCGCCGCGACCCGAAATCGGTTGGCCCGCTGGCCGCCCTGCTTTCTTCATCGGCCCAGGGAGTCGCGGAAGCGGCCGCCTCGGCGCTGGCTCATATCGGCAGCCGCCCCGCGCTGGACGCACTGACCCGCGCCAGAAGACGGGCGCCGGCGCCGCTTCGCGAGCTGCTGGCGGAGGCCTGCCTGGCTTGCGCCGACCGGCTGGCGCCCGGCGACAGCGGCAGGGCGGTGAAAGTCTATCGCGAGCTGCTGGCCGAGCAACTGCCCGCCATGCTGCACGCCCGGGCGCTCAGCGGCCTCGCCGCCGTTGACCCGGCCGGCACGGTCCCGCTGCTTGCCCGGGCGCTGGAATCGAAGGACGCGCGGCTGGAGGGCGCGGCCGCCGGTTTCCTCGCCGGCATCCCCGGCCCGGGGGCCGCCCGGGCGCTGGCTGCCGCGCTCGAAACGGCGCCGCCGGCGGGCCAGGTGCGCCTGCTCGGCGCTCTCGCCGAGCGGGGCGATAGCTCCGCCGCGCCGGCGGTCGTCCGCGCGCTCAACAGTGATGCTCCGGAAGTGAGGGCGGCCGCCCTGACGGCACTCGGCCGGCTGGGCGGCGCCGCTCACGTGAAGATACTGGCCGAAGCCGCGGCGGCGGGCGAAGGGGCGGTCCAGGCGGCCGCGCGGCAGAGCCTGCGCGCCCTGCGCGATCCGGCGGCCGACGCCGCGATCGCCGCGGCCATCCCGGCGGCGGATGGCAAGGTGAAGGCCGAGCTGGTAATGGCGGCCGGGGAGCGCGGCGCTTCGGAAACCGCCGCTGTTCTGGTCGAGGCCCTGGCCGACCCGCACCTCGAGGTGAGGCGGGAAGCCCTGCGCGGGCTCCGGAACGTGGCCGGACCCGCGCAGGTGCCCGCCCTGATCGATCTGCTGACCAAAGCGGCCGGCGCTTCGCAGCGCAGAGATGCGGCGCAGACGCTCGCAGCGGTCCTGAGAAGGCTGGAGCCGCCCCCCATGGACGGCCTGCTGGCAGCCTACCAGGCCGCGCCTAAACCCGTTCGCCTGAGCCTGATCGAGGTGATGGGGCAGACGTCGAGCAGTCAGGCGCTGCCGCTGCTGCGCGAAGGCCTGAAGGGCGACCCGGAGACGGCGCGGGCGGCCATTCTGGCTCTTTCGGAGTGGTCCGATCCGGCGCCGCTTCCCGACCTCGCGTCTCTGGCCGCCGGGGCTCCCAGCCCCGCCCTGCAGACCCTCGCCCTGCGCGGCTACCTGAAGCTGCTTGCGCTGCCCTCCCGCCGCTCTGCTCAGGAATCCGCGGCCATGCTGCGCGAGGCGCTGCGGCTGGCGAAACAAGCCGCCGAGAAAAGGACCGTGCTGTCGCTGCTGCCCCTCTATCCGGCCAGAGAATCGCTGGAGACCGCCGAGACGCTGCTGAACGATCCCGCGCTGGCGGCCGAAGCCCGGGCGGCGGCGGAGCGCATCCGGAATTCGCTGAACCCAAGGTGATCAGAAACATGAGAACCAGTCTCGCAATCATGGTCGGCGGCGCCATCGCCTGCGTCGCAATGGCCCAGACCGGCGGGCTTCAACCCCTGCCCGTCGCTCTGCCCAAGCCTCTGTTCGAAGGCACGCCGGAGCTTCCCAACGTGCCTAATCTGGAGAAACCCCTCGGCCGTCCCCGGCCGCCCTTCCTGGCGCCGGCCGGAGTCGCCAACGTCGCGCAAGGCAAGCTGGTGTCGAGCAGCGACTCCGCGCCCGTCATCGGCAATCTGGACATGATCACGGACGGCAACAAGGCCGGGACCGACGGCACCTTCGTGGAACTCAAGGAAGGTCCGCAGAGTGTGGTCATCGACCTCGAGGAGAAGCACACCCTCTACGCCATCCTCGTCTGGCATTACCATAAGGAGGCGCGGGCTTACCTGGACGTGATCGTGCAGGTGGCGGACGATCCGGACTTCATCACCAACGTCCGGACCATTTTCAACAACGACAACGACAACACCGCCGGCTTCGGCCTCGGCAAGGATCTCAACTACGTGGAAACCGCGGAGGGCAAGCTGATCGATGCCAAGGGCGTGGAGGCGCGCTACGTCCGTCTCATCAGCAACGGCAGCAATAAGACCAAAGCCAACCACTATGTCGAGGTCGAGGCGTTCGGAAAGCCTGTGCAGTAGACTCGGATTTCGCAAAGCCAAGGAGACGCAATGAAGCTACAAGGGAAGATCGCGCTGATCACGGGCGCCAGCCGGGGCATCGGCCGGGGAATCGCGGAGGTCTTCGCGGAAGAGGGCGCGGACGTGGCGGTGAACTATGTGGCCAGCGGAGAAGCGGCCGAGCAGGTCGCCGGATGGGTTCGCTCCCAGGGGCGGCGGGCCGTGGCGGCACACGCCGACGTCGCCGACCGCGCCCAGGTCGAAGCCATGTTCGAGCGCGTCTGGAAGGAATTGGGGCCCGCCGACATCCTGGTGAACAATGCCGGGATCGAGACCATCGTGCCGTTCTTGGAACTCACCGACGAACAGTGGACCCGGCTCACGGATGTCAACCTGCGGGGCGAGTGGCTTTGCTCCCAGGTCTTCTGCCGGCGCGTTGTGGCGGAGGGCCGCAAGGCCGTCATCGTCAACGTCGGCTCGGTGCAGGCCGGCAAAGTGCTTCCCGGCCGCACGCACTACGCTCCCACGAAACTGGGCCTGGAAGCGCTCACCCGCAACATGTCGGCCGAGATGACGCCCTTGGGGATCCGCGTCAACTGCATTCATCCCGGGCTGTTCGACACCGACATGACCGCCTGGGTGATGAAGCGGCCCGACCTCCTGCCGGGCATCCTGGCTCAGATCTCGATGGGCCGTCCGGGCGAACCCCGTGAGTGCGGCACGGTGGCGGCCTTTCTGGCCTCCGATGAAGCCAGCTATGTCACCGGCCAGTCCTTCTATGTGGACGGCGGCTGGGTGGGCAAGTAGAGGAGGAGACGATGGCCGCGAAACTGATCGATCTGAGCATGGAAGTCTACCAGGGCATGATGACCTACCCGAACGTAGCCAAGCCGGTCATCGTGGAAATGGAGACCCACCGCGACATGGCCCGGAGCATCGGCACGGACCAGTACGGCGTGGATGAGATCACCAATCACTGCCTGATCGTCACCGGCGATCACATAGGGACGCACATCGACTCCTGGGGCCACGTGAACCCCAAGGCGCCGCGGGCGGAGAGCATTCCCATCGAGCTGTGTTACGGGGACGGGGTGGTGCTCGACCTCACGCACAAGGGAGCGGGCGAGGAGATCACGGTCGCCGACATGGAAGACGCCGAAAGCAGGCTGGGCGGCTACCGGATCAAGGCTCTGGACATCGTTCTCATCCGCACCGATGCGGCCAAACGGCGATTCGCTAAGAGCTACCTCACCGACCACCCCGGCATGACCAAGGAGGCCGTCCACTGGCTGCTGGACCGCGGGGTGAAGGTGATGGGCATCGACGCCATCGGCTTCGATCCGCCGGTAGCCAAGATGTTCGAGCGGCGCAAATTCTGGGAGGCTCACCGCGTCATGCGGGAGCGCGAGTATTACCACCTGGAGAACCTGTGCAACCTGGACCAGATCCCGGTCTCCCACGGGTTCACGGTCTCGGTACTGCCCATCAAGTACCGGGGGGCGTCGGCCGCTCCGGTGCGCGCGGTGGCCATCCTGGAAGCGTGAAGCCCACCCGCGGCTGAACAGCCCTCACTGGGCCGAACCTGCTGGACGCACTCAAGTACTTCGCCCGCAAAACAACTCCTGCTCTGGGGCAATTCACCGAATTGTCAGCGATCGTCTATATAGCCACTTCCCAACTCCTTCCATGCGCATTCTGTTGCACAGGAAGATGCCCACCCTGGCCTGCACTTCGGCACTGTCGAGGACAAAGATCGCGAACAGCACTCCTATAGACGACGACGCCAAGCCGTACAACACGCTCGTTAGCAGTTCGGCTGAGCGCACCCAACCGATGCTGGCGCCGAGAATTACAAATCCCCACCATGCCCGAACGCCATAATCGCGGGGGCGAGCCGCCAACTTCGCCGCTATCATACCTTCGAGACTCTTCAAGCCATCCCGCTCGCTCTCGAGGTGCTCGACCTTCGCCATCGTCTCAGTGGACAATCTGCGTAGTTGCTCTGACAGAACTTGGTATAGTTGCTTCCAGATCAACTGATCTGGAGCCAGTTGATCCGAGTAGAGATTGGTGCGGGACTTGGCGTACTCACGCAGCTCGAAGATTTCCTCGGCGCTCAGAATTACGCGTCCGTTCAGCTGTGTAGCGTATTCAGCCAGCACCCGCTTCTCAGCGGCTGTGTAATCATCAGAATCAGGAGTCATTTCTTATACTTCAACTGTTCCCACAAAACTCGTCCTGACCAAGTGGATAGTAGCATCATAATGAACTCGATGGTACGTCCGATATTCTTTGTCACTGACGCTGTCACACTTCACACATACTGTCATCTCTTCGGGAAAAGTGCCCCTTTGGAACAAATCAGCTAGGAGAGACAATGATCGGGACATTCCCGTTGCCTGGCCGTATTGAAGGATATGAGCTTCCAACTGAACTTGGGTATAAGCTTCGACGTATGGACCACTAGGCAGACGGAATTCGACTTCCTCACCATCTCTTCCTTTCATTGTCTGGATAGTCACTTGGAATGCGGGACCAAGGCCGACATTTGCAATATGCGGGGCCTGCAACTTCATTGACTGGCCCAAGTCGGAATCCGCTGAGGCCAAAGAGAAGACAAGGATCGGCCTGTAGGTAGCTTCAAGCTGACGTTCTGAAGTCCTGCGGAGCAAAAAAGTCTCTCTCGTGTAGATGATCAAGACAACAAAAGCAAAGATGCTGCCAATAGCGGCAGTTGCAGTGCTGAAAGCTGTGAAGCGGTCAAGGTCTCCCTGGCCTGGTTCCACGGCCGCGGATGTGGCGTAAATCCAGGCAAGGCGAATGGCAATCGCGGCCCCGATGAATGCGGCAATGACAACCGCAGCGGACCATCCGGCACTTCTCAGTTGCATCCAGTTTGCCGATGACTTGGCTTTGCGTCGGCCCGTCGCACCAACGGTCTTTCTGGACTCAGAAGACGATGGCTCCCCTACTCTTCAAGAAACGAGCGGGAAAGTTATTCTAACTGCTTGTCATAACAGTGTCAAGCCCAAGCACGTCTCATGTCTAAGCACGTCTTATAATAGGCACTCTTGTCAGCTCTGCGCAGGAATCTCAGGAGCCCCCGGTTTTAGTGGGCTTGCTGTTGATCGGCTCCCGGGATACGCGCGTAGCCGTTGGCCGAACAGAACTCCTGGAAGTCAAATGTTGATAAGGGTTTCAGGAGAATCCCCACCGTCGGCGTGGCGTCACAGAGCCAGATGGCTGCCTGCGCGTCGGCAGCGTCCGCGGCTGCCCCGCCAACGTGGGGATCACTGGCTTCCCGTTTCGCTGTAGCCAACGGTGCCTCAAGGCCGATGGCTATGGATCAACTCCGTCTGAAGCGAATAGCGGAAGGGGAAGGTTCATCAACCTTCACAGAATCAAGCAGTTCGAGGCGTTCCCGCCGCGTTTGACGCACCGCCAATGCGGCCCTGATTCCCGTGAAAATAATATCATTCCGCCCAGCCTGCTGTCCTCCGCAGAGCGGGCTGAAGCCCCACGGCCGGAAAGCAGCGGCGGACAGGCCGGAACCTGAAACCCGCGCCAATCGGCCATTTCGTCGAATTCCCGTTCAGAGCCGTTTTGTCTAAGCACATTTTGCACGTCTTGTGTCTAAGCACCTCTCGTTCGCTCCCTCTGCCTTATCTGTCTGGAGGTGCGGTTGGGCGCCAGAGATCCTGCCGCGCGTAGCCCCGCAGTTCCAGGCCCGGCCGCAGCTCCACCTTGCGAGCGAACAGATCCGCGTAGAGGTGCCTCTCGCCCGGCGGACGCGCCGTATACAGCCAGTGGATCAGGGCCGGTTCCATGTCGGGAACCGCGATGATCACCGGCGCCGGGGTGGCGTCCTCCCGCACGCCGCGCCACCATTCCACCCTCGGGAAGGAGCGCAGGTACCACGGCAGCGGCCAGAGGTTCTGCGTGCCGAAGATCTGCACCGGCACGTTCCGCCCGTCGGGATGCTGCGCCGCGAAGGCCTCCAGCCGGTCGCGGATGAAGTAGACATCGCGAGTGGTATGGGCGTAAGCGTAGCCGTTGCGCGGATCGGATGCATACGGGTGTGAAGTCAGAAAGGCCGCATAGCCCAGGTAGAGAGCGCAAATGGCGGCCAGCGCCGCGCCCGGCAGCCGCGAGGCTCGCGGGACCAGGCCGGCCAGGCGGTCGAATGCCAGGCCTCCCAGCAGGATCAGCCCGTGCAGGAAACCCAGGCTGCACCAGGGCGTCTTGTAAGGCACCAGCGAATACACTCCTGCGAGGATCACGGTGTACAGGCCAAGGAAACGGACCAGCGGCTGCTCGGCGCGCCGCAAGGCGAAGCACAGGCCCGCAAGGCCGGCTGCCAGCACCAGTCCGTCGGCCGGAGCCAGTGTTCGCAGATAGTAATACCAGGGGTGCACGTGCCTGCCTTCCATCAGCGCGCGTCGGAAGTATACTGCGATCGAACCGAGCGCCTCCTGCGGCCCGAGCAGCACGGCCGCGACACAGGCGGCCGCCGCCGCCGCGGCTGCGATGTGCCGCCATGCGGGAATTTTGCGCTTCGCGACAAACGCAGCGGCCAGGAGCATGGCGGCCCCGGCGATGACGGCAGTCTCCTTGGTGGCGAACATCAACCCCAGCAGCGCTCCGAACAGCAGCGCCAGGCCCAGGCGCGCGCGGCAGGCGTAGAAGTAGCCCGTTGCGATCGCCGCGGCGCTGAGAAGCACCAGCACCATCTCCGGGATGTAGAAGCGGCTGTAGTAAACCATCGCCGGGGAGAGGGCGGTCAGCGTGCACGCCGCCAGAGCCTGCCGCCGCCCGAGGACCCCGGCGAACACCATCGGGAAGAACACCAGCAGCAAGCCGGCGAGCGCCGGAACCATGCGCAGCACCGCTTCGGTCATCCCTCCGTAGTCGCGCACGCCGGCCGCAAGGCACGAGATCACCGAAGCGTACGCCAGCACCGGCCCGTGATAGTCGCCGGGATCGTATTGCCACAGCCCCTTTTCCAGGAGCGTGCCCAGCTTGTCCGCCAGGATGGCTTCATCGGCGTGCATCGGGCGGCCGGCGAGCTGGGGCAGCCGGACAAGGGCCGCCAGCGCCAGGATCAGCAAGTAAGGACGGGCTCCGCGCATTGGAACCTTCAACTGTAGAGCCGATTCATCTGCGCCGGGGCAGGTTTTGGATCTGCAAGCGGATGTTCAATCGGCCTCTGCCGTTCCATTCCACCGCTCTCTCCGGTCGCGGCCCGGGA
>JADZAF010000332.1 GCA_020852755.1 Bryobacterales bacterium
AAGACCTGGAGCGGATCGCCCGCGAGGCGCTGGCCCTGGAGCCGCAGCCGCTGGTCGCGGGTTCCGCCGGGCTGGCCGCGGCACTGGCCGCCGCCCTGGCCCCTCTTTTGGGGAAGTCCGGGGCCCCGGGACGAAGCTCCAAGGGTTCGGGGCCCGTGGTGTGCCTGACCGGTTCGCGCAATCCGGTCACCTGCGCGCAACTGGAGAGGCTCCGGCAGGCGCGGCCGGAGGTGCGCGTGGTCGAGGTCAGCCGGGAACAGCCGGACGACGAAAGGGTCCGGCGCCTGCTGCCTGCCGGGGCGCTCATCCTGTGCGGCGGCGATACCGCGGAGTTTGCCTGCCGGGTTCTGGGAGTCTCCGCGATCCGCCTGGAAGACGAGGTGCTGACCGGGATTCCCTCGGGCCGTTTGCAGGGCGGCGACGCGGACGGCCTGCCCGTGGTGACCAAGGCGGGAGGGTTCGGAGACGAGACCGCTCTGGTGCGCATCGTGGACTATCTGGAGGCGTCATGCAGCCGGTGATAGCCATCACCATGGGGGACGCCGCGGGCGTGGGGCCCGAGGTGGTGCGGAAGGCGCTGCTGGATCCCGGCCTGCGGGCCGTGGCCGAATGGGTGGTGGTGGGCGATGCGGCCGTGTTGGGGGCGCTGCCGGAAGGCGTGCGAATGGTGGATCTGGGCCTGCTGCGCCCCAGCGATTTCAAGCCCGGCGAGTTGAGCGCCGCCTGCGGCCGGGCCGCGCTCGAGTATGTGCGGGTGGCTGCCGGGATGTGCTTGCGGAAAGAGGCCGCGGCTATGGTCACGGCGCCGCTGAACAAAGAGGCGGTCGCGCTTTCCGGCCGCCGGTTCTCCGGACACACCGAATACATCGCCGAGCTGTGCGGCAGCGCCGATTCCCGCATGCTGCTGGTGAGTGAGCGGCTGCGGGTGGTTCACGTGAGCACTCACAAGGCGCTGCGCGAGGCCTGCAACCTGGACCGCGCACGGATCGTGCGGACGATTCAGCTGGGGGACGAAGCGCTGCGCCGGATGGGATTCGAGCAGCCGCGCATTGCGGTCTGCGGGCTGAACCCGCACGCCGGGGAGAACCGCCTGTTCGGAAGCGAGGACGCGGAGATCATTGCTCCGGCGGTGGAAGAGGCCCGGGCCCGGGGCGTCCGCTGCGAAGGCCCGTTCGCCGGGGACACGATTTTCCTGAAAGCGCTGCGGGGCGACTACGACCTGGTGGTCGCGATGTACCACGACCAGGGCCATATCCCGATGAAGCTGCTCGACTTCGACAAGGCGGTGAATGTCTCGCTGGGCCTGCCGATCACCCGCACCTCGGTGGATCACGGAACCGCCTTCGATATCGCCGGCAAAGGCCTGGCCAGCCCGGCCAGCATGCAGGCGGCTATGCGATTGGCTGCGCAGCTGGCCGGTCCGGTTGCCGGCCGGTCCGCAGGGTAACGGCGCAAGGCCGCGAGCGCCGCCGCGGCACGTGGAAACCGTGCTCCGAATCAGCGCACTTCGATGGCGTAGGGCATCAGGCGCATCAGCCCGCCTTTCAGCCACATCCTGGCTTCCCAGCTTCGCAGGACCTTGGGAATCCGCGCCTCCCACACGCTTTGTGCCGGGTGGCCGAACGCTACGTCGAAAATCGTGCGTCTGGGCGGGAAACTCACCAGCGTGACCTGTTCCCGTTCGGGGATCCTGGCCTTCTGCTTCACCAGTTCGATGGCCCGGTCGAGGCCGCCCACCTCGTCCACCAGGCCGTTGCGCCGGGCCTGCGAGCCCAGCCAGACCCGCCCCTGGGCCAATGTCTCGATCTCTTCCGGCGGCCGCCGCCGGGCCTTCGCCACCTTGGCGATGAAATCGGCGTACGTGGCCTGAACGCCCTGGTTCACCTTGGCGCGCTCGGTTTCACTCAACGGCCGGTAATCGGAATCGATGGCCGCGAAACGCCCGCGGGTGAGCATGTCCTTGGTGATGCCCAGCTTGTCGTAAAGCCCGCGCAGCGTGGCTTTGCCGAACACTACGCCGATGGAGCCGGTAATGGTTCCCGGATAGGCCACAATGGGATCGCCGGTCATGGCAATGTAGTAGCCCCCGGAGGCGGCCGCGTCCGACATGGAAATGACCAGCGGCTTCCTCCGGCTCAGCAGGTTCATCTCGCGCCAGATCTCGTCGGAGGCGTAGACCTCGCCGCCGGGCGAATCAATGCGAACCACCACGCCTTTGATGCTCTTGTCCTCGGCGGCCCGCCGCAGCAGGCGGGTGAAGCCCCCCGATCCGATGCCCTGGTCGCTCAAGCCGTCATCGCCTTCTTCCCCCCGGGCGATGCTGCCCTCGCCGACCACCAGCGCGATCCGCTGCTTCCCCTCCAGCCCGACGGAGGCCGGGCTGACGCGGGCATAGCTGCGGTGCGAGAGGCGCTTGATCTCGCTCTGCTTCAAGCGCTTCTTGAGCTCGTCGACGACCTGGTCTTCGAACACCAGGCCGTCCACCAGGCCGGCCTTGAGGGCCTGCCCGGACAGGAAGGGCCCCTGATCGATGATGGCGCGCACCTCTTCCACCGGCTTCCTGCGCGCCTCGGAGATCCTTTGAAGCAGGTTTCCGTACAATTCATCCAGAACGCTGTTCATCACCTCGCGGGTCTCCGGGCTCATGCTCTCCCGGGTGAAGGTGTCGCCGAAATCCTTGTACTTGCCGGCGTGCTCGATCTGGACCCCGACCCCGATTTTCTCCAGCGTGTTCTGGAAGTACATCATCTCCACACGCAGCCCTTTCAGGTCGAGCATGTCCTGCGGCGCCATGTAGACCCGCTCGGCGGCGGTGGCCAGGTAGTATTCGCGCGTTCCGGGCGTGCGCAGGTAGGCGATCAGGGGCTTGCCGGATTTCCGGAAACGCTCCAGCCCGGCCCGGATCTCCTGCATCTTGGCCCAGCCGATGTTCAGGCTCTGAGGCTCGAACAGAACCGCTTTGACCCGCGAGTCGGCCGCGGCCTTGCGCAGCAGGTCCCAGGTGTCCCGAACCGTGAGGGGGGTCTGGCGTTCCAGAAAGGGAATGGGGAATTCCACCGGCGGCCGTTCCGGGATCTCCCCCTCCAGTTTCAGCATCAGGGTGGAGCCGTCCGCGACCGCCGGCCTGCGCTCGGCGCCGGCGCGCATCAGGGCGAAGACCAGGATCACCGCCATCAGGATTGCCAGGATGACGCCGGTGACCAGCCCGATCAGGAATTTCGCCATAGCTTTAGGCGCCGGAGAGGATCAGGTCGAAGCGCCGGTTCACTTCGCGGAGATAGGCTTCGTCGCCGCCGGGAATCTCCAGAGTGGCCGAGCCCTTGTAGCCGATGTCGGCAAAGGCTTTCATCACCTCGGGCCATGCGATCTGGCCCTCGCGCAGGGCGGTCCATTCCGTGCGTCCCTTCTCGAACTTGAAGTCCTTGATGTGGACCTTGGCGATGCGCTTGCCGAGCGTGCGGATCCAATCCTGAGGAAAGCCGAACAGGACCACGTTGCCCACGTCGAAATAGGCCTGTACCCAGGGGCTCTTGAACTCGTCCACGTAGCGGGCGAATTCCAGCGGGCTCAGAAGGAACTTGTTCCAGACGTTCTCCACGGCGATGACCACTTTCAGCTTCTGGGCCAGCGGGATCAGCTTGCGGATCTGCTGCTGCGAGCGGGTCCACGCGTCCCGGTAACTGGTCTCCGCGTTGACCACCGCGGGCACCAGAAGGACCGTCGCGGAGCCCCACAGATGGGCGTTGTGCAGGCTGGCTTGCATGCCCTTCATGCTTTCCGCCACCACGGCCGGGTCGGCCGAGGAGAGCGGGTATTTCCAGTGGGCCTGGTTCATCACCGAGTGGATCCGCAGCCCGCTGGCCGCGGAGGCCTTCCTGATCTCCTGGGCCTCGCGCTCATCGGTGGTGGTGTAGCACTCCACCTCCTCGAAGCCCACGTCCCGGGCCAGTTTGAAACGGCCCGTCCAGTCCAGCGATTTCGGCAGCATGCCGGCCACCAGGCCCTTCTTCAGGGGCGCCGCCGCCGCCCAGGCGGAAAACGCGGCAGCGCCCGTGGACGCGGCCAGAAAAGTTCGTCGATTCATAGTTGGAGTCCTTGGGTTTCTATGCGAAAGTCACGCCGGCCTCGGCGCCGGTTCGCTTGATGTAATTTTTGCCTTCCTCGTACTCTTCGGCGTTGCGCAGGTGTTCGATCATGAGGGGGGCGCCGGTCTTGGCCACCTCCCGGAGGTAGGTCCGGTAATCCACTTCGCCGCGCCCCGGCACCACCTCGACGAAATGCACGTTCATCTCGACCTTCCACTCCAGGTCCTTGGCGTGGCAGGAGCAAGCCCACTTGCCGAGTTTACGGAAGCACTCACCGATGAACTGCGCGTTGTTATAGAAGCGCTCCGGGCTGTTGATGCCGTTGCAGACGTCGATGTGGACGCCGAAAGCGGGGCGGTCGATGGCCTTGATGAGCTGCAGGTAGGAATCCGGGCCGTCCGGGATGGCCCAGCCCATCATCTCGATGGTCATCTTGCTGCGCCGCGGCCGGGCTTGATCGATCACCTTGCGCATGTTTTCGACGGTGGCGTCGAAAAACTTCCGGCTGAAGTTGTCGGGGTGCGGCCCGTACCAGATCTTGGGATGGTAAGAGCCTGCGATGTCCACGCAGCAGCGCGCGCCCACGGCATCGGCCAGGGCCAGGCGCTCGGCGACGTACGCGATGTTCTTGCGGCGCTCTTCGGGATTGGGGTCCAGCATGTTGCGCCAGGCGCCCACCTCGGCGATGACCACGTTCTCGGCCGCGAAGGCCTTTTCGATCTCCCGGACGCGGGACGTGTCTCCGGCCTGCGCGTTGGGGCAGTACGCCGCGCTGTAGCCCAGGCGCCGGTGCTCCCGGGCCAGTTCCCGCGGGTCGTCGGTTTTAAGGAAGACGGGACCGCCCAGCCGGACGGGGCGCGCCTGCGCGGCCAGCGCGCTGGCGCCCGCGGCTGCCATGAAACTCCGGCGCGTGAATGGCATGTTCAGATTCTACGATAGTCGTCAGCCGCCGGGCGCTGGCGGCCGGGGGAGCGGGAGGCCGCGACAGTAAGCCGGGTGAATGCGCCGCTCTCCCGGAGGCCTGACTCGCGACAGGCCGCTCAACGGCGCCGACAGGCGGCCGGCGACTCATGCTAGCCTATCTCCAACCCTCCTCTTTTCGGGATGCTATGAATCGCAGATTATTTCTGGGTGTCTCCGCGGGCGCCTTCGGGCTGTCCCGGCTTTCGGCCGCCGTCCAGGCGGCGGCTTCCCCGTACCGCCGTCCGAAACTCAAGATCACCGGCGTTCGCACCGCCCAGGTGCGCGCCCACGGACTGCAGGTGCACGTCCGCATCTACACCGACCAGGGCCTGTTCGGTCACGGCGAGGCTACCGACAGCGCCGCCGGGGCGCCGCCCCTGATCGACGGCTTCCGCCGTTTCCTGGTCGGCCAGGACCCGCTCAACGTGGACCTGCTGTGGGAGCGTCTACGCACGGCCGGCATTTTCGCCGGAGCGCAGGCCGGGCAGTACGTCACCGCCCTTACCGGCATCGAGATCGCCCTGTGGGATTTGGCCGGCAAGGCGCTCGGCCTGCCGGTCTACCAGCTTCTGGGGGGCAAGATGCGGGACCGCATCCGGCTCTACTGCGACTCGCAGACCGAAAGCCCCGACGATCCGGAGGCTCCGAAGAAGATCCAGTCGATCAAGGACCTGGGATTCACGGCGGCCAAGATCGACATCGACGACTTCTCCGATCCGAACCGCTGGGACCGCGTGAACTGGACGGCCAGCAACGGCGAGATCGAGAACATGGTGCGGAAAGTGGCCTTCATGCGCGAGTCCCTGCCCAAGCGCACGGATCTCGCGGTGGACATGCACGGCCGCTACGACATGACCACCGGCAAGCGGGTAGCCAGGGAACTGGAGCCGTTCAAGCTCCTGTTTCTGGAGGAACCCGTACCCGCCGAGAACGTGGACGCGATGCGCGACATACGCGAATCGACCGGCACGCCCATCTGCTGCGGAGAGAACGTCTTCCTGCGGCACGGCTTCCGCGCGATCCTGGAGAAGCGCGCCGCCGACATCATCATGCCCGACCTGCAGAAGTGCGGCGGACTGCTGGAGGGGCGCAGGATCGCCGACATGGCGCACACCTACTACGTGCCGTTCGCGCCCCACTGCGTGGTGTCGCCCATCGGGACCATGGCTTCCTGCCACGTATGCGCGGCGGTGCCCAATTTCCTGGTGCTGGAGTGGCACTGGATTCAGCGGCTGGACTTGTGGCGCAGCTTCGTGAAGGAAGGCGACATCATCGACAAGGGCTGGGTGACGGTCCCCGACCGGCCGGGCCTGGGCGTGGAGATGAACGAAGAGGCCGCCCGCAAGGCCCAGGTGCCCGGCACCTCCTGGTTCGCGTAGCGGAACAGGCCCCCGCTACCTGGGGTACCCGACCGTCTGCGAGTAGGTGATCCGCTGATCCGGCCGGAGCTTCATGACCTGGGCCAGCTTTTCGCGGTCCACCAGTCCCCGCACCACCGTGGCCAGACGCTCGGAGGCGCAGAACAGGTACACGTTCTGCGCGATGAAACCGGTATCCGCGCCGAGGGTCATGGCGTGCCGCTGAGGGTCCCCGCCCCCCATGCGCGACAGGTCGGCAACGTAGACCAGGTTCAGGGGCGCCTGCCCGACGAATTCCTGGTTGCCGGTGGCGGCGCGCAGGTCGGCCGCGAGGACGCCTTTCAGCGCGTGCGTCTTCGCGTCGTACAGATAGAGGCCGTCGGCCATGGCGGCGTAGATCTCGATCTCCTGGCGGTTGGAGGCGGACGGGGCGGTGCGCTTGCCGGAGTCGGACCGGTTAACGCCCCAGGCCGCCCACAGGAGATTGGAGAGCACCTGGGGCGGGAGTTTGTCGGCGCGGAACTCGCGCGACGTCGCGCGCTCCTTCAATACCTGCATCAGGGGCCGGCCGCCCTCGGTCTGCGGCGGCGGCAACTGGATGGGCTTCAACTCCTGTGCCTGCCCGAGAGCGCACACGGCCGTGAGAACCGCCGGCAGAAAACGTCTCAAGAAAATCAGGTCCATAGATCGGAGTTTAGCCCCGCGGGCGCTTGCAGTATACTCGACTACCGAACAATGAGACCCAAGAACGGTTGGACCCGCCGGAGTTTCCTGAGCAGCGCGGGAGCCGCGGCCCTGGCGCCGCACCGCGGGGCCGCGCAGGGCCCGCAAAGGAAGCGCGTGGCCGCCCTGGTCAGCGAATACCGCGCCAGTTCGCATGCCGACGTGGTGATCGGCCGCTGCCTGGAAGGCTATTACTATGAGGGCGCGGCCCGCGATTCGCGCCTGGAAGTGGTTTCCATGTTCACCGACCAGGTGCCGGACGAGGACATGAGCCGCGACCTGGCCCGCAAGCACGGGTTCAAGCTGCTTCCTTCCATTCGCCATGCCTTGACCCTGACTTCCGACCATTCGGCCGGTCCGCGCCGCCTGGCCGTGGACGGCGTGGTGCTGGTCTGCGAGCACGGCGCTTACCCCTACAACCCGCTGGGCCAGAAGATGTACCCGCGCTACGAGTGGTTCAAGCAGGTGGTGGACGTATTTCGCGAAACCGGGCAAAGCGTGCCGGTCTTCTGCGACAAGCATCTCTCCTACGAGTGGCACAAGGCGAGGTGGATGTACGATCAGGCGCGCCAGCTGGGATTCCCGTTCATGGCCGGTTCGGTGCTGCCGCTGGCCCGCGACCCTGCCCAACTGCTGCCCCTGAACACGCCGCTCGAAAAGGCCGTGCTGCGCTGGGAGGCGACCTTCTTCGACAACAAGGATTCCTACGGCTTCCACGCCGTCGAGAGGCTGCAGAGCATGGTCGAGCGGCGCGAGGGAGGAGAGACCGGCATCGCCGCGGTCCAGTGCCTGGAAGGCGAAGCCGTGTGGGAATGGGTGGCCGGGCAAGCCTGGGCGGCGCGCCTTCTGGAAGCGCTGGGCGCGGCCCCGGGGGCCAGGCCGGTGCGCGAGGCGGTGCGGGATCCCATGGTCTTCCTCTTCCAGTACAACGGCGGGCTGGAGACCGCCATCTTCCGGCTCAACGGCTACCGCACGCCTGCCGGTTTCGCGGGCTTGCGGCGCGGGTCGTCCGATCCGCTGGTCCTGGCCGACGAGCGTTCCTCTCCGGCCATCGAGGTGCCGCCCGCGCTGCGGCAGCGCTACCGCCACAACCACTTCAGCGCCGAGGTGCGGATGATCGAGGAGATGATCCGGACCGGCCGGGAGCCGCAGCCCGTGGAGCGGACGCTGCTCACCACCGGGGCGCTGGCGGCGGTGTTCGACTCCTCCTACCGGCCCGCAGCCCAGTATGGCCGCACCCTGCAGCACGGCACGCTGCTCCAGCGCGGCCGGCGGGTGGAGACGCCGCACCTGAAGATCGCATATCGTGTGTAGCGAGGACTCATGAGAATTCCGGTAATCGTTTTGGCAACGGTGCTTCCCTTGTGGAGCGCGGAGCTGCGCACCGGCGCCGGCGCGGTGAAGATCACACCGCCCAAAGGCGCGCCCATGGCCGGCTATTACTACAACCGCGCGGCCGAGGGGGTGCATGACGACCTGTGGGCCAAGGCCATCGTTCTGGAAAAGGACGGCGCCACGGCGGCGCTGGTGGTCTGCGACGTCTCCGGGCTTCCGCGCGCGGTCGTCGAGCAGGCCCGCCAGTTGATCGCGCGGGAATCGGG
>JADZAF010000333.1 GCA_020852755.1 Bryobacterales bacterium
CTGGACGCGCTGCAGGAGAAGCTGCAGCGCTGGCGCGCGCCCTATGTCTGGATCTCCATCTGGTGGCCCGCCTGGCTGGCGCACTACGCCGTGCTGTACGGGCTCAGCCTGGCAGCCTATTTCCGCGCGCGCCGCTCCGCCTCGCTCGATCTGCGCTTCTTCCTCATCGGCCTGCCCCTGCTCGGCATGCTGAGCATGGCCGCGTCGTACTGCCTGCTGGAAAAGGCCCTGTGGGCACTGCTGCCGCAGTTCCAGCCCATGCGGGCGTTGTTGTTCGTGACCCTGGCAGCCTGCCTGCTGGCCTCCGTCTGCGGGGCCCAGGCGGCGCTCAAAGGCCGGATCTGGGAGGCCATCCCCTGGTTCGCCGTGCCCTACCTGATTCCCGTGAACATGCGCCTGTGGCCCGTGCGGGGATGGAACCGCTGGGCCGTCGCGCTCTCGCTGGCGGCCGCCGCTTCGCTGGCCCTGTGGCTGTTTGCGCGCAGCCGCAGATGGGGCGTCGCGGCGGTGGCCGCGGTCTGCCTGGCCGCGTTCCTGGCGATCCCCCACTGGGGAAAGATGCTGAATTTCCCGCAACTCCACAGCCCGGAATCGGACCAGCTGGCGGCCTGGGCCCGGACAACCACGCCCAGGGACGCGGTCTTCCTGTTTCCCGACGCTCGCCGCGACCTGGATCCGGGACTGTTCCGCGCCCAGGCGCTGCGGGCCGTCTACGTGGACTGGAAGGGCGGCGGGCAGGTCAACTACCTCAAGGAATTGGGCGAAGTGTGGTGGCAGCGCTGGCAGGCCACCATGGAGCCCCCTTACCGGCCGGGCAATCTGGCGCGTTTCCGCGGCCTCGGCGTCGATTACATCGTCATCAAGCCGCGCAACCGCGAGAAAGCCGTCCAGCCGGTCTTTGAAAACTCCCGCTACGTGGTCTACCGAACGCCGCAATAGGCTTCCGGCGTCCTTTTTGCCCCCTGTACCGTATACAGGCCAGGTGTATGATCTCAGCAGCCATCATGGAATGGGAGCGCGCGCCGGCCGTTGACGACGAGCTTGACCGGGCTCGCCGGCGGGACCCCGACGCGCTGACCGCGTTGCTGATGCGCTACCAGCACCGCCTGTACCGCTACCTGGTCCGCATGGTGCACGATCCCGCCGCCGCGGAGGACCTGTTCCAGCAGACCTGGCTGCGGGTGATCGAGAAGATTGGCCGCTACGATCCGCGGCGCAGTTTCGAGGCCTGGCTGTTCACCGTGGCGCGCAACCTGGCCATCGACCACCTGCGCAGGCAGCGCACGGAGAGCCTCGACGACCCCGGCTCCCCGGCCCGGCCGCCGGTGTCGAACCCCGACGCCCTGGAGCGCTGCCTGGCGGATGAACAGGTCCGGACGCTCCAGGCGGCGCTGGCCGAACTGCCCGGTGTCTATCGCGAGACGGTGTCGCTGCGCTTCGAGCAGGACCTGAAGCTGGAGGAGATTGCCGAGGTTGTGGAAGCGCCGCTGTCCACGGTGAAGAGCCGGCTGCGGCGCGGTTTGGAAGCGCTGCGCCAAAAGCTGGGCGCCGGATTCGACAGGGAGGACCGGCCATGAACGAGCACCTCGAAGTGAAGGAACTGCTGCCTCTGGCCGCCTCGGGCGCCCTGGATGCCTCGGAGCGGCGGCGGGTGCTGCAACACCTGGCGGAGTGCGCCCGGTGCGCTGCCGAAGAGCGGCAGTGGGGCTCCCTGGCGTCGGCCCTGGCCGGAGCGCCGCGTTCGCAAGCCCCGGCCGGACTGGCGGAACGGACCCGGGCACGCATGCTGGCCGCCCTCGACGAACGGACCGAGCGCCGCTGGAATAATGCGGTGCTGGCGGGTCTGCTGCTGCTCGGATGGAGCATGGGCCTGCCGGCCTTGGCTCTTCTGCGCTTGGTCCGGGGAGACTTGCCGGCCTCTCTGGACATCGACGCTGCCGGACTGCTGGCCTGGCTGGCGGCGTCCACGGTCTTTGCCTGGATCACCGCCGGGGTAGCGGTGCTGCTGATCGGCAACCGCCGGGAGACGGTCTGGAGGAATCTATGAGCCGCTTGAGAACGGAACTTGGAATCATTTCGCGAACCGGCTGGATCGTCGCGGCCATCGTCTGGGTAAGCTTTACGTTCCTCATGGTTCTGGTGGGGAAGCCCAACGACCCGCCGCCCCCGGTCCGGGCGCTGATGACCATCATCGTCCCGATCCCTCTCACCGTCTTTGCTCTGCTGGTCTCCTACGTGAACGCGGACGCACGGCGCCGGGGCATGCGGCACGTCATGTGGACTTTACTGGCCGTCTTCGTGCCCAACGGCATCGGCATCATCCTGTACTTCATCTTGCGGGAACCCTTGATCACGGCCTGCCCGGGCTGCGGACAGGCGGTGCGGGGCGGCTTCGCATTCTGCCCGCACTGCGGCGCCGGCCTGCAGAAGAGCTGCCCGCAGTGCCACAAGCTGGTGGAGCCCGGCTGGTCGGCCTGCGCCTACTGCGGCGCCCGCCAGTAGGGGCCGCAAAAGAGGGCGTTTCATCCCTCTGCCCCCTGTTCGTATCGCGTGGTACGATGATGTCTGTAAGTTATTGGTTTTGCAGACGCCGGATTGCGTGCGCGCGCTGATCCGCATCCGCCATTGCTATACTGGTATTTCCGCTAA
Source organism: Bryobacterales bacterium (assembly GCA_020852755.1). GTDB lineage: Bacteria > Acidobacteriota > Terriglobia > Bryobacterales > Bryobacteraceae > JADZAF01. The sequence goes on from JADZAF010000333.1 coordinate 2,650, forward strand.
GCAGGAGACTCCGCAATATGTTTGACTTATTCCGCAGCCGGGCTAAGGCTGTGCGCTATTTGCTCGGCGCGGTGCTGCTACTGGTCGCGCTGTCCATGGTGATCACCCTGATCCCAGGATTCGGCTCCGGGCCGGTACAGCAGGACACCGTGGTCGCAGAAGTCGGCAAGGACACCGTCACGACGCGCGATGTGCAGCTGGCCATCCAAAACCTGCAGCGCGGCCGCAGCGTCCCCCAGAACCTGATCCAGCACTTCATTCCCCAACTGGTCGAGGAACTCATCACCGAGCGGGCCATGGCCTACCAGGCGCGGCGCATGGGCGTGGAGGCCTCGGATGCCGATATTGCCCACGCCGTCAATGAGATTGCTCCGCAGCTCTACCAGGGCGGCCAGTTTGCCGGCACGGACGTGTACGCCGCCTTCCTGGCGCAGCAGAACCTCACCATCCCGGAATTCGAGGCCAGCATCGCGCGGCGGGTGCTCGCCGACCGGCTGCGCAGCATGGCGCTGCAGGGCGTGGTCGTTTCCCCCCAGGAAGTCGAGCAGGCTTACCGCGAGCGGAACGAGAAAGCCCGCATCGAGTACGCCACCGTCTCCCCGGAGAAGATTCGCAGCCAGGTGCAGGTGACTCCGCAGGACGTCAAGGCGGAGTTCGACCGTTCCCCGGCCAGCTACCGGATTGCCGAGCAACGCAGCCTGGCCCTGGTAGTCATCGATCAGGCTGATGTGGAAGCGCGCATCACGGTTCCCGAGAGCGAGTTGCAGCGCGTGTACAGCCAGGAGCAGGACCGCTTCCGCACCCCCGATCGCGTGAAGGTGCGGCACATCCTGTTGACCACCGCCGACAAGCCCAAGGAAGACGACGCCAAGATCAAAGCCAAGGCCGATTCCCTGCTCAAGCAGCTTCGCGCCGGCGCCGATTTCGCCGACCTGGCCAGGAAGAATTCCGAGGACCCGGGCTCTCGCGATAAGGGGGGCGACCTGGACTGGGTGGTTCGCGGCCAGACGGTGCCGGAATTCGAAAATGCCGCCTTCGCCCTGAAACCCAACCAGATCAGCGAGGTCGTGAAAACCCAGTACGGCTACCACATTCTCCAGGTGCTCGACAGGGAGCAGGCACGGCTGCGGTCCTTCGACGAAGTGAAGGCCGAGCTGGCTTCGGAGCTCAAGAAGCAGCGGGTTGTGGAGGAGATGCAGCGTTTGGCCGATACCACCCAGGCCGAATTGAACAAGACCCGGAACGTCGAGAAGGTGGCCTCCGAGTTCAAGCTGCGCGTGGTGCGGGTGGCCAAGGTCGGCCCCGGCGATCCGATGCCGGAAGTGGGCGCCAACCAGGAATTCAGCGAAGCGGTCTTCGGCGCCGGGAAAGGCGATGCCACTCCTCCGGTGGCGGTCTCAGCCACGCGCTTCGTGCTGGCAGTGGTGACCGACGTCTTTCCGGCCCACCAGGCCCAGTTGAGCGAAGTCGAGACGCAGATCCGCAACGACCTGTTGAACCGGCGCATCGGCCAGTTGGCCCAGAAGCGGGCCGAGGAACTGGCCGCCAAGGCCAGGTCGATGAACGGCGACCTGCGCAAAGCGGCGCAATCCATGGGCCTGGAGGTTAAAAGCTCTTCCGAGTTCACGCGCAACGGCGCGGTGGAAGGACTGGGGTCGGGCGCATTCCTCCAGGACGCCTTCACCAAACCGGCGGGAACCATCGTGGGTCCCTTCGCGGCCGCCAACGGGCTGGGCGTCTACAAGGTGCTGGGGCACGTCCCGGCCGACATGGCCGGCCTCGCCGCCGAGAAGGAGGCCATCCGCGACGACCTGAAGAGCCGCAAGGCGCGCGAGCGCAACGTCCTGTTCGAAGACAGCATCAAGGAAGCGCTGCGCCGGGAAGGCAAGATCAAGATCTACCAGGACACCGTGGACCGTTTGATGGGGAACTACCGGGGTTAAGCCCTTTGGCATGCTAGATACCTTCCTGGAGTTCCTGCGCGGGCTCACCGATCCCGAGAGACTGATCCATCTGCTCACCACCTGGCTGACCGGATGGCTGGGCTACGCGGCCCTCTTCCTCGTCGTGTTCGCGGAAACCGGCCTGCTGGTGGGATTCTTTCTGCCGGGCGACTCGCTGCTGTTTACCGTCGGCGTGGTTTGCGGTGCCGGCAAGCTGGACATCGTGGGCGTGAACCTGCTGCTGATGGCCGCGGCCATCATCGGGGACAGCGTGGGCTATACGCTGGGCCGCAAGGCGGGCCCCCACGTCTTCAACCGCCCGGACTCGCGCTTCTTCAAGCGCGAGCACCTGAACCGCACCAAGCTTTTCTACGAGAAGCACGGCGGGAAGACCATCATCTACGCACGGTTCATCCCCATCATCCGCACCTTCGCGCCCTTTGTGGCCGGAGTCGCGGAGATGAATTACGCGCGCTTCATCTCCTACAACGTCTTCGGGGGCATAGGCTGGGTGGCGTTCATGACCCTGCTGGGCTACTGGCTGGGAAGCGTGCCGGTCGTTCGTGCGCATTTCGAGAAGGTGATCATCCTGATCATCGTCATCTCGCTGATCCCCGCGCTCAGCCACGCCTTCCAGGCCTGGAGGTCGGGACGGCAGCAGGCGGGCTCGGTGGCGGCGGAACCGGGCGAATAGGAGTTACGAGCCCGCCGCCGATTGGCGCTTCTTCTCGTACTTTTCGAATTCGTTCCGGAACCTGTCGAAGCCGGGCCGGCCCATCAGCCCGGAGGTGAAGCGCTTGCCGAGCTCCACGCCTTCCTGGTCGAAGGCGTTGATATTCAGCAACTCTCCCATGAAGGCTGTCTGGAACTCCAGCATCTGGAGGAAAGCGCCCAGGTGCTCCTCGTCGAGCCGGCCGAGACGGTAGACGCAGTTCGGCCGGCCGGCTTCCGCCAGGGCCGCCGCCGTGGAGCGCTGCTCGACGTCGATCAGGCTTTCCAGGCTCTGCCCGCCCAGGTAGTCGAAAGCCTCCAGACCGAGGCTGCGCCGGGGAATGACCACCGGGTCCGGGCGCTCGTTCACCACCCAGAAGCTGAAGACCTTGTCGTTGGGGCCTTCAATATAAAGCTGGACCTGCGAGTGCTGGTCGGTGGCGCCGAGCGCGGCCACCGGCGTCTGGCCTACGTGCACTAATCGGTTCTCGCGCGACCGGGCCTTGCCGAGCGACTCGGCCCACAACTGCCGGAACCAGAAAGCCGTGCCCCATAGCCGGTTGGAATAAGGGAAGGCTACCTGAATCGATTTCTTCCTGCCGGTCCACACCAGGTAGTGGCAGAGCGCCGACCGGAGCGCGACGTTACGGTCCAGATCGGGCAGCCAGCAATCGTGGGTCATGGCCGCGGCCCCGGCGGTGAGCCTGACTATGTCTATGCCGATCAGCGCGGCCGGCAGCAGCCCCACCGGTGAGAGAACGCTGAAGCGGCCCCCCACATTGGCCGGCAGATCGAAGGTTGCGTACTCCCGGCGCTCGGCCAGAGCGGACAAATCGCCGCGACCGGCCGATGTCACCACCGCGGCCCGTTTCTTCGATTCCGCTCCCACCGCCCGCTCCAGCCAGTCCAGCACCACCAGCAGCGTGGCCACGGTCTCCGGCGTGCCGCCCGACTTGGCGATGGCCAGCACCAGCGTGGTCTTGGGATTCATGGAAGCCAGGGCGGCGGAGATGAAGTCGGGGTCAACGTTGTCGAGGATCACCAGGCGCGGATGCGAAGCCGAGAACGCGCCCTGAACGGGATGCGGACCTCGCATGGCGCAATCCAGGGCCCAGGCGCCCAGGGCGCTCCCGCCGATCCCTACCAGGCAGACGGTGTCGTAGGAACCGGCCTGTCCGGCCGCATACTGCCGTATAGCGTCGATCGCGTCCTGCTGGACCGGCAGGTGTGGAAACCCGACCTCACCCCTCTCGCTGATTCCGCGGAAACCGCTGAGCGCTGCCAGGGCCCGTTCGCGGTGCGCGTCGATCTCGCCGGGCCGGATTCCGTGTTCCTCGCCGGTCATTCCGGACAACAGATTCGTCTCGTCGAACTCGACTGTCATAGATTCCTCGCTCACCGGCAGGAAAGGCGTACGGGACTACACTTTCGCCTCGCCGTCCACAGCGCTCAGAAGCGCCGGAAGGAACTGCAGTGGAACTCCTTGGGCGTCGGGAAGGTCTTCGACATGTGGTCGTGCCAGGTGAGGCTCTCCTCGTCCACCAGGGCCCACAGCAGACCCAGTCCCAGCGCTGCATAGCTCAGGCAGGCGGATGCGAAGCGCAGCCAGCGGGCCCCCCGTTCCGGGGGAAAGCCATCGAAGTTTACCAGGCGCAGGCCGGTCCAGCGCATGCCCGCGCTGGAGCCGCCGGCCAGAATCCAGAGCGCGCCGTAGAACACCCCTACCGTAAACAGCGCGGCGGTGAAGACCACCATGCCCGGCTTGCTGAAGGAGAAGTCTCCGCCGCAGAGCACGAAGGCGGCCAGAAACAGGCCCACGCCGACCAGGATCATGCCGAGGTCCAGGGCAGCCGCGACCGAGCGGTGGATGGCCGTGGCCACCGGCGCGTCACAGTAGATCACGGCTTCGACCGAGGTCTTCAGGGTGCGGGGTGCGCGGGGCGGCGGGGGCAGGAAATCGAGGCTGGGCTGAACGTCCGGAGCCGCGGGCCGTTTGGGACGCGGGACGGCGGGCCTGGGCGCGGCCTGCGCAGCGGGACCTTCGGGTCTTCCGGCACGGAACGGCAGCACCTTAGTGCTTTCCCTGGCCTGAAACAAAGAGCCCTGGCGCGGGGCGTCGGGCCGGTCGGAGAGCATCGGCCGGGGTGCTTCCGCGACCACTGCCGGAGCGGTAGCTGCGGCGACGGCGGCGGCAGGGGAACTCAGCGGGTAAGTCTCCGGCGCCGGCCGCGCGGGAGGCGACTGCAGCCTGCGCCCACAACGCTGGCACCGCGGTTCGTCTTCGTCATTCCAGGTCCGGCAATACTTGCAGTGCATGATGCGGCTCCGAATCGATGTTACCCGCCTCACTGCCGGCGCCGGCGCCGGGCGGCCTCGATCTTGCGGGCCAGTTTCTCCGCATGCTACGTTTTCGGTTGGCCCTTTCCCTTGACCCCCGATGTGCCGGCGCGCGACGGGACACTTCCCATCCTCCCCTTAGTAACATAATCGGCTGTTTTTGTCACGGACTTTTGCGGGCCGCTTCGGGTTTTTCGTGGATTCCGGCCGTCGGATGCCTGGCGGCTGCCGCCTGGGCCGCGCCCCAGGCCGGCAGGCCCCCCAACCTTCCTCCCCCACCACCGCCGCAGGCCGCCCCTCCCGGCCAGCCGTTTCTGAAGAAACTGCAGACCCGCCCCAACGCACCGCCCCGCGACGTGGTGGACGTGCGCGCCATCTACCAGGTGGGCGAGGGGCCCTGGATGCACCTGCGCGGCAAGGCCCAGATCGAGACCACCGAAATGCTGCTCGAAGCCGACGAGGTGGATTACAACCAGGAGACCGGAGAGGCGGAAGCACGGGGCAATGCACACTTCCGGCACTTCGAGCGCCAGGAGGAACTGTGGGCCGAGCGCGTCGAATACAACGTCAAGGAAGAGACCGGCAAGTTCTACCGCCCGCGCGGTTCCGGGCCCGTTCGCATCGACGCGCGGCCGGGCGTGCTGACCACCAATGCGCCCTTCTATTTCGAGGGGGAGTGGGCGGAACGGCTGAAGGAGAAGTACATTCTCCACAACGGCTGGATCACCAATTGCCGGCTTCCCAAGCCCTGGTGGACGCTGCGCGGGCCGAAATTCGACATTATTCCCGGCGACCGTGCCCTGACCTACAGGTCCGTATTCCGTGTGCGATGGTTTCCGATCTTCTACACGCCGTTTTTCTATAAGTCGCTGGAGCGGGCCCCGCGGCGCAGCGGGTTCCTGACCCCCAACGTGGGCAACAGTTCCCGCCGCGGCAAGATGATCGGCATCGGCTACTACTGGGCCATCAACCGCAGTTACGACGCCACCTACCGGGTCCAGGACTTTACCCAGCGGGGTTTCGCCCACCACGTCGAGATGCGCGGCAAGCCTCGCCACGGCTCGGATTTCGACGCCATCTTCTATGGAGTCAACGACCGCGGGCTCAAACTGGACAACGGCGAGCGGCGCAAAGAGGGCGGCTTCAACTTCACCATGAGCGGCTACTCGGACCTGGGCCGCGGCTTCCAGGCGCGGGGAACCGTGAACTACCTCAGTTCCCTGCGTTTCCGCCAGGCCTTCACCGAGTCATTCAACGAAGCCATCTTCTCCGAGGTGCATTCTCTCGGCTTCGTCAACAAGGACTGGTCCTCCTACAGCCTGAACCTGGTCTTCGCCCGCCTGGAGAACTACCAGAGCGTCTCCAAGCTCATCACCGAAATGGTGGACGGCCGGTTTGTGACCCGCGAAGTGCCCGATCGCATCGTCATCCGCAAGCTGCCCCAGGTGGAGTTCTCCTCCCGCGACCGCCGCCTCTGGAAAGACGTGCCGGTATGGATCTCGCTCGAATCCACGGCCGGCCTCCTGAGGCGCAACCAGCCCCTTTTCCAAACCCGCCAGTTCATGGAGCGCATGGACTTCTGGCCGCGGGTGATGGCCGCTCTCGGCTGGAAGGGAATCCGGATACTGCCCGCCTTCTCGATCCGCGAAACCCACTGGGGCGAGCAGCAGCAGAATGACAGAGTGCTCGGCTTGAACACCAACCGGCACGCCCGGGAGGCCAGCGTGGACTTCGTGCTGCCCTCGCTCGAGCGGACTTTCGAGAGCCGCGGCTGGTTGGGTGAAAAACTGAAACACGTCATCGAACCGCGTGTCTCTTTCCGTCACGTGAACGGCGTGGAGGACTTCGACCGCCTGATCCGCTTCGACGAGACCGAGCTTTACTCCAATACGACCGAAGCCGAGGTGTCGCTGGTCAACCGTTTCTACGCCAAGCGCAACGGGCGGGTCTCGGAGGTCTTCAGCTGGCAGTTGTGGCACCAGCGCTACTTCGATCCGAGCTTCGGCGGCGCGGTGGTCCAGGGGCGCCGCAACGTGGTGCTGACTTCCGCCCAGTTGACGCCCTACACGTTTCTGAACGGCCCGCGGCGCTACTCGCCGGTGGTTTCGGCCTTCCGGGCCAGTCCCCGTCCAGGCTTCGGGCTGGAGTGGCGCGCCGACTACGATCCCATGCAGGGCAAACTGGTCAACAGCGGCGTCACCGCCGACGCCCGCTTCAGGAGGTACTACGTCTCGCTGGGGCACAACCAGGTGGCCTGCGTGTCGTTGAATCCCGGCCAGGACTGCGCCGACCCGGCCGTGGGACGCCTCTCCCCCTCCTCCAGCCAGATGCGCATGATGGTAGGCTTCGGAGACGCCAATAAGCGCGGCTGGAACGCGGGCTTCACCGGGATCTACGATTACCGGCTGGGCGTCATGCAATATGCCACCACCCAGGTCACCTACAACACCGATTGCTGCGGCCTGAGCGTGCAGTACCGCCGCTTCAGTTTCGGCACCCGCAACGAGAACCAGTTCCGGCTGGCCTTCGCCATCGCCAACATCGGCTCGTTCGGCACTTTGAAGAAGCAGGAGCGATTGTTCTGACGATGCGCGCCGGCGACCCGCGGCTGGCCGTCACCCTGTGCGGCATCCGCCTGAAGAACCCGGTGATCGCCGCTTCGGGAACCCTCGGCTACGGCCTGGAATTCGCCGGCCTGCTGGATCTGAATCAACTGGGCGGGATGGTGGTGAAAGGACTTTCGCGCGAGCCGATGGAGGGCAGCCCGCCGCCCCGCCTGTATGAGTGCCCGGCCGGGATGATCAACTCGGTCGGGCTGCAGAACATCGGCGTGCGCGCGTTCGTAAGCGGGAAGCTCCCCGCCCTGGCCCGGCTGTCCACAGCGGTGTTCGCCAACGTTTTCGGCTACACCCCGGAGGACTACGCGGAAGTAATCCGGGTGCTGGAGGACGCCGAAGGCCTGGCCGGGTACGAGTTGAACGTCTCGTGTCCCAACACTCAGCGCGGCGGCATGCATTTCTCGAGCGACCCCTCGTTGCTGAGCGAAGTGGTCGCCGTGGTGAAGCGCGCGGCCAGGCGTCCGGTGATGGTCAAGCTTTCCCCCAATGTGGCCCGCATCGAGCCTCTGGCGCGGGCGGCTGAGGAGGCCGGGGCGGACGCCATCTCGCTGGTCAACACCTTCATCGCTCTGGCCATCGAAGCCCGAACGCGCCGCCCGGCCATCGGGGCCGGCCTGGGCGGCCTCTCCGGCCCGGGCATCAAGCCCATCGCCCTGCGCATGGTCTGGGAGGCGGCGCAGACCGTGCACGTCCCGGTCGTCGGGATGGGCGGCATTTCGAACGGAACGGACGCGGCCGAATTCCTCATCGCCGGAGCCACGGCCGTTCAGGTGGGCACGGCTACCTTCTGGGACCCCCGGGCGCCTCTGCGCATCGCCCGTGAGCTGGGCCGCTTCCTCGAAAAGGAGAACGCCGGCAGCGTCACCGAACTGGTGGGTACGCTGCGGTTCGAGTGAGCCGCGCCTTCACTACCTGGCCGTTTCGATGACGGCCAGGGTCGTCTGCTCGCTTCCGCCCTCCCGGGCCGTGATCTTCACCGACTTGCTTTCAAAGGGCTTCATCGCTTCGGCGTCGGAGGGGAGCGGCAGTTGCGGCTCCAGCCACGCATACAGGCGGTACTCGCCGGGAGCGACCCCCTTGAACTCGAAGCGTCCGTTCTGATCCGAGCTGGCGATTTTGCGCAAAGAAATAGCCTGGGGGCCGTACGGTTCGGGCGCCAGCAGGACGAAGGCGCCTCCATAGGGCTTCTCCTCATGCTGCACGACGCCGTGGACGGTAGCGCCGCCCTGGGCCAGCACAATGTCGAGCTTCCCTCCGCCGCCCACCTGCAGACCCGATCTCAGTGCATCCTCGCTGCCGAACTGGGCCGAGCGCACGTAGTAGTTCTCCGGGGTCCCATAGAAGGCGAGGTAATACCGGTCCGGCATCACGCCGGCCAACTGGAAGGTTCCGTCCGCCCCGACGGCGGCATTGGGTGTGTTGAGCGGGATTCCCTCGGCGGGCGTCAGCGCCACCCGCATCCCCGCCGTGCTGACCGTCTTCTCCTTTGCCTCCACGCGAACGGACCCGCTGATGTCCACGCCGGCTTGCACCTGCAGCAGCACGCCTTCCACGTCCTGGTCCGTCACATCCACCGGAGTGCGGGCCACCACCTGGGGTCGCCCGCCCCCCGCCATATCGTGCTGCATGGCGGCCACGTAGTAAGAACCGGACTGGACATTGTCGATCTGGAACGAGCCGTCCGGCTTCACGAAGCCCCCGGCGCCGCCAAAAAAGGAGATCGAGAGCGGATTCCGCTCCCGGGGCATCAACATCAGGCGTGTCATCTGCCCCGCGGCGGGAGGTGCGGTAAGCTTGCCGGAAATCCGGTACACCCAGCCTTTCTGCAAGGTGATGGAGAGCCCGGTTACTTGCTGCCCTGGAGTCACTTCGACCGGCGAGGCAGCGGCGGCATCGCTCACCCCGGGGTAGTAGGTGGGAACATTGGCCTGCCTCCCTTTCCCTCCTTCGCTCTTCGGAGGCGCCGGCGGGGGCCCGCCGAAAAAGCCCTGCTGCGGCATCACGCGCAACAGGTAGCGTCCCGGCGAGAGATTGGCCACCCGGAATTCGCCGATGTCATTGGTCGCCGCGCCCGCGCTGGCCGGGCCCTGGCCGCCGGATCCGCTCTGCCGGATCACCATCACCTGGGCTTGTTGGACGGGCTCGCCTTCGTCGTTGACCACCCGTCCCGCGATGACGCTCTGCGGCAGGAGCTTGAACGAGATACTGCTCATCGCCTCGCCCGGGCGCACCGTGATCGGCGTGCCCATGTAACTGTTGCTGCGCGCACCGTACTCCTGGCGCAGAAACCCGGTTCTTTCCGCATACAGGGAGTAGGTTCCCGGCTCGACCCGGTCGAACCGGAACTTCCCCTCGTCGTCGCTCACCGTGCTCTCGCCGCTCATCACCGGCATCGCCTCCCGGACTCGCTTGCGCAGAGTGAGTTGGGCCTTGCGGACCGGTTCACCGGTAAGCGCGTGCACCACGCGCCCTTCGATCTTCGCGAGTTGTGTGGAGCCGGCAGGCGGGACTGGCTGCGCCTGCCAGAGTAAGAGAAGCAGAACCATCGGGACACTCATGGCCGCACCCTTTGGCCTTATTGTCCCACCTTTCGTCGGCTCCGTGAGCCAGGCTACCAGACACTGACGTGAGTAATAAGCGGTGCTCGAACGGGAGGCGGGAACGAGAGTGCCGGACCCGCCCTTCCCCCGGCCGGCAGTCCGTGTCCGGCCGCGCCATAATTTAGGTATGGCGTCCCCCTGGTGTCTGGCCGTCTTCGCTGCGATCGCCTGCGCCGCACAGACTCCCTCGCTCGAAAAGATCCGGAGCCGCCTGGCGGAAGAAGCGGACGTCTTTCTGCATGTGGCTCCGCAAACCTTCGCCGAAGAGACTCTGCGGCAGAGGGCCGTCAAACCGCCGCCGCGTTTCCGGCTGCGGGTCGGCGACGACGCGCTGAAGCCGCCGCCGCCCGTCTACCAGACCCGCGAGATCGTCTCCGAGTACAGCTTTTCGTCGTTCAAGGACTCGCCGGCCTTCCTGCACGAATTCCGGCAGGTTTCATCGGTAGACGGGCGCAAGGTGCTCGCGCCGGAAAAAGCCCGGCAATCCCTCAGCGTCGGCATGCGCTCCCAGGACGACCGGTTGAAGAAGCGCATGCTCGAGCAGTTCGAGAAGCACGGCCTGATCGGCACGGTTACCGACTTCGGCCAGATCCTCCTGCTGTTCACCAAGCGGCGCCTGCCCGAATACGAGTTCCGGCTGGCCGGCCAGGGACGAATCGGCGCGGACCCGGTGGTGAAGATCGCCTTCCGCCAGGTAAAGGGCGCCCAGGCGCTCACCATCTTCGAAGGCAACCAGGCCATCCACCGCCCGCTGGAGGGCGAGATCTGGGTGCGCACTCCGGACACGACGCCCCTGCGCATCACCCTGGAGTCGGCCCGGGAGGAGCAGAGTAAGGACGAAAAGGACAAATCGGTGATCCGCGACCAGGCCACCGTGGATTACGCCATGAGCCAGCACGGCGTCATGCTGCCGGTCTCCGTGGTGCACCGCCAGCTCAACGGCGACCTCCTCATCGCCGAGAACATCTTCCGCTACTCTGCGTTCCGCAAGTTCTCCGCCGCCTCGGAAATCAAGTTCACCGAAGTTCCTCTGGAGCCGCCCCAGTGAAGGTGATCTACCTGCACGGCTTCGCCTCGGGACCCTCGTCGAGCAAGGCGCGTTTCTTTTACCAGCGGTTTCAGGGACTGGGAGTGGAAATCGAAATCCCCGACCTCGCCGGTGGAGCTTTCGAAGCTCTCACGCTGACGGGCCAGTTGGGCGTCGTGGAGCGGCTGGCCGCGGGCGCGCCGTGCGTGCTGATCGGATCCAGCATGGGCGGCTACCTGGCGGCACTCCATGCCGCCCGCCATCCGGAGGTGCGGAAACTGGTGCTGCTGGCGCCCGCTTTTGGCTTTGCGCGCCGCTGGCTGCAGAAGCTGGGCCCCGACCTGGCCGGCCAGTGGCGCAGCCAGGGCTTCCTGGAAGTGTTCCACTACGCCGAACAGCGGCCCCGCCGGGTCGGATACCGGCTGATCGAAGACGGGAAGCAATACGAGGACTTTCCGGACGTCCGCCAGCCCGTGCTGATCATTCACGGCCGCCGCGACGCCACGGTGGACGCGGAGTGTTCGGTCGAATTCGCCCGGGACCGCCCCAACGTCAGGCTGGAACTGGTGGATTCCGATCACCAGCTGCTGAACGTGCTGGAGCCGGCCTGGCAGCTCACCCGCGACTTTTTGGAGTTTCGGTGACAGGCTGCATAACCCGCTTCATAACCCCCAAACTCCGAGTCCGAGGGGTATGTAACCTGTCACCGAAACTCCGTAACTCTACGCCTTGCGAGCTACCAGCGCGATGGCCTGCAAGTGGTCGCGGTAGTCCCGGAACAGGGCGCGCATCTGCAGCACGCGGCTTCGGGCCTGACGGTCCCGCA
>JADZAF010000334.1 GCA_020852755.1 Bryobacterales bacterium
CTAGACGGCCGGTTCGCCGTGTACCTCGATTTCCTTCGGCTCCACTCCTTCCGGGGGCGGTTCCGGAAGCCGGCCGCTGAAGTGCGCCCATCCCCAGAACAGGGCCGTGCTGGAGCTCAGCAGCCCCGACCAGGCACCGATGATCCGAGGGTTGTACTGGACGGAGGCGATCCCCGCGCCCATCATCGACAACATCATCACCGACCAGGTAATCGACTCCAGGGTGGCGAAGACCCGTCCGCGGAGTTCGTCGGGAACGCGCCGCAACAACTGCGACATATTCAATACGGAACTCACCGCCACGGCGGCCCGCGAGAGCGCGATGTAGAACAAGGCGGTGTGAAAGTCCCGCGCCTGGCTGAACAGAATGTACGCGCCGCCGTGAATCACGTAGGCGACGCCGATGGTGCGCTTGTAGCCGTTGAAACTGAGCCGGGGGCCCGCCTTGTTGCCGATCAGGCCGCCGATGAGCAGGCCGATGCCGGCGAAACCCCAGATGATGCCGATGCCTGCCGGTCCGCGGTCGAAGACCAGTTCACCGAACAGGCTGAACAGGATCTGGGCGGCGCCGCCGCCGCTGGCCCAGCCCGCGTTGACCAGGGCGATGCCGAGGATGAGAGGCGTGGCCCGCATGTAGCGCAGGCCCTCGGTGTACTCGTGCCAGGGGCGCACCACGCCGGCTTCGGTCAGCGCCCGGCTGGGCGCCCGGAAGCCGTCCCTAGGCGGGCGCAGCCGCCAGATGCAGCAGGCCGACACGAGGAAGGAAGCCGTATTGATGAAGAAGGCCCACTCGTAGCCGAACTGGGTGACGCTGGCGCCGCCCAGAAAGGTCCCGATGGTCAGGGTGGTCCAGCCGGTGGTCTGGGTGAGCGAGTTGGCGGTGTGCAGTTCCTCTTTGCTGGCAACGGCGGGCAGGATGGAGGACCGTCCGCTGGTGAAGAAGGGCGAGGCGAACATCAGCAGGCCGCTGAGCACGTACAGCAGCCAGGGCTCCGGGTAGCGAACGGCCAGGATGAAACCGGCCGCCACCACCGCGCGCACCAGGTCGCTGGCGATCATGACCCGCTTGCGGTCCAGCCGGTCGAGCAAAATGCCGGCCAGGGGCCCGGCCAGCACCGCCGGAATGGCGCGCGAAAGCATGATCCCGCTGACCACCAGGCCCGACTTGGTGTGGGCCAGGGCCAGGCTGAACACGGCGATGTTATTGAAGTGATCGCCTACCTCGCTCACTACCTGTCCGCTCCAGGTGTAGCGGTAGTTGCGATTCTGCCTGAGAAGCCGGCTGAAAGTCATGCGGGCCGCGGGCCGAGCGTCTCCTCCCGGACTGTGACCTGTTGCAGGAACTCGCGGTCCAATTCGTAGCCGAATCCGGCCTGGTCACGGATTTGAATGGCGCCCTGCGGCGTGACTTCCACCGGCGGGCAGATGACGTCGCGAGCCCAGTAGCGCCGGCTGGCCGAGACGTCGCCGGGCAGCACGAAGTTGGGCAGGGTAGAGAGTGCGATGTTGTGGGCCCGCCCGATACCGGCTTCGAGCATGCCGCCGCACCAGACTGGAATCCCGGCCGCCTGGGCGGCGTCGTGCACCTTCCGGGCTTCGGAAAAGCCGCCCACCCGGCCGAGCTTGATGTTGATGATGCGGCAGGCGCCCATGCGTATGGCCTGTTCGGCATGGTGGGCCGAGCGAATGCACTCGTCCAGGCAGATGGGGGTGTCGAGTTTGGCCTGCAGGGCGGCGTGATCGACGATCTCGTCGTGCGCCAGCGGCTGCTCGATCATCATCAGGTAGAACTCGTCCAGGGCCTTCAGCCGGTCGCTATCGGCCAGGGTGTAGGCCGAGTTGGCGTCCGCCATCAGCCTGATGCGGGGGAACCGCTCGCGGACCCGGCGGACGACATCCACGTCCCAACCCGGCTTGATCTTCATCTTGATGCGCTGGTAGCCGGCGTCCAGCTCGGTCTGGATCTTGTCGAGGAGCTGCTCAACCGAGTTCTGGATTCCGATGGAGACGCCGCAGGGGATCTCACGCCGCGCGCCGCCGCCGATTTCCTTCCACAGCGGGTTGCCGTGCAGGCGGGCCTGCAGATCCCAGATCGCGGCTTCGAGGCCGCCGCGAGCCATCTGATGGCCGCGGATGTGGGCGGTGAGGGGGGCGACGTCTTCGGCGGAGGCCAGGTCCCGGCCGAGCACGCGCGGGGCCGCGAAGTCGCGCAGGATCAGCCAGGCCGATTCGGTCCACTCCTCGTTGTAGAAGGGACGCTCGCCGGCGGTCACCTCGCCCCAGCCCGACATTCCTTCGCCCTGGACCTCCACCAGCACCATGTCGCGTTGGGTGGTGCGGCCGAAGCTGGTCTCGAAGAAATGGACCAGCGGCATGCGGATCTGCCGGAGGGTGATCCGATCGATCCTCATAGACGCGGTTCTCCCAGCAGGTAGGCGCCCGCTGTTGGGCCCTTCTCGAACCCGACGATAGCCAGGCCACGGTCGAAGTGCTGTTCGAACTGCTCACCGATGGCGTTCTGGATAATGCGGGCCTGCTTGGGTTCCCGGGCACGGATCCGGGCGATGTCGTTGGGAACCTCGACGCGCACTTCCACGGCGGGCCGGTCCGGCCGGCCGGCCAGGACCGCGCGCACCCGGTCCGATCCGAGCCACCACTCGGCCACGCAGCGGTCGGTGGGCAGCCCGCCGTGCAGCGGGCTGGTAGTGGTGCCGTACTGGTTGCGCACATAGCGCCTCACGATGGCGCCCAGGCGCTCCAGGTTGAAGTAGGCGTTCTTCAACTCCAGCGGGTCGAAGGTCCACTCGACCAGCCGGATGCCGCGCTCCAGGGCGTCCTCGCGCTGGGCCAGTTTCAGCATGCGGCCGACGCCCAGGTTGCGATAGTCCTCCAACACTCCCAGCATGTGGCTGTGCAGGTAGCCCTCGCCGTTCGACTTCAACCCCGGAATGGCGAGGCAATATCCGACCATGCGCTCGCCGTCGTAGGCGCCCAGCGCCTGGCCGCCGACCCTGGTGGCGACCACGAACAAGCGCACGGGCAGCAGGTCCACGTCATCGAATTTCCAAATGATTCTCTGCAAGTCGACCGCCTGGTGGAACTCCTCGGTCCGGGTCAGGGCCCGGACCTCAATGGTTACCTGGCGTTCGGTCACTGTTTGGCTTTCCATTTTCCTTCTTGGCCTCATTCCACAACATGTCCATCTCATCGAGGTTCGATTCGGCCGGCGTGCGGCCTTGTTCGGCCAGCCTGCGCTCGATGAACGCGAAGCGGTCGCGGAACTTGCGGTTGGTGCGGCGCAGCGCCTGCTCGGCATCGACTTTGACGAAGCGCGCCAGGTTGACCAGGACGAAGAGCATGTCGCCCAACTCGTCCTCCAGTTCCTGGATGGAAGCGCCGCGGCGCGCCCGCTCGAACTCGGCGGTCTCCTCGCGCAGTTTCTCGAGGACCTGGGCGGCATCGGCCCAATCGAAACCCACCTGGGCGGCCCGGGAGGTCAGTTGCTGGGCCTCGACCAGGGCGGGCAGGGAGCGCGGCACGGAGCCGAGCAGGCCCTGCTCCGCCTGGCCCTTGCCCTCCTTCTCCTGGCGTTTGATCTCGTTCCAGCGCTTGCGAACCTCGCCTTCCGTCCGGGCGGTTTCCTCGCCGAACACGTGCGGGTGGCGGCGCACCAACTTCCGGTTGATGGCGTCCAGGGCGTCCTCGATGCGAAAGGAGCCCTGTTCGGCGGCCATCTGCGAAAAGAAGACGGCTTGCAGCAGCAGGTCGCCGAGTTCGTCCGCCAGACCGCTCCAATCGCGGGCGTCGATGGCGTCCAGAACCTCGTAGGTTTCCTCGAGCAGGTACGGCTTGATGGTGTCGAAAGTCTGTTCGCGGTCCCAGGGACAGCCGTCCGGGGCGCGCAGCCGGGCCATCAGGTCAACCAGGAGCTGAAACTTCTCGCCAGCCACGAACCAATGTAGCATCCCGGAAAAGGGGACAGAGGAAATCAGGAGAGGCCCGGGGCGGCGGGGCCGGCCTTACCCCCCGGTACCCAATGCCTTCCTCTTCATGGGTCTGGACAGCGGTTGATCCGAGTCCCGCCCGATGCTGCCGGCGGCACGGGTGGCATAATGGGTCGGGAGGTTTCAGCATGGCGACCACTCTGGAACTCGAGCAGGAAACCAACCCGTGGCGGGCGGCGGAAGCGCGCTTCGACGAAGCGGCTACCCGTTTGAATCTGGACGACGGCATGCGCAAGATCCTGCGGGCTCCGTCCAAGGAGATCACGGTCAACATCCCGGTGGAACTGGACGACCGGCGGGTGGAGGTCTTCACCGGCTACCGGGTGCAGCACTCCATCGCGCGCGGACCGGCCAAGGGCGGCATCCGCTTCTCGCCGGACGTCACCCTGGACGAGGTACGGGCACTGGCGTCGTGGATGACCTGGAAGTGCGCCGTGGTGAATATTCCCTTCGGCGGGGCCAAGGGCGGCGTGATCTGCGACCCTTCCGTAATGTCGGACGACGAACTGGAGCGTCTCACCCGCCGCTACACGGCCGAGATCATCGCCTTCCTGGGACCCGAGCGGGATGTCCCGGCGCCGGACATGAACACCAACGAGCGGGTGATGGCCTGGATCATGGACACCTACTCGATGCACATGCGCCACACCGTGACGGCGGTGGTGACCGGGAAACCGGTGGACCTGGGCGGGTCGCGCGGCCGCCGCGAGGCGACCGGGCGGGGCTGCCTGACGGTGACCCTGGAAGCGCTGAAGCGCTTCGGGTGGGAGCCCTCCGGGACCCGGGTGGTCATCCAGGGCCTGGGCAACGTGGGAGGCACGGCGGCGCGGCTGATGCAGGCCGCGGGTTTCAAGATCATCGCCCTGGTGGAAGTGGAAGGCGCGGTGCACAACCCGAACGGCCTGGACGTGGACGCGGTCATACGGCACCGCCGGGAGACGGGCTCGATCCTGGATTTCCCGGAGGCCGGCAACCTGAAACGGGACGAAGCCCTGTGCCTGCCCTGCGAGGTGCTGCTGCCCGCGGCGACGGAGAACGTGATCACTTCGCGCAACGCCGCCGGCCTGCGCTGCCGCATTCTCTGCGAAGGCGCCAACGGCCCCACCACGCCGGTGGCCGACGAGATCCTGGCGGACCAGGGCGTTTTCGTGATCCCCGACATCCTGGCCAACGCCGGCGGAGTCACCGTCTCCTACTTCGAATGGGTGCAGGACCGGCAAGGCTTTTTCTGGAACGAGGACCTGATCAACGAGCGCTTGAGTGAGATCATGGTGAACAGCTTCACCGCGGTCACCGACTACGCCGCCAGGCATTCAGTGAACAACCGCACCGCCGCCTACATGCTGGCCCTGGACCGGGTGGCCTTCGCCATCAAGCTCCGGGGGCTGTACGCGTAGAAAGAGAGGGATGAGAGAGTAACCGCAGAGACACAGTGGCCCAGAGGAATTCACGGTTCGACTTTCTCTGTGCCTCCGTGCCGCGGTGGTGACCATCAAGCCGCATGCCGGAGGAAGCTTCCACGCCGCTGATGCGGCAGTACAACGCCATCAAGCAACAGGCGCCGAACGCGCTGCTGCTGTTCCGCCTGGGCGATTTCTATGAGCTGTTCTACGAGGACGCGGTGACGGCGGCCCGCGAACTCGAGATCACCCTTACCTCCAGGAACAAGGAGAAGGGCGCGGCCATCCCCATGTGCGGGGTGCCGTACCACGCGGCCGAAGGCTACATCGCACGGCTGATCCAGAAGGGCTACCGGGTGGCCATCTGCGACCAGATGGAGGATCCCCGGGTCTCCCGGAAGCTGGTCAAGCGGGAACTGACCCGCATCGTGACGCCGGGCACCGCCATGGACCCTCACGCCCTGCGCTCGCGAGAGAACAACTACCTGGCGGCGGTGTCCAAGCATGGAAAGCGGGCGGGAGTGGCGCACGTGGACATCTCGACCGGGGAATTCCGGGTGACGGAGATGGAGCCCGGGGAGGTGGAGGCCGCGCTGGAGCAACTGGCGGTGCGGGAGGCGCTCTTCCCGGCCGAACTGCCGCTCTACGCGGGGGAATCCGACGGGCGCTGGCTGCGGACCGAGCTGGAGGACTGGATCTTCAGCTACGACTACGCCGACCGCGCGCTCAAGGAACACTTCGGCCTGCTGTCGCTGGACGGCTGCGGCCTGGCCGGGCGTGCGGCCGCGGTGTGCGCCGCCGGCGCCGTGCTGCACTACCTGAGGGAGACGCAGCGCGCCGCGCTGGAGCACCTGGACCGGCCCGCTTTCTACGACCGCGCGGCGGGCATGGTGCTGGACGGCGTCACGGTGCGCAACCTGGAACTGCTGGAGCCGCTGTTCGCCGGGGAGGGCGCCACCCTGGTCGGGGTGCTGGACCAGACCGCGACCGGCATGGGCGGGCGCCTGCTGCGCCAGCGCCTGCTGATGCCGTCGCTCGAAGTCGAAGAGATCGACGCGCGGCTGGATGCGGTGGGCGGGCTGCTCACGGACACCATTACCCGGGCCGAGATCCGTAAGCAGCTTTCCGGCCTGATGGACCTGGAGCGGCTGCTGGGCAAGGTGGCGATGAACCTGGCCGGGCCGCGGGATGTGCTGGGGCTGGGCAAATCGCTGGAGAAGATCCCGGCCCTGCGGCAGCGCCTGGAGAAGTTCACGGCCGGGCGGCTGGGCGGGATCCGGCAGCGGCTGGACGAAGTGCCCGAGGTTTGCGGGCGCATCCTGGAGGCGATCGCGGACGATCCCCCGCTGAACCTGGCCGACGGCGGCACCATCCGGACGGGCTACCACCCGGAACTGGACGAACTGCGCGACCTGAGCCGCAACGGAAAGCAGTACATTGCCCGCATCGAGGCGCGGGAGCGCGGCCGCACGGGAATCGGCTCGCTCAAGGTGCGCTTCAACAACGTTTTCGGATACTACATCGAAGTCTCCAAGCCCAACCTGCACCTGGTCCCGCCGGACTACGAGCGCAAGCAGACCCTGGTCAACGCGGAGCGCTTCACCACGCCGGAGCTGAAGGAGTACGAGCGCAAGATCCTGGACGCCGACGAGAAGATCCTGGCGCTGGAGCGCGAACTGTTCGCCGGGGTGCGGGAGTTCGCGGCCGGGCACGCGCAGCGCATCCGCTCGACGGCGGCGGCGGTGGCCGAACTGGACGTGACGGCGGCGCTGGCGCAGGTGGCGGCGGAGAACCGCTACACCCGGCCGCGGTTCAACACCGACGGCGAGATGAAGATCGTGGGAGGCCGGCACCCGGTGATCGAGCGGCAGACCGAGATCGAATCGGGCCGCTTCATCCCCAACGACCTGTATTTGAACTCGGATACGGACCTGATCGCCCTGATCACGGGGCCCAACATGGGCGGCAAATCCACGTATTTGCGGCAGACGGCGCTGATCGCCGTCCTGGCCCAGATGGGCTCCTACGTGCCGGCCGATTCCGCCCGGTTGCCGCTGATCGACCGCGTGTTTACGCGGATCGGGGCTTCGGACAACCTGGCGCGGGGCCGCTCCACCTTCATGGTGGAGATGACCGAGACAGCCGTCATTCTGAACACGGCCACGCCGCGGAGCCTGATTATCCTGGACGAGATCGGGCGCGGCACCGCGACCTACGACGGGCTGGCGCTGGCCTGGGCGGTGGTCGAGCACATCCACGAGCGCACCCGGGCCAAGACGCTGTTCGCCACCCATTACCACGAACTGACGGAGCTGGCCGATCAACTGGAAGGGGTGCGCAACCTGCGGGTGTCGGTGAAGGAGGCCGGCGACCGGATCATCTTCCTGAGGAAGGTGGAGCCCGGCCGGGCCGACCGCAGTTACGGGATCGAGGTGGCGCGGCTGGCGGGGCTCCCGATGCCGGTGGTCGAGCGCGCGCGCGAGGTGTTGGAGCTGCACGAGCGCAGCGAGCACCAGGTGACGGAGGAACTGTCGCACGCCGAGCACCCGGTGCAGATCCGCCTGTTCGAGCCGGTGGGCTACCAGATCGCGGAGCGCATTCGCGGCGTCAACCTGGATCACATACGCCCCATCGACGCCTTGCGGCTGCTGGCCGAGTTGCAGGAAGAGTTGAAACGCTCATGAGAGTCGCCGGCATCATGAGCGGCACGTCGCTGGACGGCATCGACGTGGCGGTGGTGGATATCGAGGGCCGCCGGGTAAGGACCGTGGCGTTCCGGACGACGCCGTATCCCCTGAAGCTGCGGGCCGGGATTCTGGCGGTCTCCAACCGGGTCACGCACACCGCCTCCATCTCCCGTTTGAATTTCGAATTGGGCGAGCGCTACGCGCGGGCGGTGAAGGAGACCTGCCGCCTGGGCCGGGTGCCGCTGGAGTCGGTGGAACTGATCGGCTGCCACGGGCAGACGATCTACCACGAGGGCGTGAACACGCTGCAGATCGGGGAGGCGGCGGTGATCGCGGAACGGACCGGCATTCCGGTGGTTTCCGATTTCCGCCCGCGCGACATCGCGGCCGGAGGCCAGGGCGCGCCGCTGGTCCCGTTCGTGGATTACCTGCTGCTGCGGGATGCGAGGAAAGGGCGGGTGGCGCTGAACATCGGCGGGATCGCGAACCTCACGGCGATTCCGGCCGGGGCGGAACAGGACGACGTATTCGCTTTCGATACCGGGCCGGGCAACATGGTGATCGACGGGCTAGTGGCCGGGTACACGCGCGGCAGGCAGCAGTACGACCGGGGCGGGCGCATTGCGAGCCAGGGCCGGGTGAACGGCGCGCTGATCCGGCAGCTGATGCGCAATCGCTACTACCGGATGCCGCCGCCCAAGAGCGCCGGAAGGGAGCAGTACGGCGCCGAGTTCGTGGAGCGCATGAAGCGCAGCGGCCTGCGGTGGCCGGACCTGATCGCCACGGCCACGGTCTTCACCGCGGTCACCATCGCCGCGGGCATCGAGAAGTTCGTCAAGCCGCGCATGCGGGTGGACGAGCTGATCGTCTCGGGCGGCGGCGCGCACAATCCGCGCATCCTGGCGCACCTGGCCGGGCTGCTGCCGGGCGTGGCCGTGGCGCGGACGTCGGACTTCGGCATCGACGTGGACGCCAAAGAGGCGCTGGCCTTCGCGGTCCTGGCCTACCAGACCTGGCGGCGGCGGCCGGGCAACCTGCCCGGGGCGACCGGCGCGCGCCGTCCGGTGGTGCTGGGGAAGATCACGCCGTAGGCGCGGGCCTCCCAACACGGGAAAACAAACCGGGGTTGTCCGGGTTTACGCCTGCTACAGTAGCTGCATATGGACAGGCTGGCGGAGTTGCGGCGGCGCCACGCGGCGGCCGCGGAGGGCGGCGGCGAAGAGCGCAGGAAGCGCCAACACCAGGAGGGCAAGCTGGCGGCGCGCGAGCGCATCGAGCTGCTGCTGGACGAAGATTCGTTCGAGGAACTGGACAAGCTGGTGACGCACCGCTGCCGCGATTTCGGCATGGAGGCCCAGGTGATTCCGGGCGACGGCTTCGTGACCGGCTACGGGCGCATCCACGGCCGCCTGGCGTACGTCTTCGCCCAGGACTTCACGGTCTTCGGGGGCTCGCTGTCGGAAACCAACGCGCAGAAGATCTGCAAGATCATGGACCTTGCATTGAAGAACGGCGCGCCGGTGATCGGGCTGAACGATTCGGGCGGGGCCCGCATCCAGGAAGGGGTGCTCTCCCTGGGCGGCTACGCCGACATCTTCCTGCGCAACACGCTGGCCTCCGGGGTGGTGCCGCAGATCTCGGCCATTATGGGTCCGTGCGCTGGGGGCGCGGTCTACTCACCCGCCATCACCGACTTCGTCTTCATGGTGGAAAACACCAGCTACATGTTCGTGACCGGGCCGGATGTGATCAGGACCGTGACTCACGAGGACGTGACCAAGGAGCGCCTGGGCGGCGCCATGACTCACAACTCGATGAGCGGCGTCGGGCACTTCATCGCGCACGACGACACCGAGTGCCTGGCCATGATCCGCAAACTGCTGGAGTACCTGCCGCAGAACAACCGGGACGACCCGCCCCGGAAGGCCTGTTCCGACCCGGCGGACCGCATGGATCCGGCACTGGACCGCCTGGTTCCGGAACAGCCCGAGATTCCCTACGACATCAAGCAGGCCATTGCCGGCGTGGTCGACGAGGGTGAGTTCTTCGAGGTACACGAGCACTTCGCGCCCAACATCGTGGTGGGCTTCGCGCGGCTGGACGGGCGTCCGGTGGGCATCGTGGCGAATCAGCCGGCCAGCCTGGCCGGGTGCCTGGACATCGATTCCAGCGTGAAGGGGGCGCGCTTCGTGCGCTTCTGCGACGCCTTCAACATCCCGCTGCTGACGTTCGAGGACGTGCCGGGATTTCTGCCGGGGACGGGCCAGGAATTCGGCGGCATCATCCGGCACGGCGCCAAGCTGCTGTATGCCTATGCGGAAGCGACGGTGCCGAAGATCACGGTGATCACGCGCAAGGCCTACGGGGGCGCCTATTGCGTGATGGGGTCGAAGCATTTGCGAACGGACATCAATTTCGCGTGGCCGTCGGCCGAGATCGCGGTGATGGGGCCGGAGGGGGCGGTGAACATCGTCTACCGGAGAGAACTGGCGTCGGGGGAAGCGGTGAGGGAAGACAAGGTGGGGGAGTTCCGGGAGCGGTTCGCGAATCCGTTCATTGCGGCGGAGCGGGGCTTTGTCGACGATGTGATTGAACCGAGAGAGACGCGGCCGCGGGTGATCCGTGCGCTGCGGATGCTGGAGAACAAGGTGGATACGATGCCGCGGAAGAAGCACGGCAACATTCCGCTGTAGAGGTTCAGGCCACCGGGGTGGCGGCGGCCTGGCGGCCCAGGTAGTTCATGCGGCGGGCGTAGTCGAGCAGATCGTCGCGGAATTTCGGGTGGGCGATCGGAATGAGCGCCTCGACCCGCTGGCGAATGGTCCGGCCGTGCAGGTAGGCCACGCCGAACTCGGTGACCACGTAGTGCACGTCCCCGCGCGAGGTCACCACGCCGGCGCCGGGCCGGAGCTGCGGCACGATGCGCGAGATGGTCTCTCCCCTGGCGGTGGCGGGCAGGGCGATGATGGGCAGGCCGCCCTTGGAGCGGGCGGCGCCGCGAATGAAATCCACCTGTCCGCCGATGCCGCTGTAGAGCACCGGTCCGAAGGAATCGGAGCAGACCTGTCCGGTGAGGTCCACCTCGATGGCCGAGTTGATGGCCACCATGTGCTGGTTCTGGGCGATGATGAACGGGTCGTTGGTGTACGCAGTGGGGTGGAACTCGAAGATCGGGTTGTTGTGCAGGAAGTCGAACAGCCTTTTGTTGCCCAGGGCGAATCCCGAAATCACCTTGTTCGGATGAATGCTCTTCTTGCGGTTGTTGATGACGCCGGCGAGGATCAGGTCCACGATGCCGTCGGAGAACATCTCGGTGTGGACGCCCAGGTCCTTGTGGTGATGGAGGGCGGAGAGCACGGCGTTGGGAATGCCGCCGATGCCCATCTGCAAAGTGGCGCCGTCCGGGATCAGGCCGGCGATGTGCCCGGCGATGGCGCGGTGGAGATCGGTGACGGCGCCGGCGTGATATTCGGGCAGGGGCTGGGAGGCTTCCACGATGCGGTCGGCGCGGCTGACGTGCAGGAAGGAGTCGCCCAGGGTGCGCGGTACCTGGTCGTTCACCTGGACGATGACATGGCGGGCGAACTGGGCCGCGGTGAGGGTGATATCGACCCCCGGGCCGAGGCTCATGTAGCCGTAGTCGTCGGGCGGGGTGCAGCAGATGAGGGCCACGTCGATGGGCAGGGCGCCGGAGCGGAACAGTTCCTCGATTTCGCCCAGAAAGACGGGCATGAAATCGGCGCGGCCTTCCTGCACGGCCTGGCGGGTGTTGCCGCCGACGAAAAAGGCGTTGTGTCGGAAGTGGCCTTCGTGCTCGGGCAGGGTGTAATCGGCGTTGCCCATGGTGGCCATGTGGATGACCTCCACGCCGTGCAACTCCGGGCTGCGCCGGGTGAGGGCCCGGACCAGCACCTCGGGCTCGTTGCAGCCCTGATGTATGTAGACCCGGTTTCCGGACCGCACTACCTGGAGGGCCTGGTCGGCGGTGGTCATCTTCGACCGGTATTCGTCGATCCACTGCATAGGGGTCTCCCGTTCAGCGGGCGCCGGCCGCGGACAGCACGGTCTCCAGAGGGCAATGCTCCACCTGCCAGGCCTCGGCCAGGCGGGGGTGGACGCAGGCGCCGGCATAGGTGTAAACGCCGCTGGCCAGGGCGGGGGAGCGGGCCAGCGCTCCGGCCACGCCGTAGCGGCCGATGTCCAGCAGGTACGGCAGCAGGGCCTGGGCGAGCACGACGCTGGTGGTGCGTCCCAGGTCGGCCGTCAGGTTGGGCACGCAGTAGTGCTGCACGTGGTGATAGGTGAAGGTCGGCTGGGCCAGGGTGGTGGGCCGGCTGGTCTCGACGCAGCCGCCCTGGTCGATGGCCAGGTCGATGATGGCCGAGCCGGGCTTCATGCTCTCCACCATTTCGCGGGTAACCACGTGCGGCGTCCTGGCACCGGCCACCAGCACGGCCCCGATCACCACGTCGGCGGCGGCTACGACGGCGGCGATGGCGTCGCGCTCGGCCAGGCAGGTGGCCGCGCCGGGGGTTTGCTCCATCAGGCGGCGCAGCTTTTCGGGGTCGATGTCCAGGGCGGTGACCCGGGCGCCGGTCGCGGCGGCGGTGCGCGCGGCCCGCATGCCGGCGGTTCCCGCTCCGATGATGACGACGTGGGCCGGCGGCACGCCGGGACTGCCGCCCAGCAGGATGCCGCGCCCGCCGCTGCTGGAGCGGAGCAGGTGCGCGGCCACCGGGATGGTCATTTGGCCCGCGATTTCGCTGATGGGCGCGAGCACGGGCAGGCGTCCTTCGGCCTGGATGATCTCGCAGCCGATAGCCGTGATGGCGCCTTCGATCAGGCGCTGGAAGACCGCCCGGTCGGCCACGGCCATGTGATAGAAGGCCAGCAGAACCATGCCGGGCGCGCACAACTCGAGTTCCTGGAGGGTGGGGACGGAGATCTTGGCGACCAGTTCGGAGCGGCGGATGACCTCGGCGTGCGAGAAGGCGATGAGGCCGCCCGCTCCGGTGTATTCGTCGTCGCTGAACATGGCCCCGGCGCCGGCCCCGGACTCGACCCAGACGGTGTGTCCGCGCTCGGTGAGGTGGCGGACCACGGGAGGGGTCAAAGCCACGCGGCGGTCAGAAGCGCCGCTTTCCCGAATGACGCCGATGTTCATGAAACGCCTCGCCGCGGGCCGGGTCCGGCCCGCTAGATACAGAGTAACAGGAGGGGGATATCGCGAAACAGGGCGGACGCGAGTAGACTACAGTTTCGGGGGTTTTGTAGCCTGTCACCGAAACTATAACGGGAGGAATAGATGCCGGAGGCAACCAGACGGGATTTCGTAAAGAGCGCCGCCCTGGCCCTGGCGGCCGGGGATCGCGTCAACCTGGCCGTGGTGGGCCTGCGGGGCCGGGGGCGCGACCACTACCGGACCTTCGCAAAGATCCCGGGGGTGCGGGTGGCTTGGCTGTGCGACATCGACGAGCGGCTGTTCGGGCCCGCGGTGGAGGAAGTGGAGCGGGCCGCGGGCTACCGGCCGGAGACCGTGGTCGACCTGCGAAAGCTGCTGGAGCGCAAAGACCTGGACGCGGTCTCGATCGCCACGCCGGACCACTGGCATGCGCTCCAGACCATCTGGGCCTGCCAGGCGGGCAAGGACGTCTACGTGGAAAAGCCTCTGTGCCACAACCTGCGCGAGGGCCGCAAGATGGTGGAGGCGGCCCGGAAGTACGGGCGCATCGTGCAGGTGGGGCTGAACCGGCGCAGCGAACCGCGCACCCAGGCGGGCGTGCGCTACGTGCAATCGGGAGCGTTCGGGAAGCCGTACCGCGCCAAGGCGGTGGTCTACCGCGGCCGCATGAGCCTCGGGCGCGTGCAGGAATCCTCGGTGCCCGGCGGCGTTCACTGGGACCTGTTTCTCGGGCCGGCGCCCTACCGCGCCTTCACTTTGAACCGCTTCCATTACGGCTGGCACTTCTTCTGGGACACTTCGACCACCGAGGTGGGCAACAACGGCGTGCATGCCATCGACGTGGTGCGCTGGGGATTGCAGAAGAACGAGCATCCGGTGAAGATCCACTGCGCCGGAGGGCTGTACGGGGAGGAGGCGTCGGACCAG
>JADZAF010000335.1 GCA_020852755.1 Bryobacterales bacterium
CCGCCCAACAGGCTGGCAAAGGCCATGTCGCGGCGCGCGTCCGCGTCCCGGCCGTCCTCCCAGGCTCTCGGCAGAGCGCTCCGGGCGCGCCGCATCCCTTCCAGGCAGAACATGTCCACCATGGCGTTGGCCCGCACCGAGACGTAGGGCTCGATCAACTGGGTGAGCGCGTCCAGCCCGGTGCTGGCGGTGACTTCCGGCGCCAGATCGAAGGTGAGTTCCGGATCGACCACGGCGACTTTGGCCAGCATATGGGGACTTCGCAAGCTGGCTTTTACCCCGTGGGTCCGCGAGGCCAGCACCGCGTTGCGCGTCACCTCGGATCCGGTGCCCGCCGTAGTGGGAACGGCGATGAAGGGCAGGGACGCATGGGCGAGGCTCTGCCCCTTTCCGACGACTTCCAGGTAGTCCAGCGGCTCGCCGCTGTTCGGGACCAGGGCCGCAATGGCTTTGCCGCCGTCGATGGCGCTGCCCCCGCCCACGGAGATGACCACGTCGCAGCCTTCGGCCCGGGCCAGTTCCACCCCCTGCCGCACGCGGTCCACGTCGGGCTCGCCCTCGAAACCGAACGGCACCGGCGCCAATCCCGCGGCCGCCAGCTCGTCGCGCAGCCGCCCGGCCCGCTCGGGAGTGCGCCCGGTGACCAGCAGCGCGCGGCGCCCGAGGCTGCGCGCCGCCGGCGCGGCCTCGCGCAGAGCGCCGGCGCCGAAGACGATCCGGGCGGCCGTGGCAAATTCAAATCTCATGCCCGGTTACCAGCCCTCATCCGCGGGGAAAATGTTGGCGTACCGCACGCTGCCGCGCGGCTCGGCCATCATCGGGGCCACCGCATCGCGCCACGCCCGGTAGTGCGCCGTCTCCTTGTGCCGGGCGGCGGCCTCTTCGCTCCGGTACACCTCCACCAGGACGAAGCGGCACGGATCACCGGCCTGCTGGATCACGTCGAAGCGGGCGATCCCCGGCTCTTCCACGCTGTGCCGCGCGTTCTCCACCGTGGCCTGCTTGAACGCCTTGACGAAGTCCGGCTTGACGCGGGCATGCACGTGAACGATGAGCATGGTAATCCTCCGAAACCCGCCGAGTATAGCATTACCCGCGGGGCCGGGCGGCTTCAGAAGTTCAGCACGATGCCGTCCGGGTCCGGCCGCTTGCGGGCGCGCACCATGGTCACGAAAACCAGCGTCGCCACGCAGGGCACCAGGGAGGCCGCGATGACCACCGGCTGGAAGGAGAAGCGATCGGTGACCCGCCCGATCAGGTACGTGGAAAGCAGCGTCCCGAGGCCTGCCCCGGTGCCGCCCAGCCCGCTGACCGAGGCCACGGCGCGGGTGTGGAAAACGTCGGCCGGAAGCGACAGGAACATGGTCGCGCAGGCGGCATAGGCGAAGGTCGCGTAAGCAAACAGCGCGATCAGGATCAGGTAATCGCTCGCGAAGGCGGCCGGAATCAGCAGCAGCATGCTGGGGCCGAAGATCAGCAGCACGGTGCGGCGCGCCTTGCCGACCGGCCATCCCCGGCTGATCCACCAGCTCGAGAGCCCGCCGCCGAAGAAGTTGCCCAGGTCGGCGGCCAGGAACGGCACCCAGAAACCGAGCACACTCTTCTCCAGCGCGAAGCCCCGGCTGGCCAGGTACAGTGCGAACCAGTCCGAGATCAGGAACCAGTACGGGTCCAGCAGGCCCCGGCCGATCAGGATGCCCCAGGTCTGCCGGTAGCGGAGCAGCTTGCCCCAGCCGGCCGGAGGCAGACCGCCGCTCTCATCGGTCTGCGAAGCACGGCCCGCAATAATGTGCTGGAGCTCCTCCTTGCTGATGCGGGGGTGCCGCTCCGGAGGAAAGTAGAGTTTCCTCCAGGCGATCAGCCAGAGGAAACCCAGACATCCGGTGATCAGGAAAGCCGGCCGCCAGCTATCGAACGACCGGTACAGAAACAGCACCAGGAAGGGCGCAATCGCCCCGCCGATCGAGGAGCCGCTGTCAAACAGCGCCACCGCCCAGGCACGCTCCTTGTTTGGGAACCACTCCGAGACGGCCTTGGCCGCTCCCGGCCAGTTGGGTCCCTCGCCCACCCCCAGCAGGAAACGGAAAACGCGGAAACCGGTCAGACCCTGAGCGAGGGACGTCAGGCAGGCGACCGTGGAGTAGAAGATCACGGTCAGCGACAGGCCGCGGCGCGTGCCCAGCCAGTCCAGCAGGCGCCCGCCCACTCCCTGCATGATGGTGTAGGCCAGGCGGAAGGCGATCAGGACGGTGGCGAAATCGGTGTTCGACCACTGGTATTCCTGCTTGAGAAAAGGCGCCAGCACGCTGAGCGTCTGGCGGTCGATGTAGTTGATCACCGTGGAGGCGAACAGCAGGCCGCCGATCCACCATCGCAAGCGCCGGATTGGCTTCTTCATGGGATGAGGCCCGGTTTGAACAACGAGGCGGCGGCCAGTTCCTCGCACTTCAGGTCCGCTCCCAGGCCGGGCAATTCCGGGGTCAGGTAGGAGGGGCCGTCCATTCGCAGCGGAGTCCGGGTGAACCGGGTCGCGAGCTCGAAGACCGTGGGATTGAACTCCAACAGGGAGCACTCCGGAACGGCGGCCGCCAGGTGCACCGCGGCGGCGATCTGGGGCCCGAAGGCGATGCTGACATGCGGCGCCAGCGGAATCCCCCGTTCCCGGGCCGGGCCGGCAAGGTGCAGGGACTCGGTGATCCCGGTCCGCCCCAGGTCGGGCTGCAGGACCCCGATCGCGCCTGCCTTAAAGAACGGCGCCAGTTCGTAGCGCGTGCGGTAGCTCTCGCCCAGCGCGATGGGGGTCGTGATGGAGCGTGCCAGGCGGGCGTGTGCCTCCACGTCTTCGGGCGGAAATGGGCACTCCAGCCAGAGGGCGTTCCGGGCGTCCAATTGCTCTCCGAAGCCGGCGGCCCGGTCCTCGGCCAGGTGCCACAGGGCGTCCACGCCCACCCTCACCTGCTGCCCGAAGACATCGCGAAGCGCGTCCATGGTGTCCAGGATCTCCTGCTCGCAGGTTCCCAGGTACAGTTTGAAGTGGCGGAAACCGGGGTAACGCCGGGCGAACGCCAGCTTGCCCTCCAGGGTCTCGCCGGCCAGGCCGCTCAGGTACGACGGCACCGCCGGCCGCGGCGCTTCCGCAATCAGCTTCGATACCGGCCGGCCGGCCATCTTGCCCGCCAGATCCCACAAAGCCAGATCCAGGCCGCTGATGGCGTCCAGCATGAACCCGCCGGTCTGCCCTCGCACGCGCATGGCGGAGTACAGGCGCAGCCACCAGTCCGCGATCTCCTGGCGGCTGCCCCCGAAGGTCTGGCCGGTCAGCAGGGGCGCGAGCAGGTGATCGATGATGGCGCAGACCACCGGCGGCGCCAGGGGCGCCTGCGACTCGCCCCAGGCCGTAAGCCCGTCCTCGGTCCGGATTCTGATCAGGGCGGTTTCGAAATGCACGGCGTACAAGGCGGGGTAGGCGGCCGACCAGCGGTAGGGGGCGGCGCCGGATTCCAGTTGCGTTGGAGAACCCGCCGTGCCGGTGGCCGCCGCCAGATCGCGCGGGATGCGTATGGGGAAGCTCTCCACCGTGGCAAGCCGGACCGGGCGCACAGCCGCGGCGGGACCTTCCGCCGGCAGTTTCACCGGCGCCAGATTACCACCCCGCTGGCCGTGGTCAGCGAGAGGTCCAGTACCCGGCCAAAGGCGCGCTTGGTGACGCTGCCGGGGACGAACAGGATGTCGTTGGCGGCCAGGATGCGCTCGGCGCCCGGGCCGGTCATCCTGCCCGTGAGCTGCACGGGAATCTCGGTGCGCTTGCCCGCGGCATCGTGCCGGAAGATCACAACTTCCTTCATCTTGGCCGTGCGCTGGGGGCCGCCCGCCAGGGCCAGGGCCTGCAGCACGTTCACGGCCTGGTGCGATTCCAGGGGGTAGGCGCCGGGCCGCTCCACGTCGCCCAGAACGTAGACGAACTCGGCCGGCAGCACCCGCACCTGATCGCCGGGATAGACCAGGATGCCCGCAGCAGCTTCGTTGTTGTGCAGCACGTCGACCACCGACGCCTCCACCGTCTGGCCGGCATCGGGGTGAGCCGTTCCCCGGGTGACCAGAATCCGGTTTCCCGCCTTGGCGTTGGGGGTGTCCGCCAACCCCTGGGCAAGCGCAATCACCTCCACCAGGGGCTTCGCGCTGGGGATGTGGTAGAGACCCGGAAGTTTCACCGCGCCCACTACCGATACCGGCCGGCTCTTGTACTCGCGCACGAACACGCTGACGCTGGGGTTGTTCAGGTACTTCTCCGCCAGCAGGCCGGCCAGTTTCTCCTCCAGGCCGGACGGAGTGAGGCTTTCGGCCCGCACCGCGCCCAGAAGCGGCAGCGTGATCGACCCCTTTTGATCCACCCGCACCGTGCGATTGAGTTCGGGCACCTGGAAGACCTGGATTTCCAGCACATCGTCGGGGCCGATGGGGAGATCCTTCGGTAGTTCGCCGGGCGCCGGCAGGGCGGGTCCGGCAGCCATCAGAACAGCCAGGAGCAGCGCCACACTCAGCATGACGCATGAGTTTAGCAGATGCCGCCAACCGGCGCACCGGCCGGCCGTCACGATAAAATGGAATACGCTGCTCATGTTTTCGTTTCGAGGCTGACCTTTGACGGCCCGGATCTTTCTGAAGCTGCTGGTCGCGGTGGTCTGTCTGCTGGTGCTCGCCATGGGCGCCGTGGACCTGGTGGCCATTCGCGTCGCCGAATCCCATTTCGTGCGCAGTTTCACCCGCGACGTAGAGGATAAAGCGCGCCTGGTATCGCTCTCCCGAGGGCGGGAACTTCCGGGCCTCGATGAAGCCGCTTTGAAGGCCATGGCCCAGGCCGCCGGCGGGCGGTTGACCCTCATCGACAGATCGGGCCGGGTGCTGGGGGATTCGGAAGCGCATGCCGCCGAGATGGAGAACCATGCCACGCGGCCCGAGTTCATCGAGGCGTTACGGGGAAGGAGCGGATCCTCCATCCGCCACAGTGCGACACTCAACGTGGATTTCCTGTATGCCGCGGTGCCCCTGCCGGACGGGGCCCTGCGCATCGCGGTCCCGCTTTCCGAGGTCGATCGCCAGGTGGCCAGCCTGCGGACGCAGTTGTTGATCGCCGTCGCCCTGGCCTTCCTGCCCGCCATCGTGGTTGCGATCCTGCTGGCCCGGGGCATCGCCGCGCGGCTGGCGGAGATCATTGCCTTCGCCGGCGAGCTGGCCAAGGGCAATTTTCAGGCGCGGCTCGAGCACGTTCGGGGCGACGAGCTGGGCCTGCTGGGCCGGCAGTTGAACGAAACCGGCGAGAACCTGCAGAAGATCGTGAGCCAGCTGGACCGCGAGCACGCCGAACTGGAGAGGCTGGAGCGCATCCGCAAGGACTTCGTGATCAACGTGTCCCACGAGCTGCGTACCCCGCTGGCCTCTATTCAGGGGTATACGGAAACGCTGATGGATGGAGCCCTGCACGATCCCGAGTACAACCAGCGCTTCCTGGGGATTATCCGGCACAACGCCGAGCGTCTCACCCGGCTCACCGCGGACCTGCTGACGCTCTCCCGGATCGAACTGGGGCGCCACCGCTTCGAATTCGAAATCCGGGACCTGAACGAGCTGATCCACGGGGCATTGGACACCATGCGGCCCA
This sequence comes from Bryobacterales bacterium, assembly GCA_020852755.1. GTDB lineage: Bacteria > Acidobacteriota > Terriglobia > Bryobacterales > Bryobacteraceae > JADZAF01. The sequence continues at coordinate 5,660 of JADZAF010000335.1, forward strand.
TGGCGCTGAAGAAAGGGCTGCGCCTGGACTTCCAGCCGCTGGCTGAAGATCCCCGGGTCCATTGCGACGCGGAAGCTGTTCACCAGATTGCCAGCAACCTCCTGGATAACGCCATCAAGTATTCCCCCGGCGACAGTTCCGTGACGGTGGGCGCGCGACCGCTCGACGCCGGCTGGGTGGAGGTTTTCGTGCACAACACCGGGGCGGGCATCCCGGCGGAGGATTTGCCCCGCCTCTTCGAGCGCTTCTACCGGGTCGACAAAGCCCGGTCCCGAAATCTGGGCGGCACCGGGCTGGGACTGACCATCGTCAAGCACCTGGTGCGCGGCCATCGCGGGGAAGTCCGGGTGGAAAGCGAGCCGGACCGCGGCGCGACTTTCTACTTCACCCTTCCCCGCCCGGAAGCCGCCGCCGGCCGGGACGCCGAGTGGAGCGCGCCGGTCGCGGCTCCGTTTTCCAACGAATCCACGGTGTGAAAGGCAATGAAGAGGAAAATACTGCTGATCGAGGATGACGCGGACCTGTACTCCCTGCTGAAGTACAACCTGGAGAAGGAGGGCTTCATCCTGCACGGTTCCCAGACCGGGAAGGGCGCGCTCGAACTCTGCCGGCGCGTTCAGCCGGACCTGATCCTGCTGGACATCATGCTGCCCGATTCCGACGGCCTGGACATCTGCAAAACGATTCGCAGCCAGGCCGACCTCGCGGGCATCCCGCTCATCTTTCTTACTGCCCGGGCGTCGGAGGCCGACCGCATCGTGGGTCTGGAAATCGGCGCTAACGACTACGTGGTCAAGCCGTTCTTCGTCCGGGAGCTGATTGCCCGCATCCGGCTGCAACTGCGCTCCCACTCCGAACCGGCGCGCGTGCTGGCGGCGGGCGGCATTGAGCTGGACCGTGCCGGCCGCCAGGTCCGCCTGGACGGCGAAACGGTGTCGCTGACCGCCACCGAGTTCCGGCTGCTCGAATTCCTGATGAGCCGCCCGGGGGTCGTCTTTACCCGCGACCAGTTGCTGAGCGCCGTGTGGGGCCACGACCGCGCGGTCACCGACCGCACCGTGGACGTCTACATCCTGCGCCTGCGGCAGAAACTGGAGACCGACCCGGCCGACCCCGCCATGATCCATTCGGTGCGGGGCTTCGGTTACAGCTTCGAACCGCGCAGGATCGAGGCCGGGACCGCCGGCTGACAGCTGCCGGGCACAGACGCCGCCTCAGGCGGCCGCGGTCTTTCCCTTCTCCGCGGCGGGTTCCGATGCGATGGCCGGATAGACCAGGCCCGCGATGATGGCTCCCGCGATCGGCGCAATCCAGAAGAGCCAGAGCTGAGCCATGGCCCAGCCGCCGACGAACAGCGCCGGTCCGGTGCTGCGCGCGGGATTCACCGAGGTGTTGGTTACCGGGATGCTGATCAGGTGGATCAGGGTCAGACCCAGGCCGATCGCCACCGGCGCCAGCCCTTGCGGCGCCCGGCGGTCGGTCGACCCCAGAATGATCATCAGGAACATGAAGGTCAGGACCGTCTCCGACACCAGGCAAGCCATCAGCGAGTAGCCGCCCGGCGAGTGGGCCGCGTACCCGTTGGAGGCGAACCCGCCGGCCAGGTCAAAGCCCGGCTGCCCGCTGGCGATGACGTACAGAACAGCCGCCCCGGCGATGGCGCCGATTACCTGGGCGGCGATGTAGGCGGGCAGTTCCGAAGCCGGAAACCGGCGGCCTGCCGCCAGACCAACCGAGACGGCCGGGTTCAGATGGCAGCCCGATATGTGGCCGATGGCATAAGCCATGGTCAACACCGTCAGGCCAAAGGCCAGCGCGACCCCCAGCAGTCCGATCCCCACGTTAGGAAAAGCCGCGGCCAGCACGGCGCTGCCGCAACCACCGAAAACCAGCCAGAAAGTGCCGACGAATTCGGCGAGGGCTCTCTTCGTCAACGGCATGCTTGATCTCCTCGGGCTCCGCCGGCGCTCTCGCCCGGCGGAGGCTGCGCGACCCAGACACCGCGGGTGAACGTGCCATCCAACTTCGTGCTCCGGGGCACAAACCGCTCCTCATTCTGTGAATGATACTCCCGGGGAAGGCAGAAGGCACCGGCCGTCAGCCAGAATGGGGCTGACGGCTTATGTCCGGCGCCTGGCGGCTCATTCCGCCCGGCGGGCCGAGGCGTTCCATTTCAATCGCCGGCCGCTGCGCAGAGCCTCCATGGCCATACACAGGACCACGTTGGTGGAGTTGCCCGCCTCCACCGGCGCGTTGGGCTCCTTGCGCGAGCGGATGCATTCCAGGAAGTTGCGGATGTGCGCCCGGGTGGCGGGCTCGAAGCTGCCCGGCTGGCGCTTCTCGGCCGAGGGCTTCATCTCTATGGCATTGCTTTCCGGGTACAGCGCATACCACTCCCGCGCCATATCCAGCCGTGCCTTCGACCCGTGGAACTGCTTCATCTGGTCGTTGAACAGGTTGTACCGCATGGCCCGGTATCCCACCGTGAAGACCGCCAGGTAGTCCTCCGGGTACTCGATGGTCATGCAGGTCGTCTCGGGCACCTCGGCCCCGCCCAGGTGATTGCGCCCTGCCGAGCAGGAAACCGCCACCGGAAACCGGGAATTCATGAACCAGTGGATGGCGTCGATGACGTGGGCTGCCTGCCCCACCATGAGGCCTCCCGAGTAATCCCAGAAGTAGTACCAGTTGAAGAAGCGCAGCGGGTCGAGTTCTCTCCGGGGGGCGGAACCGAGCCAGCGGTTCCAGTCCAGGCTCCCGGCCAGCTTCGCCGAGCGCAGGGAGGCCTGGTGATTCAGCCACCAGGCGTTGACCAGGTGCACCTCTCCCAGCTGGCCGGACTCCATGATGCGCTTGCCTTCCTGAAAGAGGTCGAAGCTGCGGCGCTGCGTCCCTACCTGAACGATGCGGCGGGTGCGCCGCACGGCTTCCACCACCTCGAATCCCTCGTGGATCAGGTGAGCCAGCGGCTTCTCCACGTAGACGTCCTTGCCGGCTTCCACGGCGTCGATGACCATGCGGGCGTGCCAGTGGTCGGGTGTGGCCACGATGACGCAATCGATGGAGCGGTCCTCCAGCAGTCTCCGGTAATCGGTGTAGGACCGGGCGCCGGTGGAGGCGACCTTCAGACCTGCTTCCAGGTTGGCCTGATAGACGTCGCACACCGCGGCCATCTCAACGCCCAGCTCCTTGAAGTTCGCCGTCAGGTACCGGCCCCGGCCGCCGCTGCCGATGATGGCGCCGCGGATCTGTTCGGCCGCTCCAGCCACGCGGGCCGCCGACGCGGCGGTCGAAGCGACAAAGGTTCTCCGATTCATCTCTCAGAGGGTATGCCCGCCGGCTCTTAAAGTCAAAAGCCGGGCCGCGGCCGCGATTGCGCTACCCTGTGGAAGTGAACGTCGGCATCACTTGCTACCCCACCTACGGCGGCAGCGGGATTGTCGCCACCGAACTCGGACTGGAACTCGCCAACCGCGGCCACGAGGTGCACTTCATCTCCTACGCCAACCCCATACGGCTGGATCCGGACACGCCCCGCATTCACTATCACGAGGTGGAAGTCTCCACTTATCCCCTGTTCCAATACCCGCCCTACTCGCTGGCCCTGGCCTCGCGCATGGCGGAGGTCGCCGCCATGTACCGCCTGGACCTGCTGCACGTGCACTACGCCATCCCGCATTCCATTTCGGCGCTGCTGGCCCAGCAGATGACGCGGCGCCGCCGGCTGCCCTTTATCACTACCCTGCACGGCACCGACATCACCCTGGTGGGCGCGGACCGCTCCTACTTCCCCATCACCCGGTTCTCCATCGAGCAGTCCGACGGCATCACCGCCATCAGCGAATACCTGCAGAAAAAGACCGCGGATTTTTTCGGCGTCAAGAAGGAAATTCGGGTCATCAAGAATTTCGTCAATTGCGATATCTACCGGCCGCTCGAGGACCGGCCGGCGGCGTCGCAGTACGCGCCCCGCGGGGAAAAACTGCTGATCCACGTTTCCAATTTTCGTCCGGTAAAGCGCGTTCTGGACTGCATACGCATTCTGGCCGAGGCGCGCCGGCAGGCGCCCGCGCACCTGCTCATGGTCGGCGACGGCCCGGAGCGCGGCCCGGCCGAGCAACTGGCCCGCGAACTGGGCGTGGACCGGCATGTGAGTTTCCTGGGCAAGCAGAATCACGTGGAGCGCATTTTTCCGCTGGCCCACGTGCTGCTCATGCCGAGCGAACTCGAGTCCTTCGGCCTGGCGGCCCTGGAAGGCATGGCCTGCGGAGTGCCTCCGGTGGCGACGCGCGTGGGAGGCGTGCCGGAACTGATCACCGACGGCGAGGACGGCTTCCTGGAAGCGCCCGGCGACGTGGCCGCCCAGGCCCGGCGCGTGGCGCAGCTCCTGTTAGACGAAAGCCTGCACGCCCGGGTTTCATCCGCCGCGCGCCAGACCGCGGAAACCCGCTTTTGCACGTCTAAAATCATTCCCCTCTACGAAGACTATTACAAACAGATAAGCGAGTCTGTTTGAGCGTTCAGGTAACAAAAATCACCATATAATCCGCCTACAATAATTGGTAAGCCTCCGGAAGTAAAGCACCTGCCGCTACGTGGTTCTTCATGACACGCAGAACAATTGACGGCAGTTTCGATCCGTTGTTAGGGTCGAAAAAGAGGAGTTGCTTTAGGAGGTTAGATGATTTACCGAAGAGTACCGTATGTGGGAGTTCTCTGTCTGGGCTTCGCCTCGCTGATGTGGAGCCAGAGCGCGACGAGTCCGTCGGGCTCCGGCTCCGCGTCGCAGAGCGGTTCGGCGTCCAGCCAGACGACCACCACGACTACGACCGAATCGCAGACTGGCACAACCGGCAGCGCCTCGACCGGCGCCGGCCAGTCTGCGACCACGACAACCCAAGCCGGCGGCACCCTCACCGGAAAGGTGACGGCCGGGGCCGGAGTGGGCGTGCCCAATGCCTCGATCACGGCCACGGACGCCTCCACCGGCGCCACTTACCGCACCATGACCGGCGCCGACGGTTCCTTCTCCATGCCCCTTCCTCCCGGCACCTACCGGGTGGACGTGGAGACCGGCGGCCTGCGCCGCATGTCCAGGCAGGACGTGGTTCTCACCACCGGAGCGCCGGCGCGTGTGGACCTCACCCTGGAATCCGATGACACCCGCGAAAGCGTCGAGGTGAAGGCCGTCTCTCCGGTGGCCCAGTCCGACAGCGCCGAGCGGGCCATGGGATTCGGCACCCGGACCATGCGCCAGATGCCGATCATCGATCGCAATCCCCAGGAACTGGTGGGCCTGATGTCCGGCGTGATGCCGCCGGCGCCGAACGCCACCCTGCTGGGCGACCCGCAGCGCAACCGCATGCTCTACGTGAACGGCCAGCCCCAGATCGCCAACAGCTTCAACCTGGACGGGCTGGACAACAACGAGCCGTTCCAGCACATCGCCACGCACGTCGAGCCTCTGGAAGCCATCCAGCAGATGAACGTTCGCACGGCCAACTACACGGCCGATGTGGGGCGGGCCGGCGGGGCCGCGCTCAACACCTTGACCCGGCCGGGCACCAACAACTTCCACGGCAGCGCGTTCGCGTTCAACAACAACAACCTGTTCAATGCCCGGAACTACTTCAACACCGCGGGCGTGCAGCCCATGGCCCGCAACACCTGGAACCAGTTCGGCGGCACCGTGGGCGGTCCCATCATCCAGGACAAGACCTTCTTCTTCGGTTCGTATGAAGGCCAGTACCACCGCGGGACCCGGACCGAGTTCGCCAGCGTTCCGCTGGACGAGTGGCGCGCCGGCAATTTCAGCAACGTTGCCGGACTTACGCTGTTCAATCCCGGCACCGGCAATTCGCTGGGCGCCGGACGCAGCCCGTTCAACAACAACATGATCCCGTCCAGCCAGGTCAACCCGGCTTCCCGGCAGATCCTGTCGCTGTTCCCGAGCCCCAACCTGCCCGGGGTCGAGAACAACTTCATGAGCAACGCCTATCTCCGCAACGACTATCACCGGTTCAACGGGCGCGTGGACCACCATTTCAGCGACCGCAGCACCGTGTGGCTGCGCTACAACTACTCCCGTTACTTCAGCATCGACGAATCCGCGCTGCCCCGCGCGCTGAGTTCGGGCGGCGAAGGCCGGCTGCGCACTCACAACGTGGCCGCGACCTACAACCACACCTTCTCTCCCAGCCTGCTGTCCGATTTCCGCTTCGGCTACAACCGCTATGACCACCGTCTGAATCCCTTCGCCGAGCAGCAGGTCTTCGCGGACCAGTTGGGCGGCTTCTCCGGCTTCCCGGCTTTCAATATCGCCGGCAACCAGTTCGGCGCTCCGGCCGGCTGGCCCATGCGCGGTGTGGATAACACTTTCAACTGGGCCACCAACTGGGGCTGGGTCAAGGGCCGCCACACGGTGAAGTTCGGCGGCGATTTCCGGCGCATCCGGGCCGACGGCTGGCAGGACGCCGCTTTCGGGCCGGCCGGATCGTTCCTGTTTACCCCCGGCGCGGTTTCCCTCAACGGAGGAGCCGGCGTGGGCGGCAACGGCTTCGCCGCTTCTTTCGCCTCGTTCCTGCTGGGCTCTCCCACTTCGGCCAACGCCGCGTTCCTGGGCGGCATCACTCCGACCTACCGGGCCACCCACGGCTTCGGCTGGATCAGCGACACCATCCAGGTCATGCCGCGCCTGACCATCGACGTCGGGGTGCGCTACGAGGTCTACCAGCCCTGGAACTCCGCCCACACCGGCGGCATGTACAACTACAACCCGCTGACCAACATGGTGACTCTCTCCGGTGAAAGCGGAATCAGCAACGCGACCAACATCGACACCGACTGGAACAACATCGCCCCGCGCTTCGGCTTCGCCTACCGCCTGGCCGGCGGCACGGTGGTGCGCGGCGCGTACGCCATCAGCTACTTCCCGGTCCCGATCTCGATCGCCGGCGGCAACACCTTCGGTTTCCTGAGCGGTGTTCAGAGCGGCGTGCCGGGCGGCTTCGGCGTGGGTGGGTCCTTCAGCGGACTGGGCGCCCCCTCCGGCGTGCCCGCCGGCGGTTCCTTCACTCCGCCCGGAAACCTGCCGCTGCGCGCCATGGCCGGCGACATCGAGACGCCTTACGTGCAGAGCTACAACTTCTCGCTCCAGCACGAGTTCGGCTCCGGCATCCTGGCCGACGTGGCTTACGTCGGCACCCTGGGGCGGCACCTGCCCTTCCTGCGCGAGTTGAACGCCGCCGCTCCCGGCGCCGGCCTGGCCGGGATGCCCCTGTTCCAGCAGTTCGGACGCACCGCCAGCACCATCGAGTACGGAACCGGGCTGAACAACAACTACAATTCGCTGCAGGCCAACCTGACCAAGCGCTTCTCGCACGGCCTGGCCCTGCAGGCCTCCTACACCTGGAGCCGGGCGCTGGATTTTGCCAGCAGCTTCCCGACCCTCACCAACAATTACGACGTGGCCGGCACTTACGGCATGCTCATCAACAACCTGAACACCCGCGCCAACTACGGTCCGGCCGACTATCACCGGCAGCACGTGTTCAACTTCAGCCACCTGTGGGAGCTGCCCTTCGGCGCCGGCACCAACCGCTGGAACCAGGGCTGGGTCGGCCAGTTGATCGGCAACTGGCAGCTCAACGGCATCTTCCGCTGGGCCAGCGGCAACCGCTTCAACGTGTTCACCGATCCGACCCTGTGCAACTGCCCGGGCAATTCGCTGCTGGCCGACGTGACCGGCGCCCCGCCGCAAGCCGACTTCTTTGACATCGGCCAGGTGGCGCTCAGCCGCAACAACTTCGCCATCCCGGCTCCCGGCAGCTTCGGGAACCTGGGCCGCAACGCGCTGCGCGGGCCGGCGTTCTTCACCTACGACCTGAGCGTGTTCCGTTCTTTCCCGATCAAGGACCAGATCAAGCTCGAGTTCCGGGGCGAGGCCTACAACCTGACCAATACCCCGCAGTTCGGCAACCCGATCGGCAACCTCAGCTCGTCGCTGTTCGGACAGACCTGGGATCTGCGGTCCGGCGGCAACAACCGCCAGATCAACCTGGGAGCCCGGCTGGTCTTCTAGACTCTCCGGATTCTTCGCACGCACACTCCGCCCTGCGCGGCCGCCGTACCGCGCAGGGTTTTTTTTGCAGACGAGTAGCCTGGGTTACTGAGCGGCCAGACGCACCTGCACCAGCGAACTGCTGAGGAAGGGACTCATGTTCGAGAAGTACAGTATGCCGCTCGAGTCGGCTCCGATCAGCAACGCCCCGGGGCCGATCTCGTCGACCGGGACGCCAGAGGCAACCAGGTTAAGCTTCGAGTCGAAAACGGCCAGGAAATTCACGGCCTGCGTGTTTCCAGCCGGCTTCTGCCATTCGTTTCCCTTGATGAACTGCACCACAATCCGGCCGTCCGGCAGGGGCACCGCGTTGAAGGCCCAATCCAGCGACCTCGGTGGCGGAGCAGGACCGGCGCGCAAAGCGTCCAGATCGGCGTTCGTGAATCCATCGATTGCCGGGTGCGTGACCGCCGGTTGTTTTCCATCCTCGAAGCGCCAGAACTGGAATGGATTGGCCGGAGTGTAAGCCAGGCTCTGCCCGGACAGAAATAGCGATCCGTTCAGAACCAGTTGGTTCACTGTCTTTCCGGACCAGACCGGCAAGTCCACGGGAATGGCGCCGATCAGGGCGCCGCCCGGAAGGCTGAACTGGCGCAAGATGACGTAGTCGGCACCCATGCGCACCAGGCCGAGCAGATACATGCGGTCGCCGGCAATCAAGAGCCGGTTCACGCCGCCCGGCACATTGAGCGTCTGGAGAAGGCGCGGTTCACCGGAAGGCGAGAACTCGAACTGGCGGACACTTCCGCCGCCGCCCACCCATAGATGGTTGCTGGAGTCGCACGTGCTGGCGGTGACCTGGGTGAACGGCTCCAGTTTGGGATTGCTGAACCGGATTGCGCCTTCCCGGCCAATCACCGTGACCGCGCCGCCACTGTGAGTGACAACCGCGGTACCGTCCGGGCAGGCGGCAATGCGGTGAATTCCCCGCTCCTGGGCGGCCCCGGTCGCGATTTGACGGACTACTTCCAGACGGTAGCCGGAAGCCAAGGCTGATCCTGTCGGGCATCTCTGCGTGTAATCCGGGTAATCGAGTGCGTGGGAATACTGGGACAGTGCGGCGACTGGCAAAACGACGGGGAGCAAATACAACCACCATGACTTTCTCATGAACATCTAACCTCTTTCACAGCAAAGGTTTACTTATCGCCCATCCGAACTCCGTATCTGACCCGATGTTGACTCGGGTCTCGCTTCATGGCCCGGCGCCTGCGCGCCGTTCCCTGGACGGCCTACTGTGTCGCCTGCCAGGAGGAGGTGGACCGCGAGCAGGCGGCCGCGGCCGGATCTCCGTTCCCGGTCCCCGAAACCTGAGGTTGTCCCAGCCAGTGGCCCTGAAACTGCCGCCTTCGGAACGGCCAGGCTTACGCCGCGATTACCGGAGCCCTGGGGCCAAAAGGGTGTAAAATGAGGTCTGCTTTGAAAACCTGGAACTCATAAAGCGGGAATCCCAGATCATGTTCCCGGGCATCCTCCAACTGGCTTGGCTTGCGGCTCCCACCGCCTTCGACCGTTTCGTTCAGGGCCTGGGCGACAACACCTTCGCCGGAATCCATGAACTGGAATGGTTTGACTGGGCCATGCTGATCCCGTATTTCGGGGTTCTGGCCATCCTGTCGGTCTACGGGTTGCACCGCTACGAAATCATCCGGACCTACCTGAAATTCCGCAAGAGGAAGGCGGCCGGCCCGCCGCCCCGGTTCGAAAAGCTCCCCCCGGTCACCATCCAGTTGCCGCTGTACAACGAGCGTTACGTGGTCGAGCGGCTGCTCGACGAGGTGACCAAGATTGAGTACCCGCGCGAATTGCTGCAGATCCAGGTGCTGGACGATTCCACCGACGAAACCAGGGACTTCGCCGCGGCCCTGGTGGAGCGCTACCGTAACCTGGGTTACCCGGTCGAATTCCTGCATCGCGACGACCGGACGGGCTTTAAGGCCGGCGCGCTTCAGGAGGGCTTGAGGACCGCCACGGGCGAGCTGATCGCCATCTTCGACGCCGATTTCGTGCCGCCCCCGGATTTCCTGATGCGCACGGTGCACCACTTCGCCGACCCGACCGTGGGCGCCGTGCAGACCCGCTGGAGTTACCTGAACCGGGGCTACAACTTCCTGACCGAGGTGGAGGCCATGCTGCTGGACGGCCACTTCATCCTGGAGCACGGCGCCCGGTCCGGAGCGGGCTACTTCTTCAACTTCAACGGCACGGCCGGCATCCTGCGTCGGAAGATGATCGAGGACTCCGGCGGCTGGCAGCACGACACCCTGACCGAAGATTCCGACCTCAGCTATCGCGCCCAACTGCGCGGCTGGCGTTTCGTCTACGTGCCGGAACTGGAATGCCCCTCGGAATTGCCGGTGGAGATGCACGGCTTCCAGGTTCAGCAGTCGCGCTGGGCCAAGGGCCTCACACAGGTGGCTCGAAAACTGCTGCCCGACATCCTGCGCGCTCCCCTGCCCTGGCGGGTGAAACTGGAAGCGGTCCTCCACCTGACGCCCAACATCTCCTACCCGCTCATGATCGTGGTCTCGGCGCTGATGCTGCCGGTGATGATCGTGCGCTTCTACATGGGCGTCTACCAGATGCTGTTCCTGGACCTGCCCCTGATCATCGCCACCTTCTGGTCGATTTCCGCCTTCTACGTCATGGCCTACCGAGAGCTGCATCCCGGGACCTGGAAGCGCTCCCTGCTCCTGCTGCCGCTCCTGATGGCGGTCGGAGTGGCCTTGACCATCGTGAATACCCGCGCGGTGCTGGAGGCGCTGTTCGGGATTCAGACCAGCTTCGTCCGCACGCCCAAGTACAACGTGGGCGAGCGCCCGGCCCGCCTGGAGCGGCAGAAGTACCGCCGCAAGAGCGGGCTGCTGCCGTTCGTGGAGATCGCGGTCGGGACCTATTTTGCCTCGATGGTGGTCTTCGCCATCGACATTCAGAACTACCTCTCGATCCCGTTCCTACTGCTCTTCGTAGCCGGCTATTACTGGGCCGGCTTCGGCACCCTATGGCAGGAATACCGCGACCGGCTCCGGGTAGCCCGGGCCGGGCGCAGGCTGGAATTCGAAACCGCGCGCTGAGCCCGGCTCAGAAGACGCCGAGCAGGAACAGCACCAGCAGGATCAAGAGAATCGCCCCCAGGGTTCCGCTGGGATAGTATCCCCATCCGCTGCTGTACGGCCAGGCCGGCAAAGCGGCGATCACCAGCAGTATCAGAATTACCAGAAGAAGCAGTCCCACCTGATTTTCCTCCCTGGAACAGAAAGAGCAATCTCTTTGCCAGGTTCGCCGGGTGGGCCGTGTTTGTGGGAGACCGCACGATTCAAACCGTGCGGCTCCCGCCTCCATTCAGCTTAACGTTAAAACAGCAGCTTCAGCGCGAGTTGCACCTGCCGCGGAAGGTTGGCCTGACTGCTGACGACTCCGAAAGTCGGGTCTCCCAGAAACATGCCGGCAGGGCCGAACCTCACATGGTTCGCCACGTTGAAGAACTCGCTGCGGAACTGCAGATTGTAGCGGCCGTCACGTCCGAAGCGATTGTTCTTGAACAAGCCGAAGTCCAGGTTGTTGATCCCGTGCCAGCGGGTGTCAGGCAGGGTGCGTCCGGCGCTTCCGTAGGTGAACGGCAGCGCCTGGCTGAAGACGCCGGTGTTGAACCACTGGTTCAGGCGGTCCTGCGCCCGCCCGCTCAGCTTCGCGCTTTGCCCGTTGTTGTTCGGCCGCGAGTTGCTGCTGTAGGAGCCGTACACGTCGGTGACATCGTTGTACGCCCCGGTCAGGTTGGTCCGGACGCCCACAGCCACGGGCGTGCCGCTCTGCACCGTGTAGACGCCGGAGAACTGCCAGCCGGAAACCAGGTAATCCGCGGGTCCCAGGTTGTTGAGCAGGCGCCGCCCCTTACCGAGCGGCAGTTCCAGGGAGTAGCTGAGCACCAGCCGCTGCGGCACGTCCGCCACCGCCAGCGACCGGTCCAACCGCCGGTTGTTGTTGTTGCTGAAGCCCATGCTGGTGCCCTGCGCGCCACCCTCCAGCCAGTCGCTGCGGCTTTCCGTATTCCCGATAGCCTTGCTCAGCGTGTAGGCCGCTCCGACAATCGAGCCGCCGAAGCGGCGGTTGAACTGCAGCTGGAAGGAGTGGTAGCTGGAGTGTCCCAGCGGCATGCCCTCGACGTACAGGGTCTGGAACTGCGGGAACGGGCGGAAAAGCTGGCCGCGCTGGATCCGGGGCTGGGCCAGCGGCCCGGTCCCGACCACGCCGTAGAACGGGTTGTCCACCAGTTGCTGTAAGGCCGCCCCCTGGCTGAGATACGCATCGGCCAGCTGGTTCATCTGGCTGGCCCACTGGGCCGGCAGCCCGGTGCCCGAGCTGCCCGCGTAGGCCGCCTCGATCACCATCTCGCGGCCCAGCTCGTGCTGGATATCGAAGTTCCACTGCTGCATGTAGCCGGTGTGGAAATCCCGTTGGTTGGCGGCCGCGTTCTGGCCGATCAGGGTGCTCAGCCCCGCGGAGCTTCCCGGAGGGTTGAGGATTCCGTTCGGGTAGGGATTATCCAGCGTGTGATAAGGCGTCAGGCCGCCGTCGATGGAGCCCAGCGCCAGTGTGTTGATGGCCCAGGCCGGCGCCCGGTTGTCCCCGGTGACTTCCGTAACGGCCGCCGGAATCCAGAACAGGCCGTAGCCGCTGCGCACCACCGTGCCGGGGAACAACTGGAAGGCGAAACCGGCTCGCGGCCCGAATTGCCGCTTGTAGAGATCGTAGGGCGAGCGCGTGTCCTTGTCGGCAAACCGGAAACCGCCCCGCAGCGGTATGCCCACCTGCTGGCTGATCGGCAGTTCCACGAAAGGATCGAACCACATCTTGCGGTTGTAGCGCTCGGTGATGGGAAACTCCAGGCTGTAATCCAACCCCAGGTTGAGGGTCAGCCGGCGGGTCACTTTCCAGTCATTTTGAAAGAACAGCGAGAGGTACTTGCGCTGGTTCGCCAGTCTCTCGCTCTTGGCCACCGAGGCGCTGGAGATGTAGCCCATCAGGAAGGATGCCAGCGGGACGCCGCTGTTCTGATCCAGGCGCTGGGGATTCACGGCGCTCATCTGGTTGGTGAAGTTGAACAGCGGCAGCAGCGAATTGGACTGGAACTGGTTGAGCTGCTGCACCCGGTAATCCAGGCCGAACTTCATGCTGTGAGCACCCTTCACCCAGGTCATGGAGGCCCGCTGCCCCCAGCTGTTCAGGTCCACCAGGGTCATGCCGGCCGATGCCGAACTGCCCACCGCCACCAGGCCGCTCACACTGAAACCCGGGAACGACTTGACCTGGGTGGCGTCGGCCAGCGGCCTGGGGAAGCCCAGGCTGGTGATATCGAAGCCCAGGGCGTAGGGCACGCTGGGGCTGTGATAGCGGGCGAAGCCCGTGCGGAACTCCCCGATCAGCCCGGGGCTGAAGACCGCCGTAGCCGATGCCGTGGCGTGCGTGCGCGTGTAGCTGGAGTCCCGGGTGAGGTTGACGGAATAGCCCAGCGGGTCCAGATTGAACGTCTTGGCCCAGATGCGGGAGTAGGTCCCGAAGAACTTCCAGCGCGAGCTGAGGTTGTGATCGATCTTCGACACCACCTGGTGTTCGTTGTTCCCGCTGCCTCCCACCGTGGAGTAATTGTTGACGTTGGTCAGCGGGTTGCCGGCGGCGTTGGGCTGCGGCCAGATGGGGACCACGTTGGAAGCCACCCGGCTGAGGCGCGTCTCCGGAATCCGGTTGCCTGCAAAAACCTCCCGCGTGTAGCTGCCGTCCGGCAATTGCCGGGTGCTCAGCGGGTCGGCTACCAGGACCATGCGGCCCGCGGCGTTGAAGGTCTGCGAGAAATCGCCGGCGCGCTGCAGGGGCGTGGGAACCGTGGTGATGGAGGGGGAAGAGGTGCGGTTGCGATACTCCTCCCAATTGACGAAGAAGAAGGTCCGGTCGCGCTGGATGGGTCCGCCGAGGGACCCGCCGAACTGGTTCTGCTTGAACGCGGGCCGCTTGTTGCCCGCCCGGTTCTGGAAAAAGTTGTTGGCATTCAGCGACTTGTTGCGCAGGAATTCATAGGCCGTGCCGTGAAATTCGTTGGTGCCGGACTTGATGCTGAAGTTCACCACCGCCCCGGCCGTGCGGCCGAATTCGGCCGAGAAGTTGTTGGTCTGGACGCGGAACTCCTGGGTGGCGTCCACGGGCGGCACGAAGGAAGGCGAGTTCATCTGGGCCATGTCCAGCGCGAGGCCTTCCACCATCACCACGTTGGCGTTGGCCAGTCCGCCGTTTGAGGAAAAGTTCCCCCAGGCCCCGTTTTTGCCGCTGAATCCGCCTTGGATGCGTATGCCCGTGGAGAGCGCCAGCAGGTCCAGCGGATTGCGCCCGTTGAGCGGCAGTTCACTGATCTGCCGGTTCTCGACCACCGTACCGATGGTGCTGGTGGCGGAGTCCAGCAGGACCGCGGAGCCCTGCACGGTGACGCTTTCCACCACGGCCCCCACCTCCATACTGAAGTCGATGCGGCCCACCTGGTCGATGGCCAGGGTGATGGGCTCGCGCTTGACTTGCTTGAATCCTTGCGCCTCCGCGGTTACGCGGTACCGTCCGGGGAGCAGCGTGGTGATGACGTAGTTGCCGCGCTCGTTGGTGACTGTCGAGCGGGTGACGCCGGTGTCCAGGTTGGTGGCCGCCACCTTGGCGCCCAGCACCACCGAACCGGTCGGGTCGGTCACGGTGCCCGTGACCTGGGCCGTCTGGCCGTATAGGCCGGCGGCCAGACCGAAAGCCAGTGCAAACAGACGAAAGCCCGCAACACTTTGCCTCATGGGAGCACTCCTTTCAGGATGGCGGGAGTAACCGGAAATCCAGCGAGCCCCAACGCGCATCGCGCGCCTCCTCCAAGCCCTTTTTCCTCAGGTGGCTTCAGTCTAATGAAAGATCCGGCCGGAATCAAGGGGAAATTTGCTGGGGGAATTTGCCGGGAATTTGCATCATTTGTGACGCGATCAGCACGGCGGCGCGCCTGCCGCCGGCTCCTCGCGGCCCCTGGGGAGTTCCAGCTACGGCAAGCCGGCATTGAGCTCCAGCGGGCCGCGGAGGTATACTGCGAAAGTACCCAAACATTTTGGCCTTGTTTTGTCGGATTTTGAAGAAGAGGAGACTGCGATGGCGGACGAGATCAAGCGCGTTGAATATTACTTGGGAACCATCCCCCACAAGACCGGAGAGGGAGCCAGGGTCCTGGCGGCCTTCCGGGATGCGGGCATCAACCTGATCGGATTTCTCGGCTACACCAAGAGCGCCCGGGTGGCCGAAGTGGTCATCTTCGTAGGCGAGAAGGCGCCCGGCGTTTCCGCGGCGGCGCGCAAAGCGGGTCTGGCCCTGGGCAGGAAGGGCAAGGGCTTTCTGTTGACCGGCGAAGACCGCATCGGAGCGGTGGCCGGGAGCGTGGCCAAGCTCGCGGAAGCGGGCATCAACGTGCTCTCTCTGCATGCCGTCGCCAGCGGCGAGGGCCGCTACGGCGCGGTCGTCACCGTGGAGCCGGCCGCGATGCGCAAGGCCGCCAAAGTCCTGGGCGTGGCTTGAACCTCCGGCCCCCGAAGCTTCAGTCGAGGTGGACGATATCCTCCTGCGTGTGGTCCAGGGCGATCATGAGCAGCATGTAGTCCTTCACGTGGCGGGTCAGCAGGAAGTTCTGCTTCACGTGCAGGTAGCCGTTCTCGCCCATGGCCTTCCGCAGGGCCCGGTCGCCCAGCAGGCGTGACAGGCGGTTGGCCGCGCCTTCGGGGGAGTGGACCAGGTAGCCGGTGACGCCATTGATCACCTGGATGCGGATGCCGCCCACGGCGCCGCCGATCACCGGCTTCCTCTTCCACAGCGCTTCGCTGACGGTGAGCCCGAAGCCTTCCTTGATCGATTTCTGCATGATGACCGTGGATCCCCGCACCAGGGCGTTGATCTCCAGGTCGCTGAAGGGCGGCAGCTCCAGAACGCGGATATCCGGGTCGTCCGCGGCGGCCTGCTGCACCTCGCGCAGCACCTCGGCGCCCTCCGGATCGTCGGTGGCCCCGCCGCCGGCCAGCACCAGCTGACAGTCGTGCCGCCTCCTGACCATGCGGTAGGCCGCGATCACGCCCAGCGGATCCTTGAGGCGGTCGAAGCGCGAGATCTGGGTCACGATGGGCCGTCCCGGATCCAGGTGGTATTTCTCCAGCACGCTGTCGATATAGCCCTGTTCCAGCTCCTTGTTCTTATCGGAGAGCGGATCGATGGAGGGCGCCACCAGGTACTGCGGGATGGAGAGTTCCTGGGCGAAATCCGGCATCGAGAAGATGGAAGCGTCGTACTGCTCCACCCAGGGGCGCAGGAAATTCCACACGCGCCGGTCGGGCGAGGAGATGTCGATGTGGCAGCGCCAGATCCACTGCCGGCCGATCTCCTTCTTTTTCGCGATCAGCCCGGCCGGCTGCGGATCGTGCACCAGGATTACGTCCCCGGTGAGGTTCATCTCCCGCAGGTTGGCTTCCGTGGTCTCGCGGAAAACCTCCAGCATCTCCTCGCTGATCTCCTCCTGCTTGCCGTGCAGGGCGTTGTGGAACGCCTTAGTCACGTTGAAAAATGCCTGGTTGCCCTTGATGACGTCCCAGGTGGCGTCGATGCCCAGTTCGCGCAGCAGGGGGATGAAGCGCGTCAGGATCTCGGCCACGCCGCCGCCCACCGGGGTGGAGTTGATGTTCTGCAGGCTGCGGCTGCCCACCCGCGCGGCCACTACTTTCATCTCGTCGATAACTTCCGGTCCTACGATCTCCTGGTAATCTTGCAGAGTCGGCACGTTTAACCTCGCGCGTAGTTTCTTGTAAGCCGCACGATCTCGTCGCGCAGCTCGTCCAGCGTCATGGCGTACGGATCCAGCCGGTCAATCGCTTTGGCCAGCCGCTCGTGCCCCTGGTCCGCCAGCCATTGCGAGAAATCGTTGGTGGGGCGCTCCAGGCGAAGGCGCGCCTCGAAGAAATGGTAGAAGAGCGAAAGATTGCTGACGTGGCTCAGCTTGTCGACGAAGTCCTCCAGGCTGCCGGCCACCACGCCGGTCCGCATGATGAAGCTCTGGGATCTGGCGAAGTGGAACTCCTCACCGGGAGGACACTCCCGGGGAGGGCCCTGCTTGCCCGCCAGGTAGCGCTCCAATACGGCCAGGATGGCCTCGCGCAGCTGCCGCACCGACGTGAAGCTGAGCAGGTCGATAGCCGCCAGTTCCTCGCCCAGGCGCCGCTCCTGGAGCGCCTCCGACACCCAGGTGGCGAAGTCGTTGTAGAAGACCGGCCGCTCGAAGTGGTGGCTGACGTATTGGTGGTGCGTGTGGTAGAAGACGCAGGAGCCGGGAACCGTCCGCAACGATTCCGTAAGCTCGCGCAGGTTTTTCGCCTTGGTTCCCGTCAGCGCCACCAGCCGCCGTTCGGTGTAGAAGACAAAGGGTTCATTAGAGGACATGATCGTCTCAATTGTGACGGTTTTGCGGCGGGGGTCGTTGCCCGCCGTTCCCTCCGGGTGTGTGAGGAAGCACCTTCTCTGCCGGGCTCAAGGGTCTCGGACACCAGGCGGAAAAAGTCCAACCGCTCCTTCCAGTCGCGGCTCGGAAGCGTCCTCATCCGATGTTCGTCCTGATTCTAGTGGGCCGCAGGCCGTATGGGGCGCGTCGCCCTGCGGCCGCGGCTCGGAAGCGGCCAACCGGCGTATCGCGGGGCGAGCGCCGGCTCTCCCCGGCTGTTCAGAAGCTGAAGTCCAACCGCTCCTTCCAGTCGCGGCTCGGAAGCGTCCTCATCCGATATTCGTCCTGATTTTGGTGGGCCGCAGGCCGTATGGGGCGCGTCGCCCTGCGGCCGCGGTTCGGAAGCGGCAAACCGGCGTATCGCGGGGCGAGCGCCGGCTCTCCCCGGCTGTTCAGAAGCTGAAGCCGAACTCGCCCAGAATGTTGGTCCAGTGGTCGGTCGTGCGCGTACCTGGAATGTTGCCCACGGCTTCGCCCTCCGTATGCCCGCGGACGAATTGGGCCGTCACCCCGATGCGGAAATGCTGGTTGCTGTCCAGGAAGTAGCTGCCGTTGGCCAGTGCGTAGTAACCCCAGCCGCTGCGGCGCGTGCAGACCGGGCAGTCGACGCGGAAGTAGTCGCTGGGCTGGCGGATGCGCTCGTTATAGCGCAGGTAGGCTCCGCCGCCCCCGCCGGCGAACAGCAGCCGGCCTCCGAACAGGGGCGCGATCGCCCTCCCGCCCATGGGCAGCATATATTCCCGGTCCCCGATCTCCACGGTTCCCAAAGAGGTGTCCAGGAAGTCCCGGACGTTGGCGGCCCCGAAGCCGATGTTCAGCCCGATGTCCGCCTGAAAGTACCGGTGGAAGCGGTACCCGTAGCCGATGGCAATCATGGGACTGGTGTCCATGAATTCCTTGATGGGAGCGTCCCGCGGCAAGGGCTGGTCCGGCTGGATGGCGACGCTCGGACCTCCCGGAATGGCCGCCCCGGCGCCGAAGGTGAAGTTGTGGCGCGGGTAGTAGTCCTGTGCTGCGGCGATCGCGGCGGCGCCCAGCACCAGCGGGCAGAGGGCAAATCGGATGCTCATTGGATTCCAGAATGACATGCCGGGGCCTGCCGTTCAAACCAGGATTTCCAGTTCCTCCCCGCCCTTCAAAACGGCCGCACGCGCCAGGGTGACAACTGTCTCCTTCCCGGCGCGTTCCACCCGGTGCTCCAGCGCCGTGCCGCCGGCCCGAACCGCGGTCTTCGGCGCCGGAGTCCCCAGCGCCGCCAGTTGCACCTTCCGGCACTCCAGCGTCCCGCCTTTCACCGCCAGCCGGAAGCGCAGACCCCGCGGCCCGGCGGTCTGTGAAAACGTTCCCCAAGCCGTGCCGCCTGACCAGAAGCAGGTGAAGTTCTCCGGCCGGATGCGCGGTTTTGCCTCAATGCTCTTCTCCCCGGCATGGCAGCGGAAGCCGCTCAAGGCCACCACCAGCGCCCAGGCCGCCATGGCCCGCGCGTAGTGATGGCCGCATTCCGGTTCGTTCCACGGATTGCGTTTCTCCCCGTCGTGGCGCCGCCTGACGTTCTCCACCACCCGCACGCCCTGCGTCACCAGGCCCTCGAACATCATGTGGGCCGCGGTCGAGTACTCCAGCCCCGTCCAGGCCTCGGCGAAGTACGGGAAGGGCACTTCCGGCCGCTCCGCCCTGCTGTAATCGCAGATCACCAGCGCGGCCTCGTCATTCAGCGCGTAGATGCGCTGCACCGATTCGTGCGTCTCCAGAGACTCGCGGTAGTTGTACTTGTAGACCGAGGCCAGCGCCGTGGCGATGTTCTTGGGGTTCAGGAGGTAGCCCAGGCCCGCGATGTGCGCCAGGTACTGGCCAAGCAACTGGTCCACCAGGCAGCCTTCGCCCGCCTGGAAATCGGGATGATTCGGATCGGCCGCGCCCATCCCCACGGTGAGGCCCCTGGCCACCTGGTCCTTGGGGATTCCCCGCACCTTCTGCACGTAGTACTGGCCGTTGAAAAGGTTGGCGTCAATCCACCGGCTGCCGCTCTCGAATAACCGCCGGTATTCCCCGGCGGGACCGTTATCGCCTGCCGCGCGGGCCATCTCCTCGCCGGCCCTGAGCGCGCCCAGGTACCAGATGCCGCACAGCGGGTTGGGGCCGTAGAACTCCACGTCGTAGGTGTTGTGCTGTACGCCTTCCATGACGCCGTCGCGGTCCGCGTCCCATCCGCCCGGAACCCAGGAGAACTCCAGGGCGCGCCGGGCCGCCGGCCAGTGCCGCTTCAGCCATTCGGTATCGCCCGAAAGCCGCCAGTCCAGATAGAGCTTCATGATGGCGCCCATCTGCCCGTCGGTGGCGGCCTGCCCGTTGCGCTCCTTGCCGGCCGGCAGGATCTGGCGGAAATCCATGCGCCCTTCCGGGTCCGTGCTGAAGCCGAAAGCCGCCTCGCGCAGCGAGCGCGAAAGGCTGGGGAACAGGTGCGGCGTCGCCGCTTCGTAGTTCCACACATGGGTGCAGTTGCCGTAACAGCAGCCGCGGTCGTTGTTGCTGCCTTCAAATGCGTGGAACGCGCCGTCGGCCGTACGGAAGCAGGTGGTGCTCACGAAGGTGGAAAGGTTCGCCGTGGCCGCGTCCCGCACGCTTCCGGGCAGGGTGCTGTCCCGCATGGCCTGCACGAAGGCGCGGGTGCGCGACTCGAGGCCGGGCAGGCGCTCCGCTGCGTACTGCGCCGCCTCCCAGGCGTCCCGGAACCGCGAGCTGTACCAGTTCCCGATGACGGTTTTCTCTTCGCCCTTGGCGGCCCGCCACCCGCAGCGCTCCGGCGTGCGGTTGGGGAAATGCCAGGCCAGCAGGAAGGTGAAATCGGCTTCGCCGCCGGGCTTCAGTTCCCGGCTCAGGCAGAGCGACCCCACCGTGCTCTTCCGTTCAGCGACGGGCGAGAGTTCTCCATCGCTCGAGAAATCGTCCCAAAACAGCAGGGGGCCGACCCACCAGCGGCCCTCGCGCCAGCTTGGCTGATAGGTCAGCTTGCCGGTTCCAGGGTCCAGCGCGGCCAGCACAAACGAGCCTGCCAGCGGATCGGTCCCCGCCAGCAGCGGGTTGTGCATGTACAGCCCCTCGATGCCCTGCCCGGCGCGGTGCTCGTTCATGCGCCCCTGCGCGCCCACCGGGTTGTCGAGCGACCACGCAATGGAGACCTGCAGCGGAACCGCCGCCGGGTTCCTCACGTTGTAGCGCAGCACCGCCACCGGCAATCCCGATTCGTCCGCATCCAGCGGGATGAAAGGGGTGAAGGCTTCCAGGCGCACCGCCGCCGGCAGAGCGGCGTCGCGGAACGCGATGGCGGCCAGAGGAAACTCGCCAGTGAAGGCGGCCGAGCGCAGCCGCGGCAGTCCGGGGGCGCTGTTGGTGCCCAGGCCGGAGGGCCCCTCATAGGGCGGCAGAATGCGCGACTCCAGGACCCGGGCCACGGGCTTGCGGCTCCCGCTCCGGGCCCAGATGGAGGCGAAGGCAAACGACGGCGCTTTGCCTTTGTCCGGCCGGTTGAAAATCTCCCAGTCGCGCAGCTGCCCGCGCCCGCCCAGGGCGATGGAGCCCGCTCCCACGCCGCCCAGCGGGAACGCGATCATGGCCAATTGCCGGCCCGTGAACGTCCTGGGATAGGCAATGCCGCTCCGCGCGCCTGCCCGCCTCGTCCCCTGCGCGGCCCGGTCGTCCTGGCCGGGAGCGGCGGGGGCCAGTCCGCTCAAGGCCACCGTCTGCAAAAAAGTGCGGCGTCTGCTTTTCATGCCCGGTTCTCCGTTAATACATTACTCCCCGCGGCGCCGGTACGGCTCCCCCGGATCGCCCAGCCGGAACGCGCTCCAGGTGGAATCGTCGTCGCCGTTCCCATGGATCAGGAAATGGCCGCCGTAGCCGCCGCCGTCCGGATCGGTGTGGACGATCTGGATGCCGTATTGGTCTCCCACCCGCGGGGAGCGCCAGGCCGGGTCGCTGCGTCCCAGCGTGGCCGCCATCGCCACCCGCGCTTCCAGAATGAAATCGCCTGCGCCCGTCCCCCACGGGTTCATGCGGACGGCATAGTCGGCCGCCCGCTCGGGCAGCGGTTCCTCGATGTACGTCCGCGACGGGGAGCCGTGCCGCCACCACGCGCCGTAGGCCGGCCGCGAGGCGTCGATCACGAAACAGAAAGCGTTGTCTCCCTGGCCGAACTGCTCCGGCTTCGCGTCGCGGGGCGCTTCCACGAACCAGCAGATGGCGTCCTTGTAATACCAGCGCCTGGGCTCGTGCTTCGGGTCGGACACGTCGTTCACGTTGTCCTTGACCTCGGCGCCCAGATAGAGATACCGCGCGTCCCAGGCCATGTAATAGCGGGCGCTGAGATCCTTCTCCGGCGCGGGCTCCGCGCCGTGAGCGGTGAGGCGGTTGCGGCCCGGATCGTACCAGGGCGCCTGCCGCAGCCGGTAAATGTCCCACACCCCGTCATGGAAGGCGAGCTCCTTCCACTCAGACAGATCGCCGTCGACGCGCGGCGGCGTGGCCAGCCGGGGAATGGTCAGGGCCGCCATCAGCGCGGCCGGAAGCAACGGGTTCATTGCAGCCCCACCAGCACCAGGCGTATGTCCATCACGTTCGTGTTGGTCGGGCCGGTCACCAGCAGGCCGTCCGTCTTCTCCAGAAAATGATAGGAGTCGTTCGCATCCAGGAACTGCCGCGGGTTGATTCCCTGCGCCTGCGCGCGCCGGACGGTCTCCCCGTCCACGACGCCTCCGGCCGCGTCCGTGGGCCCGTCCGTGCCGTCCGTGCCGCCGCTCAGCACCACCACGTTCTTCAGGCCGGCAATGTCCATGCCCGCGGCCAGGGCGAATTCCTGGTTGCGCCCGCCCAGCCCTTTGCCGCGCAGTGTCACCGTGGTCTCGCCTCCGGTGATCAGGCAGGCGGGAGGCTTCAGCGGGAGGCCCGTGGCCGCCACCTCCTTGGCCACGGCGGCGTGCATGCGGGCGATCTCCCGCGTCTCCCCTTCCACGAAGGTCGAGAGCAGCAGCGTGCGGTAGCCCAGTTCCCTGGCCCGTTTCGCCGCCGCCTGGGCCGCCTGGATATTGCTCCCCACCACCAGGTTCTGCGTGCGGTGGAAAGCCGGGTCGCCGGGCTTGGGCGTTTCCGGGATCTGCCCCCGCAGGCCCCGCTCGATCCGCTCCCGCACGTGCTCCGGCGCCTGGCCGTAGATGCCGTACTTGTCCAGAATCGATTTGGCGGTCGCGAAGGTGGAGGTGTCCGGGTTGGTCGGACCCGAGCCGATCACGTCCAGATCGTCTCCGATCACGTCGGAGAGCATCAGCGAGATCACCGTGGCGGGCGCCGCCAGCCTCGCCAGCTGTCCTCCCTTGATCGCCGAGATGTGCTTGCGGATGCAGTTGATCTCGTGGATATTGGCGCCGCAGGCCAGCAGCAGCCGGGTGGCGGCCTGTTTCTCGGCCAAAGTCACCGGATCGGCCGGCAGCGGCATCAGGGCCGAGGCCCCGCCCGAGATGAGGCAGACGACCAGGTCGCGCTCGCCGGCCTGGCACGCGATCTCCGCGATGCGCCGCGCCCCGCGGACGCCCCGCTCGTCGGGCACCGGGTGGCCGCATTCGTTCAGCTCGATGCGCCGCAGCCGAAGCGTATGCCCGTACTTCACGTTGATGAGGCCGGCGGTAATCCGCGCGCCCAGCACGCGCTCCACCGCCTTGGCCATCGACGCCCCGGCCTTTCCCGCGCCGATCACGTAAACGTTGCGGAAGGAGTTCAGCCGGTAGCGGGTTTTGCCGGCCCGCAGCGACTCGCCGTTCACCTTCAGATGACGCAGAACCGCTTCCACCGGGTCGGCCGCTTTCAGGGCGGCTTGAAAAATCGACCGCGCGTGCTTTCGAATCTGAGTTTCGTTTTTCATGGCAACAGGGGCAGCTTGAGAATGCATTCCGCCGCCGCCGGCGCATCGTCGTCCGTGACGGCAATGCGAAAGGCGGCCTTGCTGTACGCCGCGCGCCGGGCGTGATAGAGTTGTTCGAATCTTTGCGGGTCGCGCGCCAGGGGCCGGTGCGATTCCTTTTCCACCCGGCGGAGAGCGAGCTCCAAGGGACAGTCCAGCCACACGCTCACCCCGTGGCGGGCGATCAGTTCCACGTTCTCCGGCAGGGTGAACGCTCCGCCGCCCAGGGCGACGACCGCGGGCGCGGCATCCGCCCGCTCCGCCACTTCCCGCAGCGCGGCGCTTTCCAGGCGCCGGAATTCCGCTTCGCCGCGGGTTTCGAAGATCTCCGGTATCGAGGTTCCCTGGCCGGCCTCGATCCTCTCGTCCAGGTCGATGAACTCCCATCCCAGCCGCTCCGCGAGGACCCGGCCGATGGTGCTCTTTCCCGAGCCCATGAACCCGACCAGAAAGATCGCGCGGCTCACGAGCCGTCCTCCGCCGCATGCAGCATGGCCGAAAGGCGCCGCTCCACGAGTGAGGGAAACAAACGCGCGGCCCAGGCCAGCGGCCAGCCGGCGGGCGGGGTGACCACCGTGCGGGCGTCCCGCTCCAACCCGCGCACGACGGCCGCCGCGCACTCCCTGGCCGTGATCCTGAACGCGCCGCTCTCCTCCACTCCCCGGGGAGGCCGGCCCGTCAGCGCGTTCTCCCGAAAGCCCGTGATCACGTAGCCCGGGCACACTGTCATGGCGCGCACGCCCTCCGGCATCAGTTCCATCCGCAGGGCGTTGCTTAAAGCTTCCAGGGCGCTCTTGGAAACCGAGTAGAGCGGCAGCCAGGGCAAGGTCACTTTTCCGGCAATCGAGCTGATATTCACGATAACGCCGCTGCGCCGCGCGCGCATGTGGGGAACCACCCGGCGGATCAGGTCCAGCGGGGCGAAGAAATTCAGCTCGAACAGCGCGCGCGCCCGCTCGGGCGAGGTCTCCCAGGTGCGCTCGTAGAGGCCCGCCCCGGCGTTGTTGATGAGAATGTCGATGGCTCCGAAATTCGCCAGCGCCGCCTCCACCAGGCGCGCGCGGGTCTGCTCTTCGGTGATGTCCCCGGCCACCACCACGGCCTCCGGCCCGCCCGCCTGCTCCAGCTTCTCCTTCCGGCGAGCGGTCAACACAAGGCGCGCTCCGCGTTCCCTGAGCGCCGCCGCGCAGGCCGCTCCGATTCCCTGCGACGCGCCGGTGATCACCGCGACTTTTCCCTGGATGCGCATAGTTGCGGCACATTGCCGCCCTTTCTCCGAAACGCAATAATGTTAGCATGCAGTCGCGGCTGCTGCCCCTGTTTCCCCTCAACGTGGTGATCTTTCCACGCACCGAACTGCCGCTGCATATCTTCGAGGAGCGCTACAAGGAAATGGTGGGCGAGGCCATCCGGGAAAACAGCGAGTTCGGCATCGTGCTGGCCCGCGGCGAGGGCATTGTCAACACCGGCTGCACCGTGGTCGTGGAGAAAGTGCTCAAGCGCCACCCGGACGGCCGCCTGGACATCATGACGCGCGGCTCCCGGCGCTTCGAGGTCGTCTCGCTCAACGATGAAAAGTCCTACCTGCGCGGAGAGGTGGAGTTCTTTGACGACGACGAGCCCGGCCCGGGGCCGGCGGAATTGCAGCAGCGCGCCCTGGCGCAGTTTGAGAGCCTGGCCGAATTCGGAATCGAGGGCATGGCTTCTCCGGCGGTGGACGACCCGCAGCTCAGCTTCCAGCTGGCCCAGGCGGTTCCCGACCTCGACTTCCGCCAGACCCTGCTCAGCAGCCGCTCCGAGCGCGAGCGCCTCAAGCAGCTCACCGCCTTCCTGGCCGACTTCGTCCCCCGGCAGCGCCTCATCTTGCGCATGCGGCAGCTGGCCCCGCTCAACGGCCACGGGCCGCACTCGCCGGGGCCGGGCAGCCAGAGGGAAGAAGCCGGTTGAGAATCGCCGGGGCGGCTTTCCGCACTGCGCCGCAACCCAGCCGCGTTCGGGGTGTGTGAACGTCTCCTGGAAACCCTTGCATCGGATATAGTGATCGGCATGCGATCCCTTCCGCTCGCCAAGGCTTTGCCGGCAACAGTGTTTCTGGTGTCGCTCTGCGCCGTGCCGGCCCCGGCGCAGGACCCGGCTTTCGCCCGCGCGCGCGAGAACGCCCGGCGCTTCGATGACATCGCCGGCCGCATGGACCGCCTGATGAAGGCCTGGCTGGCGCAGGCCGACCCGCGCACGCTGCTGTTGCCCGACCGCCTGCCCGGCGGCTCACGCGGCCTCAAGCCCGGCGATCCCACGCGCCTCTATACGCCCCACAACTCGGGCGCGGACCTCTATCCCTACCTGATCCTCACGGCCCACCTGACCGATCCCGAGCTGCTCCACGGCCGCATGCTCGAAATGCTCCGCAACGAAGTGCGCTACACCACCGTGCAGGATTCCATCCCCGGCAGCCTGGAGCTCACCACCGGCGAACTGGGGCCGCCGAGCCTGTTCGGCGCGGGCGAGTACGCCAAGGACGGCCTGCTGGCCGTCACCGAGTACCTGGGCCGCACTCCCTGGTTCTACCGCATGGTGGACATGACGGCCGACGCCATGGGCCGCGCGCCGGTCGAGACCCGCTTCGGCAACCTGCCGGCCTCGGACGCCGAGCTGAACGGCGACTACCTGCAGGTCCTGGTGCGGCTGGCTACCATGACCGGCGACTCCCGTTTTCTGGAGTGGGCCCGGCGGATCGGCGACGCCTATATCGAGGAAGTGCTGCCCAACAACCACGGCGTCCCCAGCTCGAAGTGGGATTTTCAGAAGCACTCCGGCGACGGCCAGTTGCGCCTGCGCGACCACGGCAACGAAACGGTGGTCGGCCTGACCCTGCTGTTCGCCCTGGAAAACGATCTGCGGACACCCCGGGCCGCGCGCTACCGGCCGGTGATCGCGCGCATGCTGGAGCGGGTGCTGGCCTCCGCCAACCCGGACGGCATGCTGTACAACCAGGTCGACGCCGCCACCCTGAAGCCCGTTAACGAGGGCCTTTCCGACAACTGGGGCTACGTCTACGGCGCGGTCTACGCTTTCCACCAGGCCACCGGAGAAACCAAGTACCGCGAGGCGGTGCGCCGCGTGCTCGGCAACCTGACGAAGTACCGCAACTACGATTGGGAGCGCGGATCGTTCGACGGCTACGCCGACGCGATCGAAAGCGCGCTCTACCTGGTGGCCCGCGAGCCGGTTCCCCAGGCCCTGGACTGGATTGAGTCCGAAATGCGGGTGATGACCGCCATGCAGCAGCCGTCCGGCCTCATCGAGCACTGGTACGGCGAGGGCAACTTCAACCGCACGGCCATGCTCTACCTGCTCTATAAGAGCCAGGGCTGCCGGCCGGACCGCTGGCTTCCGGGGGTGGGCGTGGGCGCCTCGCGCGAAGGAGAACGCCTCTACCTGCACGTCGCCGCGCCGCCCGGCTGGCAGGGGAAGGTGCGCTTCGACTTCGCCCGCCACCGCCGCGTGCTGCACTTCGCCAGGGATTACGTGCGGCTGAACGAGTTCCCGGAATGGTACACCGTGGACGAGAACCGCCTGTACCGTCTCCGCACAGGCGGCCGGGAACTGCTGCGGCTGGGTTCGGAGCTGATCGAAGGTATCCGCCTGGAGCCCGGGGACTGGACCCTCGAGCCGCTGCCCCCGCCGCCCTACGGCCGCAGGCGCTAGGCTAGGCTATCGGCTAAGCCAGCTTGGCTGACTCATCCTCCGGCCCGGCCACCGGAATTGCCCGTCCCGGCGGCCTGGGGCCGAGGTCTGTCACTCGGTATAGGCGGCGTTGCCTGGCCGGGCGCCGAAAACAACCGTCCGGGCCGGCGGCAGGCAGTGCGGCGGAGCGCGGCGCCCCGCCGCATGCCGGGTGTTAGAAGTACAGCTTGGCGGCCAGCATGATGCGCCGCGGCGAGCCGAGTTGGCCGGTGATCATCCCGAAAGTGCGCTGGGTGACCGCGCCGTTCGGGTTGGCGGCGTTCATGTGGTTGAACAGGTTCTGCGCCTCGCAGCGGATCTGCAGGTAGCGCCGTTCATTCCCCAGCGGGAAGTCCTTCAGCACCGAAAGATCCCACTGGCTGTAGCCGGGGCCGCGCCAGTTCGGGAAGGTGCTGCCCACATCGCCGATCTCGAAGCCCTGCGGCAGGCGGAAGGCGGCCGGGTTCATGTACAACTGCTGGCCGGCGGATCCTTCCAGGGCGGCATGGCCGCTGGTGGCGAATCCCAGGGTCTGGCTGGGAATCATCACGGGACGGGTGGTGCGTCCGTGCCCGATGTTGTACCACTGGCTGCCCAGTCCTCCCACTCCTCCGCTGGGCGTGGAGATCAGAACCGGCTGGCCCGTGCGCAGAGTGGTAGTGCCGGCCAGCCTCCAGCCACCCAGCGCCTGGTTGAGGACCTTTTCCCCGAAGTTCTGTGGATTGCCGAGAAGCATCCGTCCCCGTCCGACCGGGATGTCATAGGAGTAATTGAACACGAACCGGTGCGTGATATCGGTGGTCGCGATGCCGTAGATGTCCTTGAATCCGAGCCCGGCCTGCGGGAACGCCTGCTGGCTGGGGCCCTGGGAGAACTGGTTGTCGAGGCCGCCCACGTCCTGCAGCATCTTGGAGAGGGTGTAGTTCACCAGGAAGCTGTAGCCGCCGCCGAAGCGGTGCTCCGCCTGGAAGTAACCCGCGTAGTAGTTGGACGTGCCCAGCGGCTCGCCCATGGTCCAGGATTCGAACCAGAACGGCTCGCGCGAGTACATGCGGCCGAAGGGCAGCTTGGCCGGACCGGTGCCCAGGGTGGGAGCGATCTGACCGTAGATCGGATTAGGAACCGGGGTATTCAGCGTGGCGCCGTAGGGACCCAGCTTATGGTAGGCGTCCGGCAGGATGTGCTCGCCGTTGCCCAGCCAGAAGGGCAGATCGCGGCCCAGGTTGGCGCTGAAGTTGCCTTCGAACACCCAGGAGTTGCTGCCCGAGCCGACTTCGCGCTGCAAACCGAACTGCACCGTGTGCTCGTAGCCGGGATACTGCTCAAAGGAGTTGGCGATGAACCAGTTGCCGACCAGGCTGTTGTTCAGAGCCGTAACGTCCCGCCCGGTGAACGGTCCTGGTACGTAGCCTACGCCGCCCGGCATGGGCTCGCTGAAGGTCAGCGGGAAGGTCAGGCCCTGATCCGGGGTGCCGCCCTGCAGCATCCGGGCAAAATCGCCGTAGCCAACGTTCCAGGGGGCGCTGTTCAAGAACGAGCCGCCCGGGTTGGTGAGCCAGTTGATGCCGTATCCCACCCGCAGGACGGTCTTCGGAAGGAACTGCCAGGCAAGACCCACGCGCGGCGCGAAGTGCTTGCTGTAGGTCGCCTGGGCGGCGCGGCCCGGGTATTCCTTGGAGCCCAGCACGGCCACCCGGCCCAGCTCATACCCGCTGACCAGCCAGTCGGGCTTAGCCGCGTTGGTGACGCCGGCGGCTGCCTGAACCGCATCCCAGCTCCAACCCGCGCTCGGCGTGACCGGCCACTGGTACTCCTTGTCCCAGTAGATCTGGCGGTCGAAGCGCTCCGTGCGCGAAGGCTCGAAGTCCCAGCGCACGCCCAGGTTCAGGGTCAGCTTGCTGGAAACCTTGAAGTCGTCCTGAACGAAGGCGCCGTGATAGGTTTGCAGCGACGCGGGTCCGGCGAACTGGGTGCCTTGGCCCCAGATGGCGTTGCCCAGCAGGAAGCTGGCGAAGCCCGACCCGGTGGTGGGAGTGTCGAAATACTGCGAGGTGACGCTCCGCTGGGTGGACATCGAGAGGTTCCCGCCGCTGCTGGTGTTGGCATAGTACCGGCGGTGTTCGTAGCCGACTTTGAGGGTGTGCTTGCCCCACAACTTCTGCAGGGATATAGCCCCGGTGTAATTGGTCTCGAAGATGTTGCTGGTGGTGCCGCCGCCCAGCGCCGTGATGGTGTCGCCGGTCGCGATATTCGGAACGCGCTCTTTGGTCGTGCCGAGCAGGGTAAGCATCAGGGGCGTCATACCCCAGCTGGAGGAGTCAGCGTCCACGGTGTTCCCGCTCAGGCTGACCATGCGAACGGCGCCGAAACGGGCATTGAACACGGTAGTCGGCGTGAGCGTCCAGGCATGCTCCGCGGAAATCGTCTTCGCATCCATATAACTCCCGCCGGCTGCCTGCAGGGGCGAGAGCCATCTCGGGCTCGTGGAGCTGTTGTAGTACTCGATGAAGGAGAAGTGGGTAGTGTGATGGGCCGTCCAGTTCTGGTCCAGGCGTCCGGTCCAGCGGTTGTCGCTATACTGACTCCGGGTCGAGCCGATGTAGTTTTGATCGTGGCTGGAGCCGGGCTGAGGCGGCCGGTTCGGCTCGGGGTAGAACCCGAGGTAGATTTTCGAGAGCGGATCGAAACGGGCTTGCGGGATCCGGTTGCCCGCGAACGGCTGGCGGACCACCCGGCCCTTCGCATCCAGCTGGCCGGTGAGCGGGTCGTAGATCTGGACCGCGGCGCCCTGGTCGATCAGACTCTGGGAGAAGTCCCCCTGGCGCTCCAGGGCGGTGGGAACGCCGGCCGTGGAGGCGTTGCTGCCCGAGCTGCGCCGGGTGCCTTCGAAATTCAGGAAGAAGAAGGTCTTGTCCCTGCCGTTATAGACCTTGGGAAGCCAGATCGGGCCGCCGACCGTGAACCCGAACACGTTGTCGTGGAACACACCCTTCTTGCGACCGAAGCGATTGGAGCTCCAGTCGTTGGCGTTGAGCGCCTGGTTGCGGAAATACTCGTATCCCGACCCGTGCAGCTCGTTGGTGCCCGAGCGGGTGACCAGCGTCACCGCCCCGCCCGACAGTCTTCCATATTCGGCCGAAAGACCGTTGGTAAGGACCTTGAATTCCCCGACGGCCTCCATCGAAGGAATCGAGGGCGGCACGTTGTGCAGGTATCCGGTGGTCACCGGCACACCGTCCACGAAGTACTCGGCCTGCGAAGTGCGCCCGCCGTTGATGCGGAAGTCGTTGTCGTGACCCTGCTGTTCGGAGGTCACGGTGTTGACGTTGGGCGTGAGCAGCGCGAAGGCCAGCGCGTTGCGGTTGTACTGCGGCAGCTCGGAGATGCGCCGGTTGTCGATCACCAGTCCGGTCTGCACGTCTTCCACGCGCAGCAGGGGCGCCTCCCCGGTGACGGTGATGCGTTCGGTCTGGGCCCCCACCTCCATGGCGATGTCGATGGCGACGCGGTCGCCGACCCGCAGCGCAATGCCGCTGCGCTCGAAGTTCTTCATGCCCTGGAATTGGGTGGTGAGAGTGTAATTGCCGGGGATCAGGTTGGGAATGGTGTAAAGACCCTCGGCGTTGCTTTGGGTGGTACGAACGACGTTGGTGTCG
>JADZAF010000336.1 GCA_020852755.1 Bryobacterales bacterium
ATGGGGTGGGTGGAGGGGTTCGAACCCTCGGCCACTGGAACCACAATCCAGCGCTCTACCAGCTGAGCTACACCCACCGTGGATGAGGGATCCTTTTCAGTCTACCACGAGGGCTTACAGGCCGGCCTTCTTCCAGAGCTCGTCGACGCGGCGCTTGACCTCGGGACTCATCTCGATGACGCCGGGCCAGGGGCGGGTGAAGCCTTCGCCAGGCCATTTGCGGGTGGCGTCGATGCCCATTTTGGAGCCGTAGTTGGGCAGGCGGCTGGCGTGGTCGAGGGAATCCACCGGGCCGTGGACGAACTCGATGTCGCGCTCCGGGTCGATGTTGTTGAGGGCCTTCCAGGCCACCTCGCCGGGATTCTGCACGTCCACGTCCTCGTCGACGACCACGATGCACTTGGTGAACATGGCCTGCCCCATTCCCCAGAGGGCGTGCATCACCTTGCGGGCGTGGCCCGGGTAGGACTTGCGCATGGCGACCAGCATGAGGTTGTGGAAGACCCCCTGGGCGGGCATGGAGATATCCCGGATCTCCGGCAGCTGCAGGCGCATGAGCGGCAGGAAGATGCGCTCGATGGCCTGGCCCATGTAGAAGTCCTCCATGGGCGGCGGGCCCACGATGGTGGCCGTATAGACGGGCCGCTTGCGCTGGGTGACGCAGACGACGTGGAAGACCGGGTACTCGTCCTCCAGCGAATAAAAGCCGGTGTGGTCGCCGAAGGGCCCTTCGGTGCGCAGCTCGCCCAGCTCCACGTAGCCTTCCAGCACGATCTCGGCGGCGGCGGGCACTTCCAGGTCGCAGGTCCGGCACTTCACCATCTCCACGGGCTTGCCGCGCAGGAAGCCGGCGATCATCATCTCGTCCAGATCGGGGGGCAGCGGCAGGATGGCCGAGTACATGACGGCCGGGTCGGCGCCGATGGCCACAGCCACGTCCATGCGGGTGTGCTTGCCGAGCTGGGCCATGCGCCGGTAGTGCTCGGCGCCCTGCTTGTGGGTCTGCCAGTGCATGCCGGTGGTGCGCTCGTCGTAGACCTGCATGCGGTACATGCCGCAGTTGCGCTTGCCGGTGTCCGGGTTGCGGGAGAAGACCAGGGGCAGGGTGATGAAGCGGCCGGCGTCCCCGGGCCAGCATTTCAGGATGGGGTAATCGAACAGGGAGAAATCAGACTCGCGGACGACCTCCTGGCAGGGCCCTTCGGAAACGTTCCTGGGGAAAAAGGCGCTCATCTCGGCCAGCTTGGGCAGCATCCTGAGCTTGCCGATCAGGCCCTCGGGCATGCGCATTTCGAGGTACTCGGAGATGCGCCGCGCCACCTCCTCGACCGAGTCCACTTCCAGGGCGATCTCCATCTTGCGCCGGCCGGCGAAGGCGTTGATCAGGACCGGAATGTCGGAGCCCTTGGGCTTCTCGAAGAGGAGGGCGGGCCCGTTGCTTTTGACCGCGCGGTCGGCGAATTCGGTGATCTCCAGGACGGGGTCCACCTCCAGGGAGATGCGCCTGAGCTCGCCGGCCTTGTCCAGGGCGCGAATGAATTCCCGCAGATCGGCGTAGGCCATAGAAGACTCCATGATACGAAACCCGCGGCGTGGTGCTGATATGATTGGAATTCCACAACAACACTATGCCCAATCGAGTCGCATTCATCACCGGCGCGAGCCGGGGCATCGGGCGCGCCACGGCGCTCACGCTGAGCCAGGCCGGCTACGCCATCGTGGTGGCGTCGCCGGAGATGGAGAACAACGAGTCGGTGGCCGCCGAGGTGCGCCAGTGCCAGCCGGCGCTGGTCGTGGACTTCAACCTGAGCTCCGCGGCGTCCATCAAGGAAGGCGTGGCCGCGGCGCTGAAGGAGTTCGGCCGCATCGATGTGCTGGTGAACAACGCCGGCATCACGCGGGACGGCCTATCCCTGCGGATGAAAAAGGAAGACTGGGACCTGGTTCTGCAGATCAACCTGAGCGGGGCCTTCCTGACGGCGCAGCAGGTGCTGCCGTTCATGGTACGGGAGCGGCACGGGCGGATCGTGAATATCGCTTCGGTGGTCGGCCAGGCGGGCAACGCCGGGCAGGCCAACTACGTGGCTTCCAAGGCGGGGATCATCGGGCTGACCAAGGCGCTGGCGCACGAAGTGGCGGGGCGGTCCGTCACGGTGAACGCGATCGCGCCGGGGTTCATCGAAACCGACATGACCAAGGTGCTGCCGGAGGAAGTGAAGCAGCGCATGCTGGCGGGGATTCCGATGAAGCGATTCGGAAGCCCACAGGATATCGCCAATGCGGTGAAGTTCCTGGCCAGCGAGGAGGCGGCGTATATCACCGGGGCCGTGATCAATGTCAACGGCGGGATGTATATGTAGAAACGGCGGCAGGAGCGCCGCTGCACGCTGAAGCGTGCGCCTCAGTCCAGCGAAATCAGGTGACGAGGCCGTCGTTTTTCTTGAGAATTTCGCGCAGGAACCACTCGTGTTTTTCGTGGATCTGGACGGTTTTGGAGAACAGGTCCACGGTGCCCGGGTCGTCCTGATTGTCGGCCTCGCGGGCGGCGGCTCGCATGTCCTTGATCACGCCCAGCAGGTTAGCCTGGGCCTCCTCGACCATGGCGCGCAGGCTGCGGGCCCCTGAACCGGGCTTGACGCCGGCGTGGCGCTCCAGGTCGCGGGGCAGATAGACGGGATCCTGGCCGATCATGCGGATGCGCTCCGCCAGCTCGTCCAGAGTCTTGAGTACGTCAGAGGCCATCTCGTCGAACAGCAGGTGCACGTCGCGGAACAGCGGGCCGTAGGTCTGCCAGTGGTAATGTTTGTAGTTGGCGTAGAGAAGGAATGCGTTGGCCACCTGCCGCTGCAAGTGGGCCACTACGGAATTATCCGGTGAATTTTCCCTGGATACCTGGCTGGAAAGATCCTCCGTGAGCGCGGCTTTCCCCATAATTCCCCTCCTTTTTCCATGGTAAGCCTAAACGTCCAGGATCACCGGCATGATGAGGGGCCGCCGGGAGGTTTGCTTCACAATGTAGCGCTTGAGGTCGGCGCGGACTTTCTCCTTGATTACGCCGTGGTCGGTTCGTTCCTCCTGGCTGGAGGATTCCAGTGTGCGGGCCACCACCTGCCGGGCCTGGCGCAGCAGGTCGGAGGAGCCGTCCTCGTCGGAGACAAAGCCCCGGCTGACCACTTCCGGAAGGGTCTCGCTGCGGCCGGTATGGCGGCTCACGGCAATGATGGGAATCACGATTCCGTCTTCGGAAAGGTGGCGGCGGTCACGGATCACGATGTCTTCGACGACTTCGTCCACCGTGCCGGAATCGATGCAAATGCGGCCCACCGGAACCTGCCCGGCCTTGCGCGCGCCGTGGCGGTCCAGTTCCAGCACCTGGCCGCTTTCCATGACGAAGGTCTCCTCGAGGCCGGCGTGCCGCAGGTGCTCCGCCAGGCGGGCATGCTTGGAAAGCTGCCGGTACTCGCCGTGGATGGGGACGAAGTAGCGGGGCCGCACCAGGTTCAGGACCAGGCGGAGCTCCTCGCTGCTGCCATGACCGGAGACGTGCAGGGGCGGCTTCATGGTGCCGTATTGCACGTCGGCGCCGCGGCGCTCCAGGTGATCGATCATGCGAAAGATCAACTTCTCGTTGCCCGGGATGATGCGGGAGCTGAGAGCCACGGTATCTCCCGGCTCGACCGCGACGTGCTTGTGGTTATTGACGGAGACCCGGGCCAGGGCCGAAAGCGGCTCGCCCTGGGTGCCGGAGATCAGGACGGTGACCTTATCGGGCCGCATCTGCATGACGTCGCTGGGGCGCACCAGGATCCCGTCGGGGATCTCGAGCAGCCCCAGGGAGTGGGCGATCTCGGTGACGTTGATCATGCTGCGGCCCACCAGGGCGACTTTCCGGCCGGCCTGCTGGGAGAGGTCGATCACCTGCTGGAGGCGGTGGATGGAAGAGCTGAAACAGGAGATGAGGACCCGGCGGGGGGAGCGGCTGAGCAGTTCCTCCAGCCGGGGGCGGACGGCCCGCTCGGACTCGCTGTAGCCCGGACGGTCGGCGTTGGTCGAATCCGAGAGCAGCAGGGTGACGCCCCGCTTGCCGTATTCGGCCAGGGTGTGGAGGTCGAACAACTCGTTGTCGGTGGGGGTGGGATCGACCTTGAAATCGCCCGTATGGATGACCACTCCGACGGGCGTGGTGATGGCCAGGGCCACGGCGCTGACGATGGAGTGGGTAACGTGAATGAACTCGATCTGGAAGGGGCCGATCACCAGTTTGTCGCGGGGCTTGACGGTACGCAGTTCGGCCTGGTCCCGGATTTCGTGCTCCTCGAGGCGGCGTTCGACCAGGGCCAGGGAGAAGGCCGTACCGTAGACCGGAACGTTGATTTCGGAGAGAAAGAAGGGGACTGAACCGATATGGTCCTCGTGGCCGTGGGTGAGGATCAGGGCGCGGACATACTGCTTATTTTGAACGAGATAGGTGAGGTCCGGGGTGACGATGTCAACGCCCATCAGCTCGTCGTCGGGGAACATCATGCCCGCGTCGATCACGATGATGTCATCCCCGCAGCGCAGGGCGGTGATGTTCATGCCGAACTCGCCTACGCCGCCCAGGGGAACGACGAGCAACTTCTGATCTGCCATTAGCTTCAAGGTATCACAGGGTGTTGGCGGGCCGTGCGGGAGTTGGGGGCCGGGCCGGGGGTGGAAAAGGGGGTGGGCGGGGCCGCGCCTAAACAAGAATGCTCACCCGTTTCGGGGTGAGCATTCGGTCCCTGTTCTACCAGGGTGATGTTCAATGGGAGAATCAGTCTCGACGGAACCGCAACCGTCAAAACTTTGTGATTGGATTTTATTTTCCCTGCCGCCGCAAGTCAAGTGAAAAAGGCACATAAAATCGTAGCCCTTAAGCTCATTATTTTCATTCGGTTGTGAACGGCGAGGATTTCCACAGAGGCGGCGCGGGTCCGAAATCCCCCGCTTTCGGTCCTCCGCTTTTGGGCTAAGGCGCTGAAATCAGCGCGTTTACGTTTACCGGTCGGCCAAGTGCAGCAGGATCATGGGGTCGCCGCGGCGGCGCGAAAGCGCCCGGACGCCTCCCACGGCGAGACCGCCCCCGATGCACACCAGGATCAATATCCCGCAGAGAATGAATATGTTGAGGAGGAGTTCGCCGATATTGTCGCGGCGCGTGGGTACCCGCTCGCTCCAGGTGATCTTGGATTGATACTCGATTTGGCCCAGTAGTTGCTGGGCGTCCGCGGCGTGAACAGGAGGCGAAATCAGCACCACCAGCGGCCCGCTGCGCTTCACCACCGCACCTTCGATCTTTGCCAGGTCGGCGAGTTTCACCCGGGCGATTTCGGGCGTGGGATAGGCAAAGAGCGAGAGCCGGATTACACCCGACGGGAGACGGTACTGGGCCGTCTGAGCCTCCGCGCTGAACTCAAAACCGGCCGAGCCCGCAGGGACGCCGGGCAGGAACCGCTCCAGGCCGGCCGGGCCCAGCAGGTAGCGCTCCGAGCCCGGGACGAGGTTCTTTCGGGGCAGGTAGGCGGACAGGGAGGGCAGGGCCGCCCGGCGAAGAGACGGCAAAGATTGGAGAAGGGTTCGCAGTTCCTCCGCGGCCGGCTTGTACCCCTCGAAGTGCAGCAGGTAGTTGCCGGCCGCGATCCAGCCGCCGGTCCCGTCGCCCGCGCTCAACTCGCCCCGGTCCCAGTCGCGGGCGCCGGCCGGACGCTGCCACTGGAAAGCGGCGAAAGCGCCAGTCGAGTCCTGGAGCCGCCAGGCCTCCGCCCGGAACTTCCGTCCTTCCGACTGGTATTCGGCCGACTCGGCCTGTTCCAGCCCGTACTCCTGCCATAGGGGCCGCTCGGAAACCTGTATGGGAGCCGCCGAGACACGGCGGTAGGGGCCTAGTTGTTCAGGCCAGACCGCGGCGCCGGCCAGGGCCGGGAGCAGGGCGGCCAGGAGCAGTTCAGGCGCCATGACACTTCTTGTACTTCTTTCCGCTGCCGCAGGGGCAGGGCTCGTTCCGGCCGACTTTCTGGGAGCGGATCACCTGCTGGCCGCCGTTCGAAGAGTCGCCTCCCACGAACTGCAACTCAGCCATTTCCTTTTCCTTCTTGCGCTGGATGCTGCGGGTGAAATCCTGCAGGGAGCCCTGGGAGGCGGCCTTTCGCGGGGCGGCGGCCGCGACCGGCTCTTCTTCGGGCCTCCACTCCTCTTCGCCGACGGGGCCGGCGGGCAGAGGCGCCCGCTCGCGCTCCACGGCCTGGAGGAAAAAGAGGTAGCGGACGGTCTCGTCCTCGATCCGGTCCATCATGTCCTGGAACAGGATGAAGGATTCCTTCTTGTACTCGACCAGGGGATCCTTCTGGCCGTAGCCGCGCAGCCCGATGCCCTCCTTGAGGTGATCCATGGAGAGCAGGTGATCTTTCCACTGGTCGTCGATGACCTGGAGCATGATGAGCCGCTCGGTGTGGCGCATCAGGTCCGAGCCGATCAGTTCCTCCTTCTCCTCGTAGCGGCGCACGAGTTCGTCGTAGATGGAATCGGACATCTCGGCCTTGGACATACTGCGTAGCGCGGCGATGTCGATCTTGTGGCCGAACTGGCTGAGAATGTCGGTGCGCAGGGCAGTGAGATCCCAGGTGTCGGGGTGGGCGCCTTCGGGGCAGCGCATATCCAGGAAGGAATCCACGATGCCGCGGACCATCTCCTGGACGCGCTCCTTCTGGTCGACTCCTTCCAGCAGCAGGCGGCGCATCCCGTAGACGGCCTGCCGCTGCTTGTTCATGACGTCGTCGTATTCGAGGAGGTGCTTGCGGGCGTCGAAGTTCTGGGTTTCGACGGCTTTCTGGGCGGCGGCGATGCGCTTGGTGATGAGGCGGCTCTCGATGGGCACATCCTCTTCCATGCCCAGGCGGAGCATGAGGTTCTGCATGCGCTCCCCGCCGAAGATCCGCAGCAGGTCGTCCTGGAGAGAGGGGTAGAAGCGGGAACTGCCGGGGTCGCCCTGGCGGCCGGCGCGGCCGCGCAACTGGGTGTCGATGCGGCGCGACTCATGCCGCTCGGTGGCCAGAATGTGCAGCCCGCCCAGGGATACGACCTCCTCGTGCTCGCGCTTCCACTCTTCGCGGAAGCGGGCGGAGATCTCCTCCCAGCGCTTGCGCGGGACCCGGTAGAACTGGTCGCGATGGTAGAAGCGGTAGAAGTTCTCGTCGCTCAGGAAGGTTTCCTGGCCGGCGGGAATCGTCTCGGCCAGCTTTTCCTTGAGGCAGGCGTCCCTGGCCATGAAATCGGCGTTGCCGCCCAGGAGGATGTCGGTGCCGCGGCCGGCCATGTTGGTGGAGACCGTGACGGCGGCCTTGCGGCCGGCCTGGGCGATGATGTAGGCTTCGCGCTCGTGGTTCTTGGCGTTCAGCACCTCGTGCCGCACGCCCATGCGCTTCAGGATGCCCGACAGGCGCTCGGACTTCTCCACGGAGATGGTGCCGACCAGCACGGGCTGGCCCTTCTGGTTCAGCTCCTTGATCTCCTTGGCCGCGTTGCGGAACTTCTCTTCCTCGGTGCGGTAGACGACGTCCGGGTTCTCGATGCGGATCAAGGGCCGGTTGGTGGGGATGACGACCACATCGAGGTTGTAGATCTTCTGGAACTCGGCGGCTTCCGTCTCGGCCGTGCCGGTCATGCCGGCCAGCTTCTTGTACATGCGGAAGTAGTTCTGGAAGGTGATGGTGGCCAGGGTCTGGTTTTCGCGCTCGATCTTGACGTTTTCCTTGGCTTCCACCGCCTGGTGCAGCCCGTCGCTCCAGCGCCGGCCCGGCATCAGGCGCCCGGTGAACTCGTCGACGATGATCACCTGGCCTTCCTTGACCACATAGTCC
>JADZAF010000337.1 GCA_020852755.1 Bryobacterales bacterium
GCAAGCCATCGGAGAGTACCTTGAGCACAACAATCAACAGCCCAAGCCATTCGTGTGGACAGCCAGCGTGGCGAAGATCTTAGAGAAGATCGGGCGTTGTAAAGCTATTTTGGAGACACT
Source organism: Bryobacterales bacterium (assembly GCA_020852755.1). Taxonomy (GTDB): domain Bacteria; phylum Acidobacteriota; class Terriglobia; order Bryobacterales; family Bryobacteraceae; genus JADZAF01. The sequence continues at coordinate 121 of JADZAF010000337.1, forward strand.
ACACTAGTACGTTTGAAAAGGAGGCCGTTCATGCAAGCCTGCTCCCGGCGCCGGTTCCTCAACCGGGCGGCCGTGATGGCGGCGATGGCCGCCGCGCCGCGCGCCAAAGCAGTGGCGGCCGGCGACCGGATCCGCATCGGCCTGATCGGCTGCGGCGGCATCTCGGTGGCCGACGCCGGCATGTTCCTCGCGCACCCCGAGGTGGAGTGCCCGGTGGTGTGCGACATCGACGACCAGCGGCTCGCCAAGGGCGCGGCCCTCATCGAAAAGCTGCGCGACCGGCGGCCCGACACGGTCAAGGATTTCCGCCGGGTCATCGACCGCAAGGACATCGACGTCTGCCTGGTCTGCACCCCCGACCACTGGCACGCCCTCCCCACCATCTATGCCTGCCAGGCCGGCAAGGACGTCTACTGCGAGAAGCCTCTGGCCACCACGGTGGCCGAAAGCCGGGCCATGCTGGAAGCCGTGAAGCGCCACGGCCGCATCCTTCAGATGGGCACGCAGTGGCGCAGCGGGCGGCATTACGGCGAGGCCGTCGAAATGGTGCAGGCGGGCCGGCTGGGCAGGATCCGGCAGGTGCGCGCCTGGGCCTACCTGGACTGGGTGGGCGGCATCGGCAGCCCGCCCGACGGAAGCCCGCCCGCCGGCGTCGATTACGATATGTGGCTGGGCCCCGCGCCGGAACGGCCCTTCAACCCCAATCGCTTCCACTTCAACTTCCGCTGGTTCTGGGACTACGCCGGAGGCCTCATGACGGACTGGGGCGTACACCTGATCAACCTGGCGCTCTGGGCCATGGGGCCGGCCCCGCCGAAGAGCGTGACGTCCACCGGCGGCAAGTACGCCGTCCAGGACAACTCCGAGACTCCGGACACTCAGATCGCGGTTTACGAATTCCCCACGTACACCCTGATCTGGGAACACCAGATGCTCGGCGGCGTGGGGTTGGGCGGGCGCCCGCACGGCCTCTCCTTCAGCGGCAGCGAAGGCACGCTCATCCTGGACGACTCCGGGTGGGAGGTCGTGCCCGAACCGAAGAAGAAGAGCCTGCAGCCCTTTTACAGAAAGGCCGATCCCAACGAGCGCTACCGCGACGGCCGGATGGCCCACGTCCGCAATTTCCTGGAGTGCGTGCGCAGCCGCCAGGCGCCGGTCACCAACGTCGAAACCGGCCATTTCGTCACTACCGTCTCGCACCTCGGCAACCTGGCCCTGCGCACCGGAGAGAAGATCGTATGGGACGCGGAGCGCGAACGGGTGACCAACTCCTCCGCGGCCAATGCGCTCGCCGGCCGGGAGTACCGCAAGCCGTGGCGGCTCGGGTGACGGCAGCCGCATGCGAATTCGTGCGAAAACAGAGAGAATAGGTTTGTCCTGGAGGTCATTGTGAAGCCCTTTTCGTGCCTGGCCTTAGCGCCGCTGGTGGTTTTGCTGGCCGGTCCCGCCGCCGCCCAGAAGCGCGCCCCCGACGTCCCCTATGTGCCCACGCCCCAGCAGGTGGTGGACAAGATGCTGGAACTGGCCCGCCCCCGCAGCTCGGATTTCCTCATGGACCTGGGCTCGGGCGACGGCCGTATCGTGATCACGGCAGCCAGGAAATACCGCTGCCGGGGGGTGGGCATCGATATCAACCCGGAGCGGATCCGCGAGGCGGTGGCGAACGCCAGGAAAGCCGGAGTCAGCCACCTGGTGCGTTTCCAGGAGCAGGACCTGTTCCAGGCCGACCTGAGCAAGGCTACCGTGGTCACGCTCTACCTGCTGCCGGAAGTGAACATGAAACTCCGCCCCAAGTTGTGGAAGGAGCTGAAGCCGGGCACCCGGATCGTTTCGCACTCTTTCGACATGGGCGACTGGAAGCCCGAGAAGACGGTCGAGATCGACTGGCGCACCATCTACTTCTGGACCGTGCCGAAGAACCCGCCCGCCGCCTCGGCGCATTGACGTTGGCCGGACAGGTCCGGGAGCGGCCCCGCGAACCGGTTCAAGCTGTTGGCGACGTTGACTTTCGCCCGCCGAATTGAAACAATGAATCGAAACCACCCGTGCGGATGTGGCGGAACTGGCAGACGCGCAACGCTCAGGACGTTGTGGGGGTAACCCCGTGGAGGTTCAAGTCCTCTCATCCGCACCACTCCTGAACCGGAGAGCCGTTCCCTGAAGCTGTGACCGAACCGACCATTACTGTGTTCTCTCTGAAAAAGAGAGACTTAAATCCCTTTTACACCGGCCCCTTTCATGGCATCATAGAGAGAAAGAAGCCGGGAGATGCGCCGGGGGCGTATCCTCTGCCGAGCCGGCCTCAGGAGCAACACTCATGATGCCGAACTTTCTCGTACCGGAAACGACGGTCACGCAGCCGGGTTCCAGCGCCGAACTGGACCTGGGGGATTCGCGGGGCGCTTCGCTCATCGTTACGCTGGGCATCACCCGCATCGTGGAGCAGCAGGCCCTGGATGTCACCATCTGGGGATCGGCGGACGGCGTCAATTGGGGCGCCAAGCCGCTGCTCTCCTTCCCGCAGAAATTCTACTGCGGCGTCTACCAGATGATGCTGGACCTGGCCCCGCACCCGGATGTCCGCTACCTGCAGGCCCGCTGGCAGGTCAACCGCTGGGGCCGCGGGAGCCTGGAACCGCTGTTCGGCATCTACCTCTTCGTGCAGGAAACCCGCCACGAGATTATGGCCATGTCGGCCTGATCCGGACCCTCCCGGAAGTGCGTTCCACCTGTTTTCGAATCCTGGCCGAGTGCCCCAGGACGGGCGCGCGGGCCGGTGTGCTGGAAACCCCGCACGGCGCGGTGGAGACGCCCGTCTTCATGCCGGTGGGCACCCAGGGAACCGTCAAAGGCCTCACCCAGCGCGACCTGGCCGGGGAACTCGACGTCCGGATCCTGCTGGCCAACACCTACCATCTCTTCCTGCGGCCGGGCCACGAACTGATCCGCGCTCTGGGCGGCCTGCACCGCTTCATGTCCTGGCCGCGAGCCATTCTGACCGATTCCGGCGGATTTCAGGTTTTCAGCCTCAGCAATTTGCGTAAAATCACCGACGAAGGCGTGCTTTTTCGCTCGCATCTGGACGGCGACGAGCATCATTTCACGCCGCAATCGACGGTGGA
>JADZAF010000338.1 GCA_020852755.1 Bryobacterales bacterium
CCAGTTTTCCCGGCCTGCTGAAGACCATCTTCCGGCTGCTGGGCCTGCCGCCTTTGAACCTGTTCGATGCCGCCGCCACGGACCTGAGCGACTGCTTCACCGGCACGCCGGACTTCACTCCTTACCGTCTGGAAAAGGTGGATGAGCGGCTGTTCAAGCCCGAAGAGGCGCGCCTGCCGCTCAATCCCGCACCCTCGCCGCGCCTCGATGACCCGCGCGTGCTCCGGGAGCAGCACCGGCGGTAGCACCCCGCGCGGGTTCATGAATCAGCGTGCGAATCTGCTCGCCAGTCGCGCCTGCTTCGAGTCTTCGACCGCTGATGAACAAGGTTGGAGTACCGTTGACACCGTTCCGCCGGGCAAATGCCATATCTTTATCGACCTTCGCAGCGCAGCACTGGCGCCATCCGTGCGCAGTAGGGACATTGGAAGTTCGCCAATCCCGGCGCACACAAACACGCAAGCACCAGCAGAACCACAACAGCGGAACTCAGGTTGCGGTGGGCTGCCCACCGGGAATCCGCGGAGGGCCCAATCGCCTGCAACCATCCGGAGCCTACCGAAACGGAAGCATGACCTTGTTGCTGAGAACCTGCTCCATCGGGAAGGTCTTGCTGAGCACAAGGTCGGCGAGGCCGGAGGGAACCCCCGGCGGAGCCTGGAACTTCACCCGATACAGGCCGGCATATCCGGGAACCAAGCCGGAGAATAGAACCTGTGCTGGGGCTCCGGCCACCATAACCTCCGGAGTCAACACAGTCCGGGGCGGGTCCGGCGGCGCGGGATATCCCGCGGGGATGTCGGGTTGGACGTCGCCCAGTCCGGTAACGTACACGATCAGGGTCTCGCCTGCGGCGGCCGGGTTTTCCCCGGTCACCAGCGAACCGTCCTTCTCGTGCTCGATGATCGCGCTCCCGTCCGCCGTCAGGAAAATGCCGGGATGCATGGCCGACCGGGTCACCCCATTGCGAAAGCATACCTTCCCGTTGTTGACCACGACGATCGTTTCAACCGTTCCATACGGGCGCCAAGGCACCTGAAAGTTGATCTGGTCCATGCCGTTCCGGCTGGCCAGCGCCAGCAGCGGGGCAGGCTGGCCGCTGATGAGTACCCGGGTGCCGCGCAACTCTGTGGGAAGGGGAAAGGCATCCGCCGCCACGACACCCTCTCCGATATCGGTGAGGCCCGTCCCGAACAGACTGACCAGTCCCCCCCGACCAGTCTGTCGCCGGCGAAGCTGGCGGCGTTTGCCACGGCCGCAATCGTGCCGCCACCGCCCTCGGGTGCAATCTTCGCGACGAACCCGGTCCCAAGGAAGGAATCCGGCGGCCGGGTCAGCGGAAAAGTGAAACCTCCGAACCCGGTCAGATACACGTTTTCCCCGGCATCCAACGCCATGGCGCCCGCCGTGTCCGGATGGGCACCACCGAGGTAAGTGGAGAAGAGCAGCGAGGAGCCGTCGCCAGTGAAGGCGCTCAGGAAGCAATCCGAGCAGCGCCGGCCAGGCGTTTCACACGTTGGATAGTGAAGGGGCTTGAATTCCTGCAAGGGATTCTTCACGGGGAAATCGAGCGCCGTCGTATCGCCGGCGACGTAGATCCGGCCCGAGGGGCCCAGCGCCAGCCCGGAGACGATACTCGGTTGAGCCAGGCTCCCGAACATGCGCGAGACCAGCAGCTTGCGGCCGTCTCCGGCGATTTTCGCCAGGAAGAGATCCCCCTTGCGTGGTTCCTCGGTAACCGGGAAGTCGAGAGCCGTGGAGCGGCCCGCGACGATGACATTCCCGGCGGCATCCGCGGCCACGCCCGAGGCTGCGCTCTGATTTCCAAGGAAAGTGCAGAAAACCAGCCTGCCACGCGCCAAATCGATTCTCGCTACGAAAGCGGCCGTGTTCAGTTCGCCTCCCTCGAAACCCGACTGCAGGGCGTTCTCAACCGGAAAGTCGTGCGATTCCGTCGTCCCCGCAAGGTAGACGAACCCGCCGCCGGCAAATAACGTCACACCCCGTTCCGGCAGAGTACCGCCGAGCAAGGTCGAGTAGGCGAGGGCGCCGCTGCGCGGATCCAACCGGGCGAGAAAGGCGTCCGCCTTCCCCGCCAGCCGGGACTGGATCGCATCCGGTGTAGTCGGAAAATCGGCGGAGGCCGGCGACAGCCGGTCAAGTCTGAGCAGCGACTAATGCCTCTACCTCGCTCGCGGCCAGGTGGCGGTAGCGGCCGATGCGCAGTTCGCCGATGCGTACCGGGCCGATGGCCGTGCGGACGAGCTTCAACACCTTGCTGTCCACCGCTTCGATCATGCGCCGGACCTGCCGGTTGCGGCCCTCGGTGATGGTGATCTCGAGATAAGAGTACTTTTGTGAGTCGCGCAGCCGGTTGACGACGGCCGGACGCGTGGGACCGTCTTTGAGAGTCACTCCCCGGCGGAGTTGCTCGAGTTGTTCCTCGCCGAGCAGGGTGGAGGTTTTCACCAGGTACGTCTTGGGCACTTTGTGCAACGGGTTGGTGAGCCGCTCGGCGAATTGCGTGTCACTGGTCAGGATCAGCAGCCCGCTGGTATCCAGGTCCAGTCTCCCGGCCGGGGCTACCCAGGCGCCCAGGTCCTCAATGAGTCTATAGATCGTGGGCCGGCCTTGCGGGTCCTGATATGTGGTGAGGTAGCCCGCGGGTTTATAGAGCAGCAGGTACAGCTTCTTCCCCGGCTTGACCGGCTTGCCGTCCAGCGTCACCCGGTCGCGGCTGAAATCCACCCAGAAGTCCGGGGTGCGCACGGTCCTGCCGTTCACCCGCACGCGGCCCCCGGCGATCCAGCCGCGCGCCTCCGTTCGCGAGCCCAGTCCGGCCTTCGAAAGGACCCGTTCGAGTGTCTTGAGGGGTCGCATGGGAGCAAGTCTAAATTCCGGAAGCTACAATGAGTGGTTCGGCCCGATCCATGGCTGATTTGATTTTAGTGCGCGGGGCGCGGCAGTTGCTGACTCTGCAGGGCGCTCCCGGGCCGCGCCGCGGCGCCGCTTGCCGGGACCTGGGGCTGATCCGGGACGGCGCCCTGCTGATCCGCGACGGCATCATTCACGACGTCGGACCCAGCCGCCGGGTGGAGAACCTGGCCGCCGCCCGGTACGCCGTGGAGATCGACGCGGACCGGCGCGTGGTCCTGCCCGGCTTCGTCGACAGCCACTCTCACCTGGCGCTGGCCCGGCCTCTTCTCGAGGACTCCCCGAACCTGCAGGGGCCTGACGAGCCGCGGGAACCGCGGACAAGCTCCGCCGGGGACGAGGCGCACATCCGGAACGTCTGCGGCAGCCGCCTCCAGGCCGCGGCCAAACGCTTTCACCGGAACCTGCTGCGGCACGGCACCACCACCCTGGGAATCCGGGCGGGCGGGTGGAGCAGCGACGCGGTGGCGGTGAAGGCTCTGCGCGTCGCCGCCGCGCTCCACGAGCACCCGCTGGACCTGGCCGCCACCTACCTGGGCGGCCATGGGAGCGCAGCCGCCTCCGCCGTCCTGCTGCTCAGATTGCGGAGGCTGAAGCTGGCCCAGTTCGCCGAGCTGGACTGCGAGGAGACCGGCCGGGACGAGGCGCGGGCGCGCGAGTTCCTCCGCACTGCCCGGGACCTCGGCTTTCCTCTGCGAGTCCACTGCGACCAGCGCCGCCATGCCGGCGGAGCCCGGCTGGCCGCGGAGTTCCAGGCCATCACCGCCGATCACCTGGACTTCACCGGGCGGGACGAACTGCGCCTGCTGGCCCATTCCAACACCATCGCGGCGTTGACTCCGGGCCCCGCCCTCTGCTCCGGCTCGGACCACTATCCGGCCGCTCGTTTCCTGATCGACGAAGGGGCGGCAGTCTGCCTGGCCAGCGGCTTCGAGGCCCGGGCCTGCCCTCTCTACAGCATGCAGACGGCGCTGGCGCTGGCCTGCCTCCGCATGGGCATGACGGCCGCCGAGGCCATCACCGCCGCCACCATCAACGGGGCCCACAGCCTCCTCATGGCGCACCGGGTGGGCTCCCTCGAGCCCGGCAAGCGCGCCGACCTCCTCATCATGAACGCCTCGGACTACCGGGAGCTTCCTCTCAACCTGGGCGGCAACGGCGTCTGCCTGTCGATGAAGCGCGGCGCCGTGCTATACCGGGAGACGGAGTGCCCGGAAAACTGATCGAGTGCGTGGCGAATTTTTCCGAAGGGCGCGATCTGTCCGTCATCGAATCGATCCGGGCGGCCGTCGCCTCCGCGGCCGCGCTGCTCGACAGCCATTCCGACCCGGACCACAACCGCTCGGTTCTCACCTTTGCCGGGAGCCCGGAGGCGGTGGCGGAAGCCGCTTTTCGCGGGGTTGAGGAAGCGGCCGCGCGCATCGATCTGAACCGGCACTCCGGCGTCCATCCCCGCATCGGCGCCGCCGACGTGATCCCCTTTGTCCCCCTGAACGGCGCGACGCTGGAGGAGTGCGTCCAGGTGGCGGAATCGGCAGGCCGCCGCATCTGGGAGGAACTGGGGGTGCCTGTGTACCTGTACGAAGCGGCCGCGCGGCGCCCCGGCCGGGCCCGCCTGGAACTGGTCCGGCGGGGACAGTTCGAGGGACTGCGGGAAGCAGTGCGGCACGACCCCGCCCGGCTCCCGGACTTCGGCGGACCGCATCTGCACCCCACCGCCGGAGCTTCGGCCGTCGGAGCCCGCCGCTTCCTGGTGGCCTACAACATCAACCTCGCCGGCGCCGACCTGGAGGCCGCCCGCCAGATCGCGCGAGCCGTACGGGCCTCTTCGGGCGGCCTGCCGCACGTCAAAGCGCTGGGGCTGCTGCTGCCTTCGCGGAACCGCGCCCAAGTCTCGATGAACCTGACCGACATCGAGGTCTCGCCGCCCCAGAAGGCCTTTGAAGCGGTGCGGAAGGAGGCGGCGCGCCGGGGAGTGGAACTGGCGGAGGGAGAGTTGATCGGGCTGGTGCCGCGCGCCGCGCTGGAGGGCGGTTCGGAGTGGCTGGAGCACCTGGGGAGCCGGTCCGCCAGTCCCCTGCTCGAGGACCGCCTTCGCGAAGCCGGGCTGCGCCCGGGCTGAGACTTGGTTGACGGCAGGCGGGTTTTGAGCGCATCATGGGCAGTAAGCCCGCACGGAGTTGCATCCTCGGCCGGAAGGCGCATGATCGTCGAGACCCAGTCAGTCCGCTTCGATTCGATCTCCCTGGACAGCGGCGCCACCCTGGCGCCTGTGGACGTCGCCTACCAGACCTACGGCCGGTTGAACGCTCCCAAGTCCAACGCTATCCTCATTCTGCACGCCTTTTCCGGGGACGCGCACGCGGCTGGAATCTACGAAGGCAAGCCCGGCTGGTGGGACAACATGATCGGGCCCGGCAAAGGCTTCGACACGGAGAAGTACTTCGTCATCTGTTCGAACGTTCTGGGCGGCTGTCGCGGCACTACCGGTCCGGCTTCCCTCAATCCGGCCACCGGCTGTCCCTACGCCATGTCGTTCCCGGTGATCACCATCGGCGACATGGTCCGGCTCCAGAAGATGCTGGTGGACCATCTGGGCATCGAGAAACTGCTGAGCGTCTGCGGCGGGTCTATGGGAGGCATGCAGGCCCTGGAGTGGGCGGTCCGCTATCCCGATTCGGTGGCTTCGTCCATCCCCATCGCGGCCACCGCACGGCACTCGGCGCAGCAGATCGCCTTCAACGAGGTGGGCCGGCAAGCCATCATGTCGGACCCCGACTGGAACGAGGGCAACTACTACGACGGCAAGCCTCCCGCACGGGGCCTGTCGGTGGCGCGCATGATCGGGCACATCACTTACATGAGCGATGATTCCATGCGCGAAAAGTTCGGCCGGCGCCTGCGCGGCAAGGATGAGTTCGGCTACGACTTCTCGGTGGACTTCGAAGTGGAGAGCTACCTGCGCTACCGGGGCAGCCAGTTCGTCAACCGCTTCGACGCCAACTCCTACCTTTACATCACCAAGGCCATGGACTACTTCGACCTGGTGAACGGGTTCGCCTCCCCGGCCGAGGCGTTCCGCAACGTGACCGCGCGCTTCCTCATCCTCAGCTTCACTTCCGACTGGCTGTACCCAAGCTACCAGTCGCAGGAGATCGTGCGCGCGCTGCGCTCCCGCAACCTGGACGTGGCGTATTGCGAGTTGCCTTCCAACTACGGCCACGACGCGTTTCTGGTGGACGTGGGCGAGCAGACCGAGTTGATCCGCGGCTTTCTGGCCCGCACGTTTCGCGAGAGGCCCCAGGGATGACCGCGGTTGCCGAGGCGCGGCCCAAGCCATTTGTCCGTGAGATCCTGGGACGCAGCGACTACGCCATCATCGGGGACATCATCGAGCCCGGCACGAAGGTGTTGGACCTGGGCTGCGGGGAGGGCGAACTGCTGGAGTGGCTCTCCGAGAACAAGGGGGTGGAGGGCCGCGGGGTGGAGATTTCGGTGGCCAAGGTCCAGCGGGCCATATCGCGCGGCGTCAGCGTCTTCCAAGGCGATATCGACGAGGGCCTGGCGGACTACCCCGACGGGGCTTTCGACTACGTGATCCTGAGCCAGACGCTGCAGGAAACCCGGCGCCCCCTTCAGGTTCTGACAGAGATGCTGCGGGTCGGCCGGCGCGCCATCGTGGCCTTCCCCAACTTCGGCCACTGGACCGTGCGGCTCTCCATGATTCGCACCGGTCAGGCGCCCAAGACCCGGCTGTTCCCCTATGAGTGGTACGAGTCGCCCAACATTCACTTCCTGACCATCCACGATTTCGAGCAGCTGACGGCCAACCAGGGCTTGCACATCGAGCGACGTTATTTCCTGTCCGGCGCCCGCCGGGTTGCGGTTCTGCCCAACCTGCGAGCGGAAGTCGGGGTGTTCCTCGTGCGCCGGTAGAGCCTGCCAATTCGAGCGGCGGCGGGTGACGAACTTGGGCCGGCGCAATCGCGCGAGCAGATTGATGTCCGGGTCGCTGATCCTGGCCCGCAGCGGGCGCGCTGCAGTGCAAACGGGAGATGACGATGGAAGAGAAGGTCACTACGCCGGATGGCGGTTTCGATGGCCCGGCGCATCTCGCGAATTTTCTGAAAGCGGTGCGCAGCCGCAAACGCGAGGACCTCACCACGGATATCGCAGTGGGTGTGGCGTCGGCTTCGCTCTGCCACCTGGCGCATATATCAGCTACCGGCTGGGCCGCCTGCTCGATTTCGACGCCAGGCAACTCCAATTCGCCGGCGCTGACGCGAATCCCTTGCTGAGGCGCGAATGCCGCGCCCCTTACGTCGTGCCGGAGCAGGTTTGATGAGGCGAATGGGTTCTGAGGACTGGACGATGGATCAAAATGCTAAGCGCTATTCCAGCGGCGAGGGAATATGGACAAGACGGCAGTGCCTGAAAGCTCCGGTGATGTTAGCCTCCACGGCCTTCGCCGGACCCGCCACTGATGCCGACCCGAAGATCAGGGGACCATTTCTGATTCTCAGCACACCCTTCACCTCTTCCGGCGAGGTGGATTGGGAGGATCTGGCCCGCGAAGCAGCGTTCGCCGACTGGTGCGGCTGCAGCGGCATGATCTGGGCGCAGTCCGGCGACGACATGCAGTTGCTGACCAAGGAAGAGCGCATGCGCGGCATGGAGGTTCTGGCGAAAGCGTGCAAGGGCAGGCGCACCGTGCTCTGCCTGGGCGTGCAGGGGAAGGACACTGCGGAGATGCTCGAGTTCGCGCGCCACGCCGAGTCGCTCGCGCCGGGAGCCATCATTTCCAGGCCGGCCGATACCGGCAAGTCGCTCGAAGACATGCGGGAGTACTACCGCGAGCTGGCCAAGGTAGCCAGGCGGCCCGTCATCATTCAGACCACGGGAGGCGGCACCTACGGCGGTCCTTCCTACAAAGGCCCCGCTCCTTCCATAGAGCTGATGGTCGAACTGGCGCGCGAGTTCTCTTGTTTCGGCTACGTAAAGGAAGAGCACACTCCCATCGCCGAGCGGATTCAGCAACTCGTCAAACAACAACCGCCGATCCGGCGAGTCTTCGCCGCCATGGGCGGCTTGAACTGGCTGTATGAACTGCGGCTCGGCGCCGAGGGATTGATCACCGAACGCATGGTCTACGCGGACGCGCTGATGCAGTTGTGGAACTCGTACCGGGGGGACAGGAAGAGGGCCAGGGACATCTTCGAGAAGTTCATCTCCATCACGAGTCTGAGCCGCGACATCCCGCCGGGCCTGCGCGGGTTTCAACTCTACCTCTTCAAGAAGCGAGGAGTCTTCAAGACCATGGTTTCCCGGTACCGGAAGCCGGGCGAGACGCGTGTGTATCACCAGGAACTGATCTTGTCGCCGGTGCAAATCGAAGAGGTCGAATTCCGGTTCGAAGCTCTGAAACCGTACATGAGGTCCGGGAAGTTCACGGGTTAGCCTCGCCGGGCTGCGAATCGAGGACGTCAAGCATAGGAACCTGCTCGCCCCTGCGGCATGCGCCGCATTGCGAACGTTGCCTGTCCCGCCACGGCGGCCGGGGCGGTACCGTACAGCCAGCCGCCTCCTGTTTGAAAGGCTCGCCGGACTGTGCGAACTGCCGCATGCCGCAGGCATCGCCCGGCCATCGCTGCGTCACAAGCCACTGGATTGGCGTTTATCGTGAAGGCGAGCCTCTGCGGCCTCGCTGACGCGTCGGCCGGGTTGGGGATAAGGGACTGTGAATGCCGTTTGCAGCAGAACACTCAGGCAGGTCGGCATCCCAGGACTCCATTTTCGAGGCCTGCTCGAGCTTCACTCGCGTTACAGCCTACCGGTTTGCCCGCCCGCCAGACAATGGATTTCGTTACGAGGCTTCGATCCGACCAGTCGCTCCATCGAAGTCGCTCATTGGTTAATTAACTACCCAGTCCCACCGACAACTACCTGGGTGGGACCTTCCCCCCAGCCGTGATCTGCGCCGTTGAGCATTCTGAGAAATGCAAGTTAGAAGGCCTGTCCGATACTGAAGAAGAACTTGCCTGCTGCCTCGCCGGTTTTGCGATCCAGTTTAATGCCATAGTCCGCTCGCAGCAGGAAGTAGGGAGTCCGGATGCGTACACCGAAACCCCCGACTTTGCGAATAGCGGCCAGACTGAAGTCGCTGACCTTAGGGTAGATGTTGCCAAGATCGAGGAAGCCTACTCCTTCGAGGAGGCTGAACAGTGGAAAGCGTGCCTCATTGTTCAACAATAGAAGCGCATTACCCCCGGCGGGGTCGCCCAGAAAGTCGACCGGGCCCAGAGTGTTCTGCTCAAAGCCTCGCATCGTCGTGCCGCCCCCCGCTCGAAATCGTTCGCTGAAGATCAGGTCCTGACCGCCCAACCCTTTCGCCAGTCCGACGCGAACCACCCCCGCGTAGATCCACCGCGACCGCTTGGCCCCATTGCCGAAAGGCGTCTCGACTGGCTTTGCCAAGGGGATGTACTTGAAGTACTGGCCAAAGTATCGGACAAACCGGATGTCCGACCAAAGGGAGGACGGCGCGAATTCGAAGGCTTGCGAGAGGAACGAGCCGCGGGTTGCGTCAAGCGCGTCATCCCTCGTCTCCCGGGTCACGGTAGCGGTCAGCGGGGCAATATTGTAGGGCAGCAGCTGAAAAGGGGAGTCGGGATCCTTGTCGAAAGTGTGAGTTCGCTCGAGCCGGTAGCCGTAGGAGGCGATAAACCGGTTCCCGAACCGGGCCTCCTGCTGCAGCGACACGCCGGTGCGGTCCGTGATGAAGGTCTCCTCGATCTCGCGCCGGCGGTAGCCGATGATGTTGCTCTGAACGGGAAAACGCTTCAGAAACGGCTGGCTGAAGTAGCCGCGCAGTTCTCTGATGTCAGCGTCCCAGCGGGTCCTCACGCCCACATAGCGGGCGGACCCGAGAGAATTGCGATTCGAGAAGTCGGCGATGGCGCCCGGTCCCCGTTCCGTGTCATAGAAGGCGCCATAGCGGAACTCAAAGGGTCGCACTTCCCTCAACTTCACCTGTAAGGTCACCGGTTTCTGGTGGGCCGCCAAAGCCGGCGAAACAGTCTCTTCCGGCTGGGACTGAATCTGGACCAGTGAATAGGCTCCGGTGTCGTAGAGGCTTCGTCGGGAATGGTTGGTCTTCTCCAAGTCCAGGACGTCTCCCGGGCGGAGAGCGAGTTGGTTCTGCACGAGGTTCCGGCTTGTCGCCCGGTTACCCTCGATTTTCACCGCCTGGACAATCTCCTGCTTGTTCTCGACGATCCGAAATTCCGCCTGGACGCCGCCCGGATCCTCCCCGCGCGTTGCCGTATACTGAACGACGACATCGTTGTAGCCGCGAACCCAGTACAATTCTTCCAGCCGGTTGAGGGCATCTTCGAGGACTGCGGGACGGAATGGCGCTTCCCGAGTCAGCGGAAGGGCTGCTCTGAGTTCGTTCTCAGTGAAGGCCTGGTTCCCGCGAAAGCGTATGCCGGCGATCTTGAATCTCGGACCCTCCTCGACCGGCACGATCGCCTGGCCCGTGCCGGCCTCCCCATCAAGTTGCAGGCGGACGTCGCCGATCCTCACATCGAGGTAACCCTCCTGGCGATAATACCGGGCCAGGAAGTTCAGCACCCGGGAGGGCTCCAGGTAGATTTCGTCTATCAGACCCTCGGCCCGGAGAGCTTCTTTCAACTGCTCCGGAGGAAGCCCCGTCGCGCCGTCCAAAACGAGGGTGACATCGCGAAAGCGGGTGCCCGCGTCTATGACGAAGATCACTCGCTTGGCGCTGGCTGTAGGATTCCTGATCTCGTACCCCACCCGGGCCTGGAGATAATTCCGCCGGACCAGGTGAGCTCGAATCTCGCGAACCGCATCCTGGGCGCGCTCCGTATCGAACAGACCTTCCTGCCAGAGAGTCCGAACCTGCTTCCTGACGCTGCCGGGCAACTCTCTGCCTTCGAAGATGAAGTCCACCTGGGGGCCGGCATCGATGTCTACAGTGACGGCCACCGCGGAGCCTTCTATCCGGCGGTCTGCACGGACTCTCGCCTCGGGGTGGCCCCGTCTGTCATAGAATCTCACCAAACGGTCGATGCCGCGCTGCAGCTTGAAGAAATCGTAGGTGTCGCCCGCATTCAGATCCAGCCGGTCCGCAAGGGCGGCCGCCGGAAACACGGGATTGCCTCTGTAGTCCACGCTGGCGATCTTCTCTTGCTCCCTGCGTTCATCCCGGGGAGCACGGCTGTCCGGTTCGCCCCCGAACTGCATGTCGTGGCGAAAATCGAATCGGTACGTGTTGTCGCTCTGCCTGGTTCCCTCGGCCTGGAAGCGGCGTGTGATGTCGTGTCTGACGATGTAGATCTGGTCTCCGCCGTTGACCAGGTTCATGGAGTAAATCAACTGTAGCCGGTTCGTGACGTCCTGGCCGAGCGTCAGCCGGGCTCCGGGATTCGCCTCAGCGTTGATGAAGCTGGGGTCGATTCTCACCTGCGACAATCCCAAGGTCTGCTGAGCGCCGCGCGATACTATGCCGGCCACCCGCCCGGCCAGCAGAGACCCGACCTGTTCTCTTGCCGCCGCCAGTCCCGCCCCCTCCAGGTCTTCCAGTGGCCGGCCGGTAAGTAAAACCGACACGATGTTGGGCTCGGAGAGCGGAGGATCCGACGTGAACGTGGCAGAGAACTCTTCCGGCGGGCCGCTGAGCTGCAACGTGATTTCGTACGGCCGGACCTCAGTCCGGGCCAGAATATCCAGGTTCGGCTCGATTCTCGTTTGGCTATTGAAGGAGACGACGCCGCGATCGATCAGGTAAGTTCTCTCGCTGAAGAACAACTTCCCGCCTTCATCGAGTGAGAGCCTGCCCGTCAACCCGGGCCGATAGTAGCCGCCAACCAAGTTGAGGTCGGCATTCAACGTGAGCTTGGCCAGGTTGTTGTCGACCAGCACAGGCCCCGCGGTGTTCAGGGCGAGGTCAAAGCGAACCCGGTTCAGGAACGGATTGCGCTCTTCGAGCAACAATGTCCCGCCACCGGATCGGAAGTAGCTGAACGTCTCTCCCCCCATCTCCAGGGGCTTGCGATAAGAGCTCTCCAGGATTTGGACCGCTCCGCCGACCACAACAAACTCATCCTGCGAGCGGAGTTTGAGGTTCGCCTGGAGCCGCGACCTCAAACCGTGGGGAAACTCCAGGTAGGCGCCATCCGCGGCGATATCGACATTCCAGATTCCGGCCTGAGCACCGCGATAGCCGACCGATCCCGAACCCTTCAGGGAGCCACCGTTTAACGTGCCGGTAAGCTGCCGGATCTGGAGGCTCTCCGGGTTGAACTCCAGCCGGATGTCCAGACTCTCGGCGCCCACCTGGGGCGTACGCAGGCTCGCCTGCCCATCCTTCATTTCGAAGAATCCGGAAACCTGCGGAGCGGACGTCTTTCCCCCGAGGGCAAGTTCGAACACACTGGCGCCACGCACCTTAAAGCCCTCGGTCAGGAGTGTCAGAACACTGGCATCCAGCCTGCCGGTTGCACGGACGTCGATCGGCTGATCCCCGGCCAGCGCAGCCGATCCCGTGAGCGCAATGTCGGTCGCCGGGCCCGTAAGATGCAACTGATCTACGCGGACCGCACCCTGCTCCACCGAGAGCGCTGAGACGCCGCTCTGCCCGAGTTCGAAATCGGCCATCTTGAACAGCAACTGCTGAAAAGTTGCCTTGGCCCGCAGGGCTTGAGGGTCGGCCGGCTTCGGCGTATGGCCTTCAACCCTGAGGCTGACCGTTCCATCCATCGACTCGGGGACTGCCCGGAAGGACTTCAGCCCGAGGTTTTTCAAGTTGAGCGAAAAGGTCGCCGGACCCGCATCCGCAGGTAATTTCACCGGCAGGGCCGCGCCGAGCGATCCCAGGGGAACCGTCGCCTCGGCCTCAAGGCTTCCTGCCCCCAAGTTCGCTGCCAGGCGGTCCACGTACACGGCGCCATCCTCATACCGCACCGCCATGAAAGCGTCGGACAGAGGGGCGCGGAACTGCGATTGCGCCAGGACTCCGTTCTCCAGGAGCAGCTTGCCGGACGGGTCCAACTTCCGCAGGCTTCCCCGGACAGCGGCATCCAGGAGCACCGTGCCCTTTCCGGAAACACCACTGGCCGCGGGCAACCAGGTAACGATTTCGGCTATGTCAAAGCTGCCGCGAACCAAGAGGGGGTTGGCGGTATCTGTCTCCTCGAGCGGCAGCCTGCCCTGTAGGCTCAGATGGGAATGCGCCGTATCCAGCCTTGCGGAGACAACCTCCAATGAGCGGTCGCCGTAGCGGATCTCTAGCGGTCCCTGGTTGCGCACTTCCACACCAAGGGCCTTGACAAGCACATGGTGAGCCTCCAGCGTGGCCGTCGCTTCGGCAAACTCCGCCAGATTCCCGTATCCCTTGACCGAAAAAGTCGCAGCCCCTGTGAGATCGCTTACCCCAAAGCGTGACAAGTCGGTTGCGTCCGCTTTCAGATCGAAAGCGGTGGGGTAGGGGGACTGAGTGGTTAGCCGAGCCCCGGCGGTCAACCCGAACCGGGGCGCCGCTACCTTGATA
>JADZAF010000339.1 GCA_020852755.1 Bryobacterales bacterium
CACGCAGGCGCGGGCCGCATTCACCTCGGTGTTTACGATCATCTCCATCCAGTTCAGGTCGGCGTACCCGTTGGGGTCCGACACCACCAGGGTGAAGGTCTGGCTGGAACCGGTCCCGGAAGAGGGGTTCAGGGAGACCACGCTGGGATTGTTGGAGGCGGCCGCCGGCACCGTCCAGGAGCCCATCTTCTGCCAGCCGGAATGCAGCCCGCTGTTGTCCATGCCCATGACGAAAATGGACCGTGCGCCGGCGAAAGCCGGCTTGAAGCTCAAGGCGGCGTTCAGTGTCAGGCTGGTCCCGGAAACCGACACGCTCGAGCCCGTCCCGTTCAGGGTGCACTGGCTGTTCTGGAGTGTGCCGCTGCCCGGGCGGATCGGTCCCAGCCAGGCGCTGCCCGCGTCGTTCTCCAGGTACAGGGAGTTCTCGCTTCGCGCGTAATGAACCAGGCAGGCAGCGGCCGCGCTCGCCGCGGTGTTGACGTTCAGCTCGACCCAGTTCAGGTTGGCATAGCCGTCCGGATCGGACACGGCGAGAGTGAATGTCTGGGCCGTGCTGGAGCCGCTGGAAGGCTCCAGGGATGCCACCCGGGGCGCATCGTCCACGCGGGCCTTGAAAACGAAAGCGTCCACGCTGCCGCCCAAGGCCGTGCTCAAGGCGCCGGCGCCGGCTTCCAGGTCGAAGGAGAGGGTAATGCCCGCCACGAACGCATTCCCCTTGCCGTCCAGCACCACTCCCTTGCCGCGGTCGTCGCCGCTGCCGCCGAAATAGCCGGAGTAGCGCAGGGCGCCGCCGTCTTCGGCGATCACCGACAGAAACGCATCGAAAGCGCCGCGAAATCCGGCCTGCAGCGGGTTCAGGGTGGGAAAGTTTCCGGAGCCCGTGTACCCGGTAACATAGGCGCATCCGCCCCCATCCACCGCCAGGCCGGACGCCTCCTCCGAATTCGCCCCGCCCAGATAAGTGGAATAGATCAGCGCCGTCCCGGACGAACTCAACTTACTTACAAAGCCGTCATAGCCGCCGCCGTTCACCGGCTGAAAGGCTCCGGAGGTCACGGGGAAATCGATGGAGTACGTCGCGCCCGCCAGGTAAACACTGCCGGAGGAGTCCAGCGCGATATCGGTAGCATAGTCGGCGCCGCTGCCGCCGTAGTAAGTGGAGAAGACGAAGCCAGTCCCCGCGGGGGTCAGTTTGGCGGCGAAGGCGTCCCCGCCCCCGGCCCTGGCGCCCTGGAGCGCATTGCGGGCCGGGAAGTTGGAGGATTGGGTCTGGCCTGCCACGTGCGCACTGCCCGCCGCATCCACCGCCAGCCCGGCCGCTCCATCGTTGCCCGAGCCGCCCAGATAGGTCGAGTAGACCAGAGCGGATCCCGGCGCGTTCAGCTTGGCGATGAAGGCGTCCGTCCCGCCTCCGTACACCGCCTGGGCGGCATTCACCAGGGGAAAGTTGGTGGAAGCCGTGCTTCCGGCCAGGTAGATGCTGCCGGCGGAATCGATTGCGATCCCGTTCGCCTGTTCCGATCCGCTGCCGCCCAGATAGGTCGAGAAGCTCACATAGGCGCCGGTGGAATTCAGTTTGGTGACAAAGACATCATCGCCTCCGGCGGGCAGGGTGCGGTAGGCCCCGGTGGTTACCGGGAAGTTAGCCGACCTTGTAAGTCCGGTGACATACACGTTGCCGGCCGGATCCAGCGCGATGGCCCGCCCGGAATCCCGGTCGGCTCCTCCGATGTATGTCGACCACAACAGATTCGATCCGGTGGGATCCAGCTTGGATACGAACACGTCCGTGTAACCCTTGGAAAAGGGCTGCCAGGCATAGCGCACGGGGAAGTTGGCGGAATAGGTTTCGCCGGCCAGGTAAACGTTGCCGGAGCCGTCCACGGCGATACCGTACGCGCGGTCCTCCCCGGCCCCTCCCAGGTAGGTGGCGTAGGAAAGAACCGGATCGATCACCACCGGGCGCTGGCGGTCGTAGGCGCCCAATTCAATACCCACTTGGGCCGGTCCCAGCAGCCTGTACTGCGCCGCGACGGCCGATCTTCCGGCGGGCGCAGGCTGGTAGGCCTGGGGACGGAGGTGGCGGAGCTGGCTGCCCGGCAGTCCCAGCACGAGGTCGCCGTTGGAGTCGATGGTAACGCTCTCCACGCCTTGGAAGGCCATGCGGATCCGGGCGGGATCGGCGCCCGGCGCCAGTTGGAAGTCGTATTCCAGTCGATCGCCGGCAGCGTAATACAGCAGGTCGATGCCGGGATACACCGCCCGCACGCGTACTCGCTCGAAGTGGGGCAGGCCCGTCCGCCAATCGCGGGGCAACCGGCCGTGAATGTAGTGGCTGGCGGAGGCCAGCCGGCCTTCCCCCGACATGAGGGCCGAAGGGTTGGCCCCCGCCAGTGAGGTTCTCACCCGGGTCCCCGAGGGCCCCGCCACCAGCGTGGATCCTCGGGGATCGAGCGCGATCAGGTAGCCGGGTCCCCGGGCCAGAAAGCGGACGGAGGGATCGGCCTGGCCCCGGTTGGGCTCGAAAACGGCGGGCGGCCTCCGGTTCAGCGGCTGGATGCCGGCGGGTGCGGCGGCCGCGGCGGTGAGTAACAGAGAGAGTGCCGGGAGGCAGGAGCGGCGGGAGGCGAAAGGGAACCGGTTCATGGGATCTCCGCAGGAACCATCGGAGGACTACGGCGAAAGCATTAGCTTCCGGCGCCCCATGGACCTTACCGGGCCGCTCCCGGGACGGCCGCGGCTTACGGGCGCTGTGCCCTTGAAGCGCGGTATGCGGCGGCGGGGGGGCCAGGCTGTCAGAAGGCCAGGCGCAGCCCGAGTTGCGTGATTCGCGGGTCCCGCGCGCCAGTCACCTGTCCATAGGTGCCGGCGCCCACGGTGGTTCCGACGCCGCTGAATTGGGCGTGGTTGAAGATATTGAAGAATTCCGCGCGGAACTGCAGATCGACGTTTTCGGTGAGCGCGGTGCGCTTGCCGGCCGACACGTCCCAGTTATTGATGCCCGGTCCGCGCACGAGTCCCCGCCCGGCATTTCCGAAGGTCCCGAGCGCAGGGACGGCGAAGGCATCCGTGTTGAACCACCGTGCCAGCGTCTTCAGCCGCGCTGCCTGGCCGATTACGTCGGGCCGCTGGCTTCCACGGCCAATCCCCGCACGGTCGCCGGAAATGCCGATGGTCAACGGGGTACCCGACTGAAAGCTGCTGATGCCTGAGATCTGCCAGCCCCGGACGAGCTTGCCCGCCCAGCCCCGAATATTGCGTCCGAAGGGAAGCTCCCAGATGTAGTTGACGACCAGCACGTGGGTGCGGTCCACGCCCGCCAAAGCCCGTTCCACCCGGTTCGCCGCATAGCCATCCAAGGGCATCACCGCGTCATCGAGGCTCTTGCTCCAGGTGTACGACCCCTGGAAGGCCAGGCCCCGGCTGAACCTGCGAACGAGGGAGGCCTGAAGCGAATGGTATACCGAGTTAGCGGTGGTTTCGAAGGTGTTGATGGAAGCGAAGCCGGGGAACGGCCGGACGGCGTTGGGACTGATCTGCCCGCCGGCAACCGCAGCGGAAGGACGCGGCTGGTTGATGTCGCGCTGGCGGATCAGGTGGGTCCCCTTGGAGCCGACGTAGCCCACGTCGAGCAGCAACTCAGCCGGCAACTGGCGCTGCACACCGAATGACCATTTCTGCAGGTAGGGGATCTCCCAGGGCGAGTTGAAGCTGCTCAGCCCGATGGGGAAGACCCGGCGTGTGCCCTGGGAGGGATTGCGCATGAGCGTATTGAAGATCGAGAAGCTCTGATTGAACGGGTAGTTGCCGCGCGTGCTGGAGACGAACTGCGACCAGCGGTCGTGAAACATGCCGAACCCGCCTCGCAGCACGGTCAGGTGGTCACCGGTGAGGGCATAGGAGAACCCGGCCCGCGGAGCGAAGGTACTGTAGCGTGTGTTGGTAACGGCGTAACCGAAACGCGCGTTCTCCGCCGCCACAATCACGCCGTTGCCGAAGTTCTCGGTGCCCGGCTCAATCTGCCCGTTGGGCAGCACCACCGGGGCTCCGGCCGGATCGAAGGCGGCCGGGTTGAAGTGCGAAATGGTGCCATTGCGGTCCTTTTCGGGCTCGAAGAATTCCCAGCGCAGCCCGGCGGTCAGAGTAAGGCGCGCCGTGGCCCGGTACTGATCCTGAAGATAGAGGCCGATGTTCGTGAAGCGCACGCTGCCGGTGATGTGGCTTGAGTTCTCGGTGTATTGGAAGGCGCGCCCGAGCACCAGATCCGCCAGCGCGTCTCCGGTGGCCGAGCCGTCGAAGGTGAAGGTGCCGTTGTTGTTCGGGGAACTCTGGTTCTGGGTCTTGTTTTCCTTGTCGATGGATCCGCCGAACTTGAAGGTGTGGCGGCCGCGGACCCAGTTCAGGTTGTCGATCAGCTCATAACTGTAGTGGGAGATGTTCTGCGGCCACAGCAACTGAACTCCCGCATAGCCCTGAGCCATGGTGATACCGGGGATGAATCCGGCCGAATCGGTCGGCTGATCGAAGACGCGCGGAATCGCGATTCCGGGGACGCGCGTGCGCGACGCGAAGGGTGTGGTTGAGATGCCCATGGAGCCGTGGTACCAGGCCGTGGTGAACTGGTTCAGCAGGGTGGGACTGATCGTCCAGTTGGCGGACCCGTTGGCGGTGTACATAATGTGAGCCTGCTCGGACGCGGCCACGCTGGGCATGACGTTGTTGGCGAACAGCCCGTAGGGGCTCAGCAGCCGGGTACTGTCGATGTTGTAGCGGCCGAAGATGGTGAGATTCGGCCGCACATTGTAGTCCAGCCGGCCGAGCCCGGAGCGGTACCGGGTTCCATCCGGCTCCGAGGAGGTGAAATTCAGGGCGCCCTGTCGAAAGCCCGGTGTGGGCTGCGCATAGTAATTGCGGAGCAGCACCTGCGCATTGGGGTCCAGGCGGCCGGCCGGGATTCGATTCCCCGGAAAAGCCTGGCCGTTGTCCGGGTCGCGGATGGCGCGTCCCCCGGTGAAGTCGCCGGAGACCTGCTCCGCGGCAGGCACGATCCCGGTGCGGGTGGAGGTGACCTGGAAAATGCGGCGGTATTCGTTCGAAAGGAAGAAGAACAGCTTGTCGCGCATCAAGGGTCCGCCCACGGTGCCGCCGAAGTTGTTGTAGCGGTTCTTGGGGCGGGAGCGCGCAAAGAAATTGCGGGCGTCCAGCTTGTCGTTGCGGAAGAACTCGAATAGGGAACCATGGAGCTGGTTGGTTCCGGAGCGGGTAATCACGTTCACTTGGGCGCCGGCGTTCCGGCCGTACTCGGCCGAGTACGCATTGCGCTCGATGCGCACCTCGGCGATGGCGTCCAGGTTCACCATGGTGAGGTTGTTGCCGTTGTAGGTATCGATGTTGCGCCCGCCGTCCAAGGTCCAGTTGTTCGAACTGGTTCCCCCGCCGTTGAACGAGAACGGCACGCTGGTATTGGAACCAAACCCGGGCTGCTGCGCCTGGCTGGAGTTGACGCCGGGCTGCAGGGTCATCAACTGAGTGAAGCTGCGCGTAGTGAGCGCCAGTTCCTGCACCTGTGTTCCGAAGATGGTGCTGCCGACGTTCGCCGTCGCGGTATCGACCTGAGCCACCTGACCCTCTACAGTGACGGTCTCCGTGACGGCGCCTACGGTCAGCACTCCATCCACGCGCAGGGTCTGACCGGTGCTGAGCGGGACAGCGGATCGCACGGTTCTCTGGAAGCCTTCCTTTTCGATTTCGATCCGGTAATCACCCGCCGGCACCTGGAGGAGCTGGTAGTTTCCTTCGGCGTTGGTTACCGTCTCGCGCCGGTAGAGCGGGCTGGCGACGCGGACTACGGCTTCCGTAACCGCCGCCCCGGATTGATCCCTGACGGTACCGAGAAACACGCCCGTATTGGCAGTCTGGCCACGCAGGATCGCCCCGCAGCCCGGCATCAGCAAAGTGACAATGACACAGAGGCCGTGCCGGCGTATTTCTAACATCGCTCCTCCCTTCCCTCAGTTACCCCAGTGTGTTTGGATGAATGGATCTTATCGCTGACTGTTAGCTAAGTCAAGACAGGGATTCGCCGCCTCCGAAGCCGCTGATGCCACAAGTGAAGCGTCCGGCGTTTCGCTGCAAATCATGCTTGTCCGCGTGCCGGCCGGAAACGGGAAACTGCGCGCACCGGGCAACCAGAGCGCTTTTGGGCGCCGCGCGAGGGAACCGTCAACCGCCTGGGTCGCGGCGCGGGCTAAGCGATTCGCGCGAAGAATTCCAGCGACCGCAGGGCCGCCTGCTCCCAGCGGAACATCCCGGCCCGCCGCCGCGCCTCGGCCGCCAGGCGTTCCCGCAGGGCGGTCGACAGCAACAGGCGTGCGATGGCGGAACCCAGCTCGGCGGCGCTGCGCGGATCCACCAGCAGGGCGGCCTCCCCGGCTACTTCGGGAAGAGAGGAAACGGCCGAGGTCACGGCCGGCACGCCGCACGCCAGGGCCTGGGCCAGCGGCAGCCCGAATCCCTCGTAGAGCGACGGGTAGACGAAAACGGCGGCGCCCGCGGTGAGAATGGGAAGATGCGCTTCCGGAACGTAGCCCAGGTAGCGCACGCCCGGCTCGCCGGCTTCCAGGCGCCGCAGGACGGCCGGATCTCCCCATCCCGGCGGTCCGGCGATCACCAGGTCAAACTCCTTTCGCACGGACGCGTTCAGCCCGCTCCAGGCGTCCAGCAGCACCACCAGGTTCTTGCGCGGCTCAATCGTGCCCACGAACAGGATGTAGGGGCGCTCCAGGTTCAGAGCGCGGCGGCATTCGCTCACCTGGCCTTCCTTCACCGCGAAATACTCGTCCGCCACCCCGGGATAGATGACTTCAATACGCTCGGGCGCGAGTTTCAGCACGCGGATCGCATCCGCCCGCGTGCTCGCGGAAATCGCAATCAGGCCCGCGGCCCGCCGTATGACCTTTTCCGCGAAAGCCCGGGCGTACTCCACATTGGCGCGGCGGTGAAATTCCGGCACCAGCCAGCAGGTCAGGTCGTAGACGGTGGCGGTGACCCGGGTGTTGGTGGGCGGGCGCAGCAGTTGATGCGAGGCATGAAAAACATCCGCGCGGGGGAGGGCCCAGTTGAGCACCGGCAGGGGGCAATGGTTGGCCAGGTGCAGCAGGGCCAGCCGGGCCAGGGTAGGCGCGCGGCCAAGCGTGGAGCGCTCGTGGTCGAACCCGTCCGGTTGGGGCAGAAACGGAAACAGGCGGATGCGGTCCCCGGCCAGGCGCTTCAGATGCCGGGTCCAATGATAGAGGTAGGTCTTGACGCCGGCGCTGCGCAGGAGCAGCGGAATGGCGTCGACGGCGATCCGGATCTCCTTCATTCGCCTGTCCAAAACTCCCGTTTACGGGCGAAAATACGCCGAACAGTCCAGAACTCTCCCCGATCTCGCGGCCGGAATGCTCCAATCGGAGACGAGTCGTAACTGGGAAACGTGCCTTCTTTTTCAGAAGCCCGAATTATGCCTGACCGCCGTGTCTCGATCCGGAAGAGGTTCAAGGCCGTTCATCGCCGCTCGCGGGAATTGAGGATGATCCTCAAGGGGTTGATCTCCGCGGACCATCCCATTCTGGCACACCTCATCCCCATCCGCCGCTGCAACCTCTCCTGCGCGTACTGCAACGAGTACGACCGCCATTCGCCTCCGGTCCCCATGGAAGATCTGTTCCGGCGGATTGACAAGCTGGCTCAACTGGGGACCACGATCATCACCCTGAGCGGGGGCGAACCGCTGCTGCATCCCGAGCTGGACAGCGTGATCCGGCGCGTGCGCAGCCGCGGCATCATCGCCGGCATGATCACCAACGGCTACCTGCTCACCGCGGAGCGCATCCGGAGGCTGAACCGGGCCGGGCTGGAGCACCTGCAGATCAGCATCGACAATGTGAACCCCTGCGAGGTTTCGAAGAAGAGCCTGAAGGTGCTGGACCGGAAACTGCAGCTGCTGGCGGCGCACGCCGAGTTTCACGTGAACATCAACTCGGTGGTCGGCGGCGGCATACGCACCCCTCAGGACGCCCTGGTCATCGGGCGGCGGGCGGTGGAACTGGGCTTCAGCTCCACGGTGGGCATCATCCACGACGGCAGCGGACAGCTGCGGCCGCTGAGTTTCGAGGAGCAGGAGATTTATCTCCAGATGAAGAAGCTGGGCAAGCGGAGCTACGCCCAGATCAACTACTTTCAGGACAACGTCGCCCGCGGTTTGGAGAACCGCTGGCGCTGCCGGGCCGGCGCTCGCTACCTCTACATCTGCGAGGACGGCCTGGTGCACTACTGCTCGCAGCAGCGCGGCTATCCGGCCAAGCCTCTGGAGGAGTACACGACGGCGGACATCCGGCGCGAATTCGTGACCGAAAAGTCCTGCGCGCCCCGCTGTACGGTGGCCTGCGTGCACCAGGTTTCCTATATGGATTTCTGGCGCGCCCCGCAGCGGCTGACGCCTTCCGGACAGCCCGCGCTGGACGGCGGAACTCCCGATCTGGTACAGCTGGAAACCTCCAAGTAGCGGGGTTGTATGCCGGGCCGCCGGGAGTGCCTGGGCTTGGCCGCTTTGGCGCCCGCCGCCGCCCGCGGCGCCGGTTCCCGCATGACCGTCCGGAACCGGCCCGGTTCCCGGAGGCCGGCGAGGTACACCGGACGCCGCCGGCCTGAAAACCCGGTTTGACCGGCGTGGGCGGCCGTTGAGCGGGGTTTCAGCGCCGTTTATCCGCAATCGCTTGCAGTCAAAAGGTCCCTGCCGCTACCATGACAAGCTGAGCCGTGCGCAAAGTCCCACTGAAAGAATCGCTGAAAATCATCGGCCGCGGATCGGTCAACTGGCTGGCCGACCGCCCCATCGTGGTCTCCTTCGAGGTCACCGACGCCTGCACCTGCTACTGCAAGCACTGCGACCACGGAGGCCCGCGCGACCAGTCGCGCAACCTGTCGCCCGGCGATTACCGCCGCTACATGGAAGCGCTGCGTCCCTGCGTGGTGCAGGTGTCCGGCGGCGAGCCCATGATGCGCAAAGACCTGGTGGAGATCGTCCGTAACATCAAGGACGGCTCCGGCATTCCCTACACCATCCTGGTTTCCAACTGGTCGCTCATGAACGAGGCCCGTTACCGCGCCCTGGTGGAGGCGGGCATCGACCAGTTCTCGGTGAGCCTGGACTTCCCCGACTCCCGGCACGATGAATTCCGCGGCCACCCCGGCCTCTACGCGCACCTCAGCCGCACGGTGCCGCGCCTGGCCGCCCTGGGCCACGACAACATCGTTCTGAACAGTTGCATCACCAGCCGGAACGTGGATGAGATCAACCGGCTGGCCGACAAGGCGCGCGAATGGGGCGTGAACCTGTGCTACAGCGCCTACTCGGTGCGCCGCACCGGGTGCCGGGACTACTTCCTCAACACGGCCGAGCAACTGGCGGTGATGAACCGCGAACTGGACCGGGTGGAAGGGCGGCGCGACGCGACCAACTGGATTGTGAACGCCCCCTCCACGATGCAAGCCACCCGCCGCTATTTCGAGACGGGCGGCACGCCGGGCTGCAAGGCCGGGCACCGTTTCCTGGTGGTGACCGCCGACGGCGCGCTGCAGCCCTGCTCGATGCAGTTCCAGCGCTACCCGCTCGAAGACCGCGGCCGGATGATCGAGGAGTTCACCCGCACCAACACCTGCGACCAGTGCTACGTCTCCATACGCTCCTACCTCGATAAGAGCTTCCCGCAGCTGCTGTGGGAGAACGTGAGCGGCTTCTTCTCATTCCAGGGGCGGGAGGAGCGGCAGGCGAAGGCGCAGGCCGCGGGGGCTTAGAGGCCCTACCGGTTTTCAGGAGGCGAACGCATCCCGGGTTTCCGCCTGATCCGGTGATGATCCGGGCGGAGACGAGGCAGAGGCGCAAGTCCCCATGCGGCTCGACAACGGGCCATCCGTATGCGGCCGGCGCCTGCGGCCGCAAGCGATTGCCGCCGCAGGATGCTGAGGTACTTGCAGGAATCAGGGGCAGGAGACGGTCGCCGGTTCCGACGTAAGCTGCGCCCGGCCGATGTCACTCCGAATCACGGCAACAGACTCCCCCAGGTGAGTGTTTGCTTGCCGGACGAGGCACACTCCAGCGGACCGCCGGAGCCAGTGAGTTGACCCTGCCGCCGGTGAGTGTGTTACTCTCTTCGATATGGTCGTTGGGGCCGGCCAGAGGCGGCTCGTTGCGACCGCGCTGGTTCTCCTCGCGATAGCTCTCCTGGGAGGACTGCTGTTGCGATCCCTGATTGGCGCCGCGGGTTCGCTGCGGAGAGATCTCGCCCGGCTTGCATCGACAACCGCCGAACAACGGCGCAGTGAAACCTACGCGCACGCGGGATATGATTACCTGAGGAAAATTGTCCCCTTGCTTCCGGAACCGGGCTGGTTCCCGGTGACCCGGTACCAGGATACCAACAGGCCGGCCCATCTGTTCTTTCTCCCGGAATACCGCTCCCGGCCCGATCCGCGGGTTCTCGTAGGCATCGGCCTTGAGGAGAAGGACACCGGGGAGACTGCGGTGGCCGAGGCCCGGTTACAGCAACTGACCGGCTCTCATGGGCTGTACCGGTCCACCTGGCTTTTCCGGACTCACTTCGACTACGACGCACTCACCCGGCTGGAGTTTCATTCGGAGCCGGCGGCACAGTCCGTCAGCGGGCACTCTTACTCAGTGACTCTTTACGAGACACCCTTGAAGTCGGAAGTCCTTGGAAGATGGAAAGTAGCCTCCGGCGGCGCACCGGTTTTCAGCCACCGGCTGCCCCGCT
Organism: Bryobacterales bacterium; assembly: GCA_020852755.1. Lineage (GTDB taxonomy): Bacteria > Acidobacteriota > Terriglobia > Bryobacterales > Bryobacteraceae > JADZAF01. Next base: position 10,815 of record JADZAF010000339.1, read on the forward strand.
CGCGGCGCTTCGCCGCCTACTCGCGGGGCGCCACCGACTACGAGCTGCACGTCACCGGGCCCGCCCGCATCGGCGCCATCGAGGTTTTCGGCGTGAAGGTCGACTTGACCGATTATGTTCTGGTTCACCGGGGCAGCGGCGGCTTCACCGCGATCCGGCGGGATGTGCTGAACAAGGGCGCCCAACCGGAGAGATGGCGCCGTTTCATCGCCCTGGTGAAGTCGATCCGATGAACCGGGCCCTGGCGCCAGGCTCGCGTGTCCGCATGAAACGAAAGTGCACTATTTCAGCCTGTTTTTCACCCTCTATGTTGCGCCCTTCCTCATCGGGAGCCTGCTGATTCCCCGCGAGGTTCCGGCCCCCTTGCGCTGGTGGGCCGGAATCGGGGCCCTCGGCCTTGTCATCGCCGAATCCATGGCTTTCGGCCTCTGTTTGGAAGGGGCGGTTCTCTGCGGCGCAACCTGCCTGTTGGGCATCCCGGTGCTGCTGGGCCGGCACAAGACCGCGCTGCAGGAATGGCGGCGTCCCGACACCCCCTATCTGGTTACGGGCCTGCTCCTCGCGTTTCTGATGCTCGGAGTCTACGCTACAGTCCTGCTGCAACCGGTGGTGGTCTGGGATGGGCTGGTGATCTGGTACGGCAAGGTCCGGTCCCTGCTGGCATGCCGCCCGCTGGGCGAGGTTCAGTCCCCTCTGTACCCCAACCTCGGCCCGGCGCTGTGGGCCCTGGGAATGAAGGTTGCGGGCGGCAGGGAGGAGATGGGCAGGCTGGTATTTCCAACCGCCTATTTCGCCACCGCTTTCAGCCTGACGGTCTTCTTTTCCGGCCGTCCCGGGCGGCTGGTGATGGCCGTTCTGGTGCCGCTGCTGGCGGCATGGTTGTACACCGACCCCGAGATGACCAGCTTCGACATCTTTTCGTGCGGCTATCAGGACGGAGTGCTCAGCGTGCTGGTCGCGGCCGTGGCGGTGTGCTGGGTCAAGGGGATGGCGCCATCCCAGGAGGAGAGGGGTTCCGGGTGCGAATCGAGGCCCTGGCTGGCGGCCGGCGTCCTCCTGGCCGGGGCGGCCTGCCAGGTGAAGGCCGAGGG
>JADZAF010000340.1 GCA_020852755.1 Bryobacterales bacterium
GGTCAGAACGCGGGACCCGGATGACTTTCAGCGGAACAGCGGAAGTTGGCGGCATCGTCGATGCTTCCGGAGCCCTGATACCGGGCGGTCTCCGGATACGGGCACAGGGGCCGCGTCCGCACGACCCTGCCGTTTTCGATGCGCGCGGCGATCAGGCGGCCGGGCGCCTTGCCTTGCTCCACCCAATCGATCAGGGCGGCCAGCCGGGGGAAGGCGTCGCAGCCCACGCCGCCACCACAGTGGAATACGCCGGGCAGCATGAACAGGCGGAAAAAATCGCCGGTTTGCGGCCCCATCTTCTGCCGCACGGCCTCGTAATACTCGACCGCGCGGGCGGCATTGAGCGCCGGATCGGCCCATCCGAACCACATCAGGAGCTTGCCGCCGCGGTCGCGAAAGCCGGAAAGGTCCGTATCGGTTGCATCCAGCACCCTGGAGATCCACTCCAGGCGCGGGGCCTCGCGCTCCACGTCCACACTGTGCAGTTGCAGGTTCGGATCCTTCTGAGGAAAAGCCAGGTAGCGGAAGAATGTCTCGGCGAACCGGAAGGCGATGGTGGGCTCGCCCTCCCGCACGATCCAGCCGTCCCATCCGCTGCGGCCGTTGGCCCCGGCGGCCTCGGCGCTCACCGGCCAGCCGGGATACCGCCGCTGCCCGTTGATCCTCAGATCCGAATAAATGGTTTCGAGGGTTTGGATTTGTGCCGCGGTGAAACAGTCCGGCCCGTCGCTTCCCGTGCAGCGGGGCAGCTGCCGGGAGGGCTGGAAGCCGCAGCGGCGCGGATCGTCGATCAGCCCGTCCTGCAATCCGTCCCTGGCATCGCACCCGGCATAGATGCGCTCGGCCAGCAGCTTGAGCTTGGATGGCGGAATGGGTCCCGCCTCCAGTGCCCGCGCCCAGGAAGTGTATTGCATCATGGTGCCGCTGAAATCGAGCACCGGAGCTCCGGCCACGATGCCGTCGAAGTCTCCCGGGAAACGCTGGGCCGCTATCAGGGCCTGCCGGCCGCCGGTCGAGCATCCCTGGAAATAGGAACGCGCCGGCCGGGCGCCGTAGTAGGCCTCCGCCAGCCGCTTGGCCGTTTCCGCGGTGACGTGCACCGCGCGGAAGGCGTAATCGAACAGCTTCTGCGAGTTCAGAGCGAAGCTGCCCAGCGGTTCCTGCCGGGCGTCGTGCCCGGTGTTGGTCTGGGCGAAGGTGAAACCCATTCGCAGGGCCGCGTTGCGCGCGCCCGCCCGGCCGGGAGCGTCGATATCCTCGCCCGCATAGCCTCCGTTGCCCGCCATGAGCAGGCGCTTGTTCCAGACGGAGGGGAGGGCGACTTCGAAGCGAACCTCGGGCTGCACCTGCCCGGTCACCCGGCAGAACTCGGGGAGCCCGGCCGCCGCCGGCTGGAGGACCGCGGCGATGACGGTGAAGTCGTAGCCCGTCCAGGCGCGCAGAGCGGCGCAGGCGGCCTGCGGCCGCAGCGGGGCTTCCACCGCGGGCGGCCGCCACTCGGGACTCTGCGGGACGGGCTGCGTGTTCAGCAGGGAGGCGAAAAGAATCAGGCCAGGGAGAATCCGTGCGATCATCGAAGACCTCGGCATCGAAAACAGGCATTATACTGCCGGCCCGGAGTGCAGCCGCTCCCTACGCGCCGTGGCTGGGCATGCACGGTCCTGGTTGCCCAGGCTGTAGAATGAGCCTTACTGTCATGAGGCTCACTGATCGATTTTCCTCACTCCTGGCGCTTTTTTGCCTGGCGGCTTTCTCCGCACCCGCGGCGGAATTGTCGTTCTATGTTTCTCCCCAGGGCAACGACGGCAATGCCGGCCGCAGCCCCGGCAAGGCCTTTGCTACCCTGGCGCGGGCACGGGACGAGATCCGCGGCCTGAAGCAGAAAGGCGCCCTGAAGTCGCCGGTGACGGTGTACCTGCGGGGCGGCCTGCATCTGCTGAGCGAGCCCGTGGTATTCACGGCCGCGGACTCCGGCACGGCCGGCGCCCCGATCACCTACACGGCCTACCGCAGAGAACGCCCCGTGATCAGCGGCGGACGTCCCATCAAGGGGTGGACCCGCGGCGAGAAAGGCGTGTGGACCACGGCGATCGACGAAGTGAAAGCGGGCCGCTGGTACTTCAACCAGCTCTACGTCAACGGCACGCTGCGCCGCCGCGCCCGCACACCCAACCAGGGCTTCCTGCGGGTCAAGGGTTTTCCGGAAGGCACCGGCAAGACGGTCGGCTACCACACCGACTGCCAGTCGTTCGAGTTCGCGCCCGGCGACATACGCCCGGACTGGCACAATCTCAACGACGTCGAGGTGATCGTCTATCATTTTTGGACCGACTCGCACCTGCCGGTGCAAAGCGTCGACACCGTGAAGAACATCGTCACCTTCAAGCACAAGGCGGGGAAGGTATTCACCGACGACTTTACCGACGATGGCGCCCGCTACATCGTGGAGAACCTGTACGAGGGTCTGGACGCTCCCGGAGAGTGGTACCTGGACCGGCAGACGGGCGTGCTCTCCTACATCCCGATGCCCGGAGAGGACCTGGGGAAAGCGGAGGTGATCGCGCCTCTGGCTCCGGCGCTGCTGCGCTTCGAAGGCGATCCGGCCGGCGGGCGGTTCGTGGAGCACCTGGCCTTCCGCAACCTGTCGTTCCAGTACACCAACTTTCACCTGCCGCCCGGCAATTCCAACGATCCGCAGGGCTCGGCCAGCGTAGCGGCCGCCATCACCGCCCGCGGCATGCGGCACTGCACTTTCGAGCGCTGCGCCATGCGCAACCTGGGCA
>JADZAF010000341.1 GCA_020852755.1 Bryobacterales bacterium
CCCAAGTGCAGGCCGGAGCAGACAGAACCACACGTGGAGAACGACTATGACTCGTCGAAAGCTCGGATTCGTCTTTCTGCTTCTCGCCGCCTCGGTGATGATTGCCGCGGCGCCGGAAATCATCCAACCCGTCGTCACCGACATTGACCCCCGCCTCGGCGGCCTGAGCGACCGCTTTGGCGGCACCCTGACCTATGCGCTCGGCGGCGGCGGCCAGGTCTATTTCACCGCCGGCTATGCAACCGGATTCTTCAAGTGGACCAGCGCCGGAGGGCGCGCCCGTCTGCTGCAATCCGGCGACAGCCTGCCCGCTATTCCCGGCAGCGTGCTGGACGGGGTCGGCCAGGGAACCCAGGTCAACGAAGCCGGCCGGGCTGTCTTTGTCCAGACCTATGGGCTCAAGAACTCGCCCTCGGGCCTGGCGCTCATCCGCTACGACGGCGCCGGCTACGAGGTGGTCGTCAGGCGGGGAGACGATGTGCCCGGCGCCGCCGGTCACAAGTTCGCCACCTTTGGCCGTTTACAGATCAACGGCAGCGATGTGATCGCCTTCGAGGGGCGCAGCGAGCCGCTGGGCTACGGCGTCACCGGAGTCTTCACCCAGTTGCCCGGCGGCCCCGTAAGCGCGATTGCCGTCGACGGCCAGCCGGCCCCGGACGGCGGGACGTACCGCAATGTGTCCCTGATCGGCATCAACGGCGCCGGCGACGTCGCGTTCTTCTCGCAGCCTGCCGGCGGCACTCCAGCCGTGGCCCTCTACGTCCGCAGGGCCGGCGCCACCTCCCGGCTTGCAACCCCCGGTCTGGAACCCGAAGGCGCGGCGGCCGGCTGCCGTGTCGGACCGAACGGCCAGGTGGCGTTCCGGGCCCGGGAGGGCAGCCTCGCCGGCATCTGGATCGCCGCGCCGGACCCGGCGACCGTGACGAAAGTCGTGCGCCAGGGAGATCCCGCCCCCGTCTCCGGCTTCCCGGATGCAGTCTGGAGCAGCACGTACCCGGTCATCCACGGTTTCAACGCGAACGGGAAGGTTCTGTTCTGGAATCAGTTCCAGACTTCGACTCCCATGAGCTATTACGCGGGCCTGTTCCTCTGGACACCCGGCGCCTTCCAGCCTGTCGCCTACCAGTCTCAATCCATCTCCGATGTCATTCCCGGAGCCGATATTGGGAATCCCTCGCCCGGCGTGTTGAACGACAGCGACGTAGTGGCTTTCCGGACCTCCCTCACAACCGCGGGCTCACTGTCGAGCTACGCCCTTTTGCGCTGGAGCGGCGGCGCTCTATCCAAAATCGTCCAGGAGGGCGACGCGGAACCCGGAGGAGGCGCCTTCGGCCTGGCCGACCGTGCCAACACCTTCTATCTCAACAGCGCGGGCCAGTTGTTGTTCCAGGCGGATATCCTGAACTCCAATCAGGGGACTGGCCTCTTCCTGGCTCCGGCGGCTGCGGGCCCTGTCGAATCCGTCGTGGACACCAACGACAGCCTTCCGGCCGACGCCAGAATCGTGCTCCGGCGGATCGGGGCCGGTGCGCTGGCCAGCGATGATGAACTCCTCTTCACCGCCCTCAGGGCAGGCGGCAAGTCCGCCTTCTACACCAAGGCGTTCAAGAGAGGAACCGTTCGCCGGATCGCCGGAGAGGGGGACACCCTGCCGGGGGGCGGAGTGATCGTCGATCTCTACAATCCGATGATCAACAACCGCGAGGAAGTGGCCTTCACGGTCGGGGACGAGGTCGGCGGGCTGACCTATTACAGCGAGGGAGTCTATATCCACAGCCCCGCGGACGGAGCGATCCACAAGATCGCCGCCACCGGGGATCCTCTCCCCGGCGGGGGCGGGTCCAGCTTCAACCGGCCCAGCCTGCAAGGCTTCAACCACCTGGGGGAAGCCGTCTTCCAGTCCGACATCTCCTCCGCCGGCCTTCCCGCAGGCTCGGGCGTGTTCGCTGGATCGGTCGCCGGCGGCGCCCGCACCGTCGCCAAATCGGGCGATACACTGGCTGACGGAGCGGCGATCGCCAGCGCCTATTCGCCGGCTATCAACAACCACGGCGACGTTGCCTTCAAAGCCACGCTGGGTCCCTACCCCTACACCCAGGCCGTCCTCATCCGAACCTCCGGGGCCGCATCGCCGGTCAAGGTAGCTCAGACCGGTGATGCCGTCTCAGGCTACTCCATCCTGACGTTTTGGACGTACCCGCCGAGGCTGAACGACCTGGGCAAGGTCGCGTTCTCGTGCGCGCTTACGGACAACCAGACCGCCATCCTGCTGGGCGACAGCGCCGGCGCGCTGCAAACCATCGCCATGACCGGCCAGGCGGCCCCCAGCGGGGGCGCGTTCACCGCCTTCAACCACCCCACGCTGCTTCTGAACAATCCGGGCCAGGCCGCCTTCTGGGCGGAGACCGATAGCGCGACGGTCAGAAACGGCATCTTCCGTGCCGCCCCGGGCTCCGCTCCGGTTGCCCGCCTGGTCGAAGGACAGGCCCTTCCGGATGGCGGAACGGCCGGGCCGCTCCTCCCCGGCGGGCCGTTCACCCTCGCCGATTCCGGCGAGATGGCGGTCCAGGTCCGGAACTTCGGCAGCGTGCCGGACTTCGCCCGCAACGTCATCGTGGGAACCGCCGGAAGCCTGACCGCCTTCGGCAAGGAGAACGACATCGCCAAGACCATGGGAGGCGGCAGGCTTGGCCGCCTTTCCGGCGGCGTTTGGACCAATTCGGCCGGCGCGTTCTTCTCGCACGCGCTGCTGATCGAGGGCAAAGCCGCCTACGCCGCGTTCTGGAACGACAAGCGGGTTCCCTAGGAGATCCGGCGACAGGCTGCGAAGACCTTTAGAATTACGGGGTTTCGCAGCCTGTCGCCGAACTCGCTTCACCCTTAACAAGGTTTAATGCGCCCGCCGCGCTGCTGCCCGAACCGGTCCTCTATAATGGGAGTGAGAAGACACTCACAAACATGGCTAAAGGTTGGGCAAGCAAGTCGGTCGAATCGCAAATAGAATCGGCCGAAGAGGCCAAACAAACGGCCAAAATTGAGGGCATCGATCTCGAACAAGCGGCTTGGATGAGGGAGAAGGAAAACCTGCTGCTCTCCCGGGTCCGCGTCCTCCACGAACTCGAAACCGCGCGCAACCCCAGGTACCAGCTCATTCTGCGAAAAGGACTGGCCGATCTCGAGACGAAGATCGCGCAATTTGGTCAAAGCGATTCCCCGCGCGCGAGATCCTCGTAGGTCTCGCGCGCGCGGATCAGCCGCCAGCGGTCGCCTTCCACTAGAATCTCGGGAGGCCGCGGGCGGGAATTGTAGTTCGAGGAGAGCACGAAGCCGTACGCTCCGGCAGTGCAGACGGCCATCAAGTCCCCGGGCGCGACGTTAGCGATTTCTCTGTCGCGCGCCAGGAAATCGCCCGATTCGCAGATCGGGCCCACCACGTCCGCCACCACGCTGCCGAAGCCGGTACGGCGCAGGGGCACGATCTCGTGATGCGACTGGTATAGCGAGGGCCGCAGCAGGTCGTTCATCGCTGCGTCCACCACGATGAATTCCTTGTTCGCGGTGCGCTTGCGGTAGAGCACGCGCGTGATCAGCACGCCCGCGGCCCCCACGATCGAGCGGCCCGGCTCGACCATCACGGCCAGTCCCTTGCCTTCCAGCTTCTCGCGTATGCGCCGGATGTAGCCGCCGATGTCCGGGGCCTGATCGCCTTCCCGGTACGCGATTCCCAGACCTCCACCCAAATCCCGGTGCCGGATGGCGTGGCCCGCGGAGCGCAGCCGCTCCGCCAGCGCGAGCATCTTGTCGACCACCTCCAGAATCGGCCCGGTATCCAGGAGCTGCGATCCGATGTGGCAGCTCACCCCCGCCGCCGCCAGGTTCCGCATCCCGCGTGCACGCTCGTAGATCGCTTCGGTCTCCCCGATCTCGATCCCGAACTTGTGCTCCTTGAGCCCGGTCGAAATATAAGGATGCGTGCCCGCGTCCACGTCCGGGTTGACGCGCAGGGAGAAGTGCGCCCGCACCCCGCGCCGCGCGGCCAGCGCGTCAATCAGCGCCAGCTCGGCTTCCGATTCGCAGTTGAAGCTGTGGATCCCCCGCGCCAGCGCGTAATCCACTTCCTCGGAGGTCTTGCCCACGCCCGAAAACACCACCCGGGCCGGGTCCCCGCCCGCCTGGATCACGCGGTGCAGCTCGCCGCCCGAGACAATGTCGAAGCCGGACCCGGCCCGCGCCAGCAGCGCCAGCACGCCGAGGCTGGAATTGGCTTTCACCGCATAGCAGACCATGTGTTCCAGCCCGGCCAGGCCTTCGTCATAGGCCCGGTAGCGCGACAGGATGCCGCCGGCCGAATACACGTAGCAGGGCGTGCCCGCGCGCCGGGCGATGTCGGCCAGCGGGACCTCTTCACAGTAAAAAGTGTTATCGCGATAGCAGAACATGGAAATACGAAAGGCAGAATAAGGAAAAGCGGCTATTTTGCATGCAATTTCTATCTCACCCGGATGACCACCAGGGTCTGGTCGTCAAACGCGGGGGCGTCTGCGCCGAAGCGATCCACGTCGGCGAGAATCGCGTCCGCCACGGCTTCGGCGGACTGGTCGCCGGCCTCCCGGACCACCTCGGCCAGCCGCCGCCGCCCATAGTCCTCGCCGTCCGGGTTGAGGTGGTCGGTGATGCCGTCGGAATAGAGCACCAGCAGGTCGCCCGGCTGGGACTGGAAGCGCGCCTGCTCGTACTCGGGCGCTTCCAGCAGGCCTAAAGGGACACCCTCCACCCGCACCTTCAGAATCTCCCCCCGCCGGCGGATCATGGGGGTAAACGCGCCTGCGTTCGCCATGGTGAACTCGCCGGAATGGGGATGCCACACCAGGATCAACAGGGTCACGTAGCGGGCGTCCACCTTGCGCTCCAGCAGGGCGTCGTTCAAGCCGTCCAGCAGCAGGGACGGGTCGCGGCGGCGCGGCCCCAGCATGCGCAGCAGGCCGCCCACCAGCGCGCCGTAGAGGGCCGCGGCGGCGCCCTTCCCGCTGACATCGCCGAAGGCCGCCACCATGTGGGAGGCGCCGTGTTCCACGTGCTCGAAGAAGTCGTAGATGTCGCCGCTGATCTCCCTCGCCGGCCGCAGCCTCACCGCGATCTCGAGACCTTCGATTTCCGGGGCCTCCCGGGGCAGCAGCACCGACTGCAGTTCCCGAGCCGCGCGCAGGTCCTCTTCCATGCGCCGCTCGCGCGCGGCCAGTTCCTCGTAGAGCCGCGCGTTCTCCACCGAGCTGGCCACCTGGGGCGCCAGCAGCGACAGCATCAGCAGGTGATCGTCCGTGAAAAAGCCGATGCGCTCGCTCTCCAGGTCCATCACCCCCACCAGCCGGTCCTGCACGATGAGCGGCACCGCCACTTCCGACCGGATGTCCGGGTGGGAGGCGATGTAGCGCGGGTCGGCCGCGGTGTCGCGCACCCGGATCGCCTGCCGCGCTTCCGCCGCCGCTCCCGTGATTCCTTTTCCCATGGGAATGTTGTCGATCTCGCGCCGCTGGTCATAGCGGCTGGAGAAGCGGTGGCGCAGCACCTTTTCTCCCGGATCGAGCAGCAGAATGCTGAAGGCGTCGTAATTGATCAGCCGCCGCACCAGCGCGGCCAGCTGGCTCAGCAGCTGATCCAGCTCCAGGATGGAGGAAAACTCCTGCGAGATGCTCGCCAGGGTCCGGAACATGCGGTTCTGCCGCTCCACCCTGCGATACAGGCGGGCGTTCTCGATGGTCACGGCCACGCGCGAGGCGATCAGCTCCAGCAGCGAGCGGTCGTACTCCGAATACGCCCTCGGCCGCGTGGATTGCACGTCGATCACGCCCACCAGCTTGTTCCGCGCGATCATGGGAACCGCCATCTCGGTCTGCACCGCGTCCACCGTCTTCAGATAGCGGGGATCGCTGCGCACGTCGCCCGAGAGGATCGGCTGGCGGTGCGCCGCGGCCGCGCCGGTGATTCCCTGCCCCAGCGGAATCGAGAGGTTCCTGATCACCTCTTCGCGATGCCCCACCGCGTAGCGGATGCGCAGGTCCTGCCGCTTCTCGTTCAACAGCAGGATGGCGAACAACTCGAACGGAATCACCCGCCGGATGCTCTCGGCGATGCTGGCCAGCACCCGGTCCAGGTCCAGCGTTTCCGAAGTGACCGTCGAAATCTCCAGCAGGAAATCCAGCAGGTCGGATCGTTCTTTGAATGGAACCGGCGTGGACGACATTTGCGGAAGCCTCAGGACGCGGCCGCCTCCACGATCTTGACGCCGGCGCTGGCTCCGATGCGGCTGGCTCCGGCCGCCACCATCTTCCGCAGGTCCTCGAGCGTTCGTATGCCGCCCGCGGCCTTCACCCCCATCTCCGGCCCCACCACCCGGCGCATCAGCGCCACGTCGTGCTCGGTGGCCCCGGCGGGCCCGAAGCCGGTCGAGGTCTTCACGAAATCGGCGCCCGCCATCTTGGCGATGGCGCAGGCCACGGCTTTCTGGTGGTCGTCCAAATAAGCGGTCTCGAGAATGGTTTTCACGATCGCGCCGGCTTCGTGGCAGACCCGCACCACCGCTCGTATGTCCTGGCGCACGCGCTCGTAGTCCCCGGAGCGCAGCGCCCCGACGTTGATCACCATGTCGATCTCCGCCGCTCCCGCCCGGACCGCCGCGGCCGCCTCGGCGGCCTTGATCTCCGTCATGGCCGCGCCCAGCGGAAAGCCGGCCACCGTGCAGGTTCTGACCGGGGAACCGGCCAGCTCGGCCACGGCCAGAGACACCCAGCAGGGATTCACGCACACGCTGGCGAAGCGGTAATCGACCGCCTCGCGGCACAAGGCGGCCACATCGGCGGCGGTGGCCTCCGGCCGCAGCAGGGTGTGGTCGATCAGCCCGGCGATCGAAGCGCCGGCGCGCAGGGCCCCCGGCGCCGGGACCCCGCTCGACGCCGGCCTCGCCGGCCGCGTTCCCGGTTCCAGCAGGCCCAGGCGGGAGAGAATCCGGTCCCCGATCCGCACCACCAGTTGATCTAACTCGCCGGAATTCATCGGAAGTACTTCCGCTCGATGGCCCTGATCTTTTCCACCCGGCCGGCATGCCGCCCGCCCGCGAAAGGCGTGGCCAGCCAGGTGCGCAGCACGTCTTCGGCCTGCGTCAGAGTCAGCAGACGGCCGCCGAGCGTGAGCACGTTGGAGTCGTTGTGTTCCCTGCTGTTGCGCGCAGACGCCCTATCATAGCATAGGGCCGCGCGCACTCCCGGAACCTTGTTGGCGGCCATGCAGGAGCCGGTTCCGGCGCCGTCGATCACCACCCCGCGGAGGGCCTTTCCTCCGGAAACCAATTCGGCCACTTGGAGCGCAATATCCGGGTAATCGGCCGGCGTTTCCTCGTAAACGCCGACATCGCGGACCTCCAACCCCAGGCTTTCGATCACCGGCTTCAGGGCCTCCTTCATGCGGAAGCCGCCGTGATCGGCGCCCAGCGCCACGGTCTTTTCCGGCGGGGCGCAGCCGTGTAACTGGTCTGCCGGCAGTTCCACGATGCGTATACCGCGGACTTCCGCCAGGTCGCGGGCCGAAGGCGTGAACAGGGTTCCAGCCGCGACTCTCAACTCCCCGGAAAGGGGAACGTCCTGCTCTGTAATCACGGCGCGCATGGAGCGGAAATGACTATTGTAGCGTGGCCCCCAGGGCGGGAACCGGCGCGCTGAGAAGAACGTGCACCCGGCCGCGGCCAATGGTTCGATATTCCCTTGCGCTGTTCCCTGAACCCTCCGGGCGCAGTCCTGCGGCCGACCGCCCGGGCGGCATCGTCGTATCATGAATCGGAGCGGAAACTCCCATGAACCTCACCCGACGCGAAATGGTAACCGCGCTGGCCGCGGCCGGCGGCCTGAAGGCCGCACAGTACCAGCCCATCCTGACAGCCCAGATCTACGTCTGGACCCAGCAGTTCAACGCCCGCAAGCAGACGCTGGCCGAGGGCATGGCCGAGGCCTTTCCCGCCATCCGCCGGGCGGGCTACAGCCAGGTGGAACTGGTCTCGCAGTTCTTCAGTCCCGAGCTGAGCGCCAAGACTATCGCGCTGTTGCGGGAGCAGGGCCTGAAATGCCCGGTCGTCTACAGCGGCGGCGCCTTCCACGAGCCGGAGGCGGCGGAGAAGTCCATCGGCGAGATCCTCAAACTCGCCGAAACGGCCCGGCCGGCCGGCGTGCGCGACGTCAACGTCAACCCCAGCCCGAAACCGCGCCAGGAACTCAAGACCGATCAGGAACTGGCCCTCCAGGCGCGCAATCTGGACCGGTTGGCCGGAATGCTCGGACGCCACGGCATGCGCCTCATGACCCACCACCACACTCCGGAACTCAAGGAGAAAGGGCGCGAGTGGCGGCACCAGCTATCCCACACCAGGCGTGTGTACACCTGCGTCGATACCGACTGGGCGGTCCGCAGCGGCGAAGACCCCCTGGCCCTGCTGCGCGAGTCCGGACGCCGCCTGCTCAGCCTTCACCTGCGAAGCGGCAGGAGCGGCGTCTGGATGGAGTCGCTTGGCGATGGCGAGCCGGACTACCGGCCTATCGCGGCCTACCTGAAGAAAACCGGCTTCACCGGCTACCTCGTAGTCGAACTGGCCTATGAAAAAGGAACCCAGGTCACCCGCAGCCTGGAGGAGAACATCCGCCTGAGCCGCGAATACGCCGAGCGGATCTTCGACGTCCGCGCCTGAGCAAGCCCGGGGGACAGACGAGTGCGTCCGCGATTTGAAGGGACCGGTCTGTCTCCGGGTTCGCAGCCCCCGCCAATCTGTGCCTCCCCGCACCATCTCCCCTAACACCCCCGCCTCCCCACCCTCTCCCACCGGCTCACAATAAGAGAAGGTCGAAAATGAAAATCGCTCTGGGAGCCGATCACGCCGGATTTGAACTCAAGCAGGCTCTCGCCGCGGCCCTCCGCCAGAACGGCCACGAAGTAAACGACCTGGGCGCCCACCAGTTCGACCCTGGCGACGACTACGTCGATTCCGCCGCCGCCGTTGCGCGCGCCGTCTCCGGCGGCCAGGCCGCGCGCGGCATCGTCGTTTGCGGCAGCGGCGTCGGCGCCACCGTGGCCGCCAACAAGCTGGCCGGCATACGCGCCTGCCTCTGCCACGACATTTACTCCGCCCACCAGGGCGTGGAGCACGACGACATGAACGTCCTGGTGCTCGGCGGGCGCATCATCGGCCCGGCCCTGGCCCAGGAACTCGTCGAGGCCTTCCTGCGGGCCCGCTTCACCGCCGAGCCCCGGCACGTACGCCGCCTCGACAAGATCCGAAAACTCGAGGAGGATTCGTGAATCCCTTAGCCGAACTCGCCGCCTACGGCCAGTCCTTCTGGCTGGATTACATGCGCCGCAGCTTTGTCGAGGACGGAGGCCTGCAAGCCATGATCGAGCGCGACGGCCTGCGCGGGCTGACCTCCAACCCCGCCATCTTCCAGAAGGCCATCGCCGAGAGCACCGACTACGCCGGGGAACTGGATGCCCTCCGCGCCGCCCGCGGCCGGCCGAAGGAGATCTTCGAGCAGCTCGCCCGCCGCGACATCCTCAGGGCCGCCGACCTGCTCCGCCCCGTCTACGACCGCACGGAGAACCAGGACGGTTACGTCAGCCTGGAAGTGGACCCCGAACTGGCCCGCGACACCCGCGCCACGCTCCACGAAGCCCGCAGGCTCTGGCGCCAGATCGGACGTCCCAACCTGATGATCAAGGTACCCGCCACCGAAGAAGGCCTGCCGGCCATCGAGGCCCTCCTCTCCGAAGGCGTCAACGTCAACATCACGCTGCTGTTCTCCGTCTCCGTCTACGAGCGGGTCGCCAGGATCTATTTGCGCGCCCTGGGCGAGCGCGCCCAACGCGGCCAGGACGTAAAGGCCGTCGCCAGCGTCGCCAGCTTCTTCGTCAGCCGCATCGACACCGCCGTGGACGCCATGCTGGAGCAGAAAATGCGCGCGGCCTCCCCCGCCGAACGGCCCGGGCTCCGCGCTCTGCTGGGCAAGGCCGCCATCGCCAACGCCAAGCGGGCGCACCGCCGCTATCGCGACATCTTCTCCGGAGCGGAGTGGGAAAAACTCCAGGCCCTCGGCGCCCGCCCACAGCGTCTGCTGTGGGCCAGCACCAGCACCAAGAACCCCGCCTACCGGGACGTGATGTATGTCGAGGAGCTGATCGGCGAAGAAACCGTGAATACCATGCCGCCCCAGACCGCGGACGCCTTTCGGGACCACGGTCGCCTGCGGCACTCCCTGGCCGAGGATCCCGAGAGTTCCGAACGCGCGCTCCTCGGCCTGGAAGCGCTGGGCATCTCCCTGGACGCCGTCACCACCCGGCTTCTGCGCGAGGGTGTGGAGTCCTTCGCCGCCTCCTTCCGCAGCCTGATCGAAACCGTCTCCGAAGCCGTGACTACGACGGGCTGAAGGCCCGCCGGAAGAGCGCCGCGTTTTCCTCCGCCTGGTTCCCGTACTTGGGGAACATCCCAATCACCACGGCATCCCGCGGCTTGGCGTAGCCGGCCACCTGGTCCAGCGCCGCCATCATCCTCCGCGTGGAATCGCAGTGCCGCCCGGCTCCGTAGACCTTGAAGATCAGACACTGCCGCCGCGTGCGCCGCACCCGCTCCAGCATCTGCGTCCGGTCCGCGTCCCGGAACAGTTCCCCCGAAACCTGCCGCCCCGCCAGCCTCGCCTGCTCTTCCGGTGTGCGGCTCAGGTTGTACAGGCAGGTCATGTAGAAATCCACGTCCCAGCCCCTGGACTCCACGTAGTCGATCACCTCGGGAATGTGCGTGCCCA
>JADZAF010000342.1 GCA_020852755.1 Bryobacterales bacterium
CCGGCTTTAACGTGGCTGGCGTGGCTGAAGAAGACGAATCCGGGGACCCGATAGACGCGCACCCAGGCGGGCTGCCCGCCGCGCTTGTGAATTCCGGCAAGTTTGATGATTTCCGGGCTCCCGGCCTTAACGGTCGTATGGCATCCCATGCACAGCGACGCCGCCGGCATACCGGCCTGGTCCTTTTCGGCCGCCCCTTTGTGGCAGTCGAGGCATCGCAGGCCCAGAGCTGCGTGGCTCCTGTGACTGAACGCCACCGGCTGCGGCGAAACCGCCCGCGGCAACTTCTCCTCCTTGCGGTCAGAGACCGGGGCCCGCTGAGCGAGAAGGCTCACGAGCGGAACAGCGAGTACGATGACCACGGCGTGCTTCATCGGCGAGGTACTTACGGCAAGGCAAAAGCCACCAGCTTGCCGGTGAACGCCTTGTCGTACTTGTTGCCGCCGCCGGCCGCGATGACCACGAACTGTTTCCCGGTTCTCTTGCCCCGGAAAGTCACGGGCGTGGCGAATCCGCTGGCCGGAAGCGAGGCGGTCCAGAGTTCCGCGCCGGTCTCCTTGTCAAAGGCGCGGAACTTCCGGTCATTCGTGGCGCCGATGAACAGCAGTCCCCCGGCGGTGACCACGGAGCCGCCGATGTTCGGCGTCCCGGTCTTGGGAACACCGCGGGCCTTGAGTTCGTCAAACTCGCCCAGGGGCACACGCCACCGGAAGCTGCCGGTGTTGAGATCAATCGCAGTCAGCATTCCCCACGGCGGCTTCTGGCAGGGATAGCCTTTCGAATCCCAGAGGAACTCGTATTTCCTGGCGCGCAGTGCGTAGGGGATCTCGGAACCCTCGGGGCGCTTCACCAGCCGGAACAATCCTCCGACATCCATGGAATTGACGTACAGCAGCCCGGCGGCCGGATCGAAGGAAGCTCCGCCCCAATTCGCACCGCCGTTCAGCCCGGGCATGATGATCGCGTCCCGCTCGCCGAACGGATCATAGATCCTGACGTCCACATCCGCGCCGTCCAGGATCTCCAGGCACTCCTTCCGCGATTCGGGCGTGACTCCGCTGATGTCATCGCGCGAAACCGACTGTCGTGCGAAGGGAGGCGGTTTCAGGGGAACGGGCTGGGTGGGCCAGGTCTCCTCGCCGGGGACGGCGCTCTTCGGCACGGGACGTTCCTCCACCGGGAACAACGGCTCCCCGGTGAGACGGTGCAGCACGAAGGTGTAGCCCATCTTGGTGACCTGCGCCACCGCGGGGACCTCCCTGCCCTGGCGCTTAACGGTCACCAGCACCGGCTGGGCGGGCAGGTCGTAGTCCCAAACATCGTGGTGCACGGTCTGGTAATGCCAGATGCGCCGCCCGGTACGGCAGTCCAGCGCCACTACGGAGTTGCCGAAGAGGTTGGCGCCCTTGCGGTCGCCCCCGTACATGTCGTAGCTGGGGGATGTGAGCGGCACGAAGACCAGCCCGTTCTTCTCGTCCACGCTCATCACCGACCAGGCGTTGGTTCCGCCGCGGTCCTTCCAGGAGCCGCCCTGCCAGGTGTCGTGGCCGAATTCTCCCGGGCGCGGAACGGTGTGAAACCTCCAGAGCAGCCTCCCGGTGGCGGCATCGAACCCGCGGATGTCTCCGCTGGGCCCCTTCGGCGCGCCATCGCTGACCAGGCTTCCGGCAATCACCACGTCCCGGCAGGCTGCCACGGGCGAGGTCAGCTTGTATTGATTGTCAGGAAACCGGTCCGCGACGCCGGCTCTCAGGTCGAGCATGCCGCCCGTGCCGAACTCCGGGTCCGGTTTGCCGGCGCCGGCGTCAATCGAGAAGAGCCGGCCGTGCAGGTCGCCAAGGAAGATTCGCTTCCTGCTTCCCTGCTGCCAGTAGGTCACGCCGCGGCTGACGAAGAGATTGGCGCGCATGCCGCGGTCGATCTTCGGATCGAACTCCCAGAGCTTCTCGCCCGTTTCGGGGTCCAGCGCGAGGAGACGGCAGAACGGCGTGCTTACGTACATCACGCCGTCCACCACCAGGGGCGTCGCTTCGAATGCCGAGCGCGTGGGATATCGGCTGCCGTCGCTCCAGTCGCCGGTGTCGTAGGTCCAGGCGACCTTGAGCCTGGAAACGTTCTCCCTGTTGATCTGGTCAAGCTGCGAGTACTTCGTCCCAGCTGCGTCGCCGCCCCAATGCTGCCACTCCTGCCCCTGGCAGTTCGCGGCGACCAGCAGTGCGCAGAGGAGCGTGAAGCCAACCCTGCCGCGGTTCGGAGAGCCGGGCGGTTTTCCATGCAGCGGGTCGAAGCAGCGCCGGCAATGCAAGCGGAGAAGCATAGGCGATCCCTTCTCTTGGAACGGCCCGGCCGCCGCATGAAACCGCGGCGCGAAGCCCCCAGTGACAGAAATTGATGTCTTCAGCATACAGCTTCCCGCTCAACGGAGGATCCGGCATCTGCCGCTTCCCGGAAAAAACTCAACCGCTTCCTCTGGTCGCGGCTCGGAAAACGGCGCTCCCCGAGTTTCTTCACCCTGGGCGAGCCGCGAGTCCGTGGGGACAAGTGCAGCCGCCGCTACGTTGGAGGCCGGCCCGGCCGGCCAATGCCCCGCGTACTGAGCCGCGACTGCAAGGAGCGGTTCGGGGACCGCGGCTGACCGCGCGCATTTCAACGCCTTCTACTAGTGTCGGTTCGTCCCTGGCGCCTCGCCGACTGGCCTTGTGGTGGATGGGCAAATTGGACACCGGCCCGGCCGGCCAATGCCCCGCGTACTGAGCCGCGACTGCAAGGAGCGGTTCGGGAA
>JADZAF010000343.1 GCA_020852755.1 Bryobacterales bacterium
TTCAAGCAGAAGGGCGAGGAACTGGCCGGCACGGTCAAGAGCACGGCGTTTGGCGAAACCGAGATCCGGGAAGGCAAGATCAGCGGCGACCAGATTTCGTTTGCCATCGTCCGCACTTTCGGACGCAGGGAACGGAAGATGACGTACACGGGGACGCTGGCCGGCGACGAGATCAAGTTCCAGACCGCGATCGAAGGTTTCGGCCGCGGCGTGCGGATGGTGGCCAGGAAGATGCCGTAGGCCTGGAAGGTTGTCAAGCCGAGGGAACGCGGCGGAACGGCGGCCAGAGGGACTGAGAAGGCGCCGGCGTGCGTTCGCGGCGCCGGCTCAGTTGAACAGGCCTTGCATGCCGCTCAGGAGGAATTCCGGGATGAGAACGTGTCGAATTCTTGAAATTGCAGTCTGGGTTGTGCTCCTGGCGCTCATCGCGCTTCCTGCCGCTGCCGAAGACATCAGCGGGCAGTGGAAGGCGGAGTTCAAGACGCTTTACGGGGGAGGGCTGCCGCGGGAATCCGGAGAGACGACCTTCACCTTCAAGCAAAAGGGCGAGGAGTTGACCGGCACCGTGAAGAGCACTGCGTTTGAGGAAACGGAGATCCGGGAAGGCAAGATCAGCGGCGACCAGGTTTCGTTCGCCATCACCCGAACCTTCGGACGCAGGGAGCGGAAGATGACGTACAACGGCACGCTGGCCGGCGGCGAGATCAACTTCCAGACCTCGATTGAGGGCTTCGGCCGGGGGGTCCGGATGGTGGCGAGGAAGGTGCAGTAGGCCCGGCGGGTTGCCGGGCCCCGGCGCGAGGCGATCCTAGAACTCCTCTACCGGCACGATGGCGCCGCCCGACCCGGCACTGGCGTGCACCGCGGCGGCGACCGCGGTGGCCGCAAAGCCGTCCCATCCATCGGCGTACGAACCCGCCAAGGCGTGAAGAGAACCGCCGCCGCACAGAAACGCGACGTCCAGGACGAATCGCTGGATCGACTCGATGCCGTATCCTGCGTACCTCACTCCGCCGCGCGGGTCTGCCACCTCATGGAAGAAGCCTGCGTTCAGCGTCTGCATGGCCGGGCCGGGCTGGGGACGCCCGTCGACGGCTTCACGCAGGCAACCCCGGACGCCGCGGTCCTGGGTATCGACTTCCATCATTCCTTCGGTTCCCACCATCCGGATGCCCTGGTTGACGACCGATTCGTGGGCTTCCGGCAGAATCCAGGAGGTGTCCACCGTGAAACTGGCGCCGGTGGAGAGGTTGAGCCTGGCCTGCAATGAATCCCAGGTGTCAATGCCAAGGCCGGAGAGCTTGCCCCGGGTGCCGGCCGCAGTCACCGACCGCACTTCGGCGCCGGTGATCCAGCGGATCAGATCGTACACGTGGACACCCAGGAACCATGCGGGCGAACTCTGCGCCGCCCAGCGCGGAAACCAGTCCCGGGGCACCTCGATGCGGTCCTCCATGTAGGCATAGCCGTATGCGATCTTCCCCAGCAAACCTCTCCGAACCAGGTCGCGGAGCGCGCCGTGATAGGGGTCGCTGCGCTTGTGGAAGTCGACCTGAAGGAGGCGGCTGTATCTCTCCGCCGCCGAGATGAGTTCGCGGCAACCTGCGGTGGAGGTATCCAGCGGCTTCTCCACCAGGACGTGCTTGCCGGCTTGCAGACAGGCGAGGGCAATCTCGCGATGCAGGGAGTCCGGGGTGGCAATGGAGACGGCATCCAGCGGCTCGTTCGCCAGCAGTTCGCGGTAGTCGGAATATCCGGGAGCGCCGTATTGTTCGCTGCGCTTGTTCACCAGATCGGGATCGACATCGGCGATCCCCGCCAACTCGGCCCTTCCATCGCGCTGCATCTGGGAGAACGCGCGCAGGTGCATTTCGCCGAACTTCCCCGCGCCGATGATAGCGATTCTGGGATTCATACCGGTCCGTTATTGCATGGCCGATCGCACCAGCACAACCGCTACCGTGACGATGGCGGCGAGACTCAGCCACAGGGCGACATCATAGGCAGCGGACGGGCGGAGGCGCGGGTCCGAGTGGCGATACCGGAAGCGGGCCGCCTGCCAGCCGACGACCAGCAGGAACGCGGCATTGGAGATGCCCATCAGAGTAACCAGGAAAAGCGGCTTCTGGATGGTCAGGTAGACCAGCGCCCAGGCGGCCGGCAGAATCCAGGCCAGCACGGCAACGGCCCTCCGGCGGCGGGACGGTTCGCGCACGTCGATCAGGCGGAAGATCCCCAGCAGGTCGGCCCACAGCCGCGACAGGCCGGCTGTGTTGGAGAACAGAGACGAGAACAGCACGGAAGCGGCGCACACCATGAACACGGCTCGCGAGCCCTCGCCCAGCACGGCCGTGAACAGCCGCGAAAGCTGCGCCACCAGCAGGTTTCCGTCGGCGATGCCGCCTTGCGGCCGCAGGAGGGCGGCTCCCAGGAGGTAAAAGCCGCAGGTCACGATGGTGTAGGCGGCCATGGCCATCAAGGCGTCGATCTTCATCACCCGGATCCAGCCGCGCGCGCGGCGCGCCCACTCCTCGGAACCGTCCCGGGGGCCGGTCCAGGCAGCATAGCCCTTTTCGAGACACCAGTACGGGTACATGACGATCTCGCCGGAGCCGACTCCGGTAATGCCGAAGACCGCCGCGGCCAGACCCAGTGCACCGGCGGGCATCTGGAAGCGCAAGCCGCTCACCAGGTCGTCCAGCGCGTAGGCATAGGCGGTCCCGAGGAGAGCGATGTTGCAGTACAGGATGGTGGAGACAAATGCCAGGTTCAGCAGGCCCGCGCCTAGCTCCACGGGGCGGTACCGGCCATGAAACACCAGCAGGCTCAGCCCCGCCGCCAGCAAGCCCAGCCACAAGGCCAGCGGCGCCCGGGGCGACAGTTGAGAGACAACTTCCGCTGCCGCCCCCATCATCCCGGCGGCTCCAAACCATGTCGACATGAGGAACGCCAGCGCCGCATACAGCGACCAGTGACGGCCGCCGAGCCTGGGACCCGCGTCCGCATTCCATGCCTGCAAGGAAGGGCGTCCGTGGACGATGCAGTACCTGCCATACTCGAGTTGCACCGTCACCTTGACCAGGCAGCTTGCCAGCACCACCCATAGCAGGGAGTAGCCTGCCCGCGCTCCCAGGGCAGTTGTGGCGATCAGTTCGCCGGACCCGACCACGGCGGCGGAAAGAATGAAGCCCGGCCCGAGAAACCGCAGGGCGTCAACGGCGCGGCAAGGCGGCTCCTGTGGAGACATCAGCGTCCGCCGTCCTTTGCTCTCATCCGGTCGACAAGCTTACCACGCGGCCCCCCAGCCCATGCGGGGTCCGGGCCGGCCGGAGACCCATAGCGCCGGGAACCCGGCGACTTACCCGCGGGCAGCAAGTGTTTACGCGGCGGAATTTGCCTGATTTCGCTTCTCCGATCTACCTCGAAATGCCTCTTGACAACCGCATCCGGCCTCATGATAATAGTCCGCGGCGAAGCCGCCCGCCCTTCGATTGTGCTTTTCTATTCCATTCGAAAGAGCGCGGCCAACCGATCGTCGAATGGTTTTGGTCCCCAAGCCAAACAGGGGACCCGGGTATCGGGCACGAACCAGGGGCGCCACCCCACGTCAGCGTCCCAAGGAGGTTCACATGGCACTCAATGGCTACCCTCCAAGGAGTAGTGTGCCAGCACTGCTTGCTGTGCTTGCCACGCTGTTGTGCTCTTCCGTTTCTTTCGGTCAGACCGGCCAGGGGATCATCACGGGTCTCGTCACCGACAGCAGTGGCGCGATCATGCCGGGCGTAACGGTAACCGTAAGAAACCCGGAGACCGACTTCACTTACAAGGTAGTAACTAACGCCGAAGGCCTTTACCGGGTTTTGTACCTCAATCCCGGGTATTACGAAATCAGCTACGAGGTGCAGGGCTTCAAGAGACTCGTACGAAGTAACATCCAGGTCCGGTCAACCGAGACGACCCGGGTAGATGTAACGATGGAAATCGGCAGCGTCGCCGAATCCGTGGAAGTAACCGGAGCAGCGCCGCTGCTGGAGACGGAGACCTCGATGGCCGGCCACCTGGTGACCGCGGTAACGGTCACGAGAATTCCCAACCCGCAGCGTCACATCTACAGCCTGCCCTGGATCTTCCCCAGTGTGACGAGCCAGGGCGGGTGGGGCCATGCGGTCGGGCAGCGCTCGCGGTCCTTCAACGTGACGCTTGACGGCGTTCCAGGAGTCGAGCCCGTCCGCGGGGGTCTGGACTCGGGCAACCGCTCGCTCTCCAGCCCCGAAGAGAACATGGAGGAAGTAAAGATCCTGACGTCCGTCCTGCCGGCGGAGTACGGCCACAGCGGCGGCGGCGTGATGAACATCACTTACAAGAGCGGCACCAACCAGCTGCACGGGGTGGCCAAGGAGCGCTACACCGGCAAGAGCATGATCCATCGCAACTGGCACGATGCCGCGGTGCCGAGACAGGCGTTCGGCTATCACGTGATGGGCGCGAGTCTGAGCGGTCCGGTGCTTCTCCCGAAGCTGTACGACGGCCGCAACAGGACCTTCTTCATGACCGGATTCCAGCGCCATCACGAGAAAGTTTCCGAGAACAACGACGTCACCATTCCCAGCCCGGCCATGCTGGCCGGCGACTTCAGTTTCGGCGGAATGGGCGACACCATCTACGACCCGGCTACCCTCATCCAACTTCCCAGCGGCAGCTACTCGCGCACCCCTTTTCCCGGCAACGTGATCCCCAAGGGACGTTTCGATCCGGCCGTCCAGAAATTCCTCACCTTCGATCCATGGAACGGCGAAGACAACCGCAATAACCAGATGTACATGACGCGCCAGGGACCACAGAGCAACCGCAGCGCGGATACGAGGGCGCGCTACTACCTGACGGGCTACGATTTCAAGATCGACCACGCCATCAGCGACAACCACAAGATCTTCGGCCGCTTTTCGGATTACCGGCGGCGCGGCCCTGGAAACGGACGCTGGCAGGTCGCTGTCAAGAATCCGATCTTCGACTATCAGGCCACCAATGTACCGAGCGATCAGAGCCAGTTGATGCTGTCCGATTCGATCATCATCAGTCCGACCACCATCAACGAGGTGCGCCTGGGCGCCACCCGCCGCAAGTTCACCCGGATCCCGGAAAGCCTCGATCAGAACTGGGCCGGCAAGATCGGCATCCCGAACGTGGGGCCGGAGACCATGCCCAGCTTCCTCACCTCGTCCGGCGGCCAACTGTACTCGCGCTTCCCCGAGGGAAAGACATCAGAGGTAACTGAGAACATCAACTTCCAGGAAAACCTGACGATGGTGCGGGGCCGCCACAGCTTCAAGACCGGCTATGAGATCCTGCGGACGCGGGCGAATACGCTGGTGCCCTCGCAGCCTTCCGGACGCTATTACTTCGGCGGCACGGAATTCCCCTACACGCCCAACACCGGCAACGCGTTTGCTTCTCTTCTTCTGGGCTCCGTTACGCGCGCCGATTTCACGACGGCCCTGGCCACCTGGCTGCCGCGCTGGTGGACCCACTCGTTCTATCTTCAGGACGACTGGAAAGTGAGCCGTTTGCTGACTCTGAACCTTGGGCTCCGCTGGCAATACGAGACGCCGTATAACACGAAGTATGGCCAGCAGAGCCAGTTCAGCCCGACCGAAACGGATGCCTTGACCGGGCGGCGCGGCGCCCTGCTGCACCCGGCGGGGCCGCTGGCCAAGCGCGACCTGAACAACCTGGCGCCGCGTGTCGGGCTGGCTTACAACTTTCAAAAGGACTGGGTATTTCGCGCCGGCTTCGCAGTGAACACCCTGGACATCTGGACCAACGGGCTGCAGGAGAACTTCGACGAATACTACGCCTCGGCTACCGTCCAGCAATCCCCGGGCAACCCGGACGTGGCGTTTTACCTGTCCAAGGGCCCGCCGTCGATCCCGTTCCGGATCGCCCCGAACGGCACCGCGCCGTTTGTGGGCACCAATTACAGCGGCCGGTCGGCTTCGTATTACGACCCGAACATACGCTCTCCGTACGTGATGAATTGGAACGCCGGGTTCCAATGGCAGTTTTCCAGGACCATGGTCGTGGAATTCACGTACCAGGGCTCGGCCGGAGTCGGACTGCTGAATCAGTGGAACATCAACGCCATTCCACTGAACATCTCCAGCGATCCGGCGGAGCTGAACAGGATCCGGCAGGCTTCTCAGAATTACCTCCCGTACACCCATTTCGGCGGCATCACACACTACAGCAACTGGGGTCACAACACGTTTCACTCAGGCATGGTGCGCTTCGAGAAACGATACTCCCACGGGCTGACCCTCACGTCGCACTATACCCGCAGCAAATCCATCGATGAGGACTCGGACGACGCCTCGGCCGGCGGGATCACTTTCTACAACCGGTCGCTGGAGAAGGCCCGCTCCGATTACGACGTCACCAACCGCTGGGTCACCTATGCGACCTACGAATTCCCCATCGGCAAGGGCCGGGCGCTGCTGGGATCCAGCAACCGGGCCGTGCAGGCCATCCTGGGGAACTGGCAGTTGAGCGTGATTCAGACTCTGGAAAACGGGGCTCCCTTCAGTTTCACCTTCTCCGGCACGTCGAACGTCTACCTGCCGGGAGGATTGCGGCCGAACATGGCCCCCGGCAAGACGTACGGCGACATCAAGATACCTTGGGATTCGCACGGCCCATGCCGTTTCAACCGCAGTTGTGATTTACCGTGGGCCGACATCAACGCGTTCGCCTATCCGGCGTCCTTCACACCGGGTCAGGCGGGACGGAATATCCAGACCGGACCTGGCATTCTCTGGCACCAGGTCTCGGTGATGAAGGAATTCTCCATTCGCGAGCGCTTGAAGGCACGGATCAAATACGACGTTAACAATCCGTTCAAGCGCTACTTCTTCTCGCGGCCCGGCAATAGCGTGGATTTCCGGAACCCTCAAAACTTCGGAAAGATCACGAGCAGCTCCGGGAGCTTTTCGGGCCTGGTCGGCAGGCTCTACCAGAGCATCGAGGTCCGGCTGGAGTTCTGAGCCCGGAACCGGATTCGAGCTGCCGAGGGGCGTGTCCGGCAGCGGACACGCCCCGTTTCCTGGAGCGGAAAGAGGAGGCGCCCCTCGCACGCCAATCATTCACGGCGCCACGGCTCCGGCGGGGGGCTGCGGGTCCCCCGCTCCCATTTGCACGGGCTGAACCCGCCCCATCAGGGCAGTCCCGACCACGAAGCCCACCGGCAGCAGCAGTCCGATGCCGACGAACACCGGAGTGTAACTGTGGGTTGCGTCGAGAACCTGCCCGACCGCCCACGTACTGATCACGGAGCCTACGGTCGAGCCAGTGCCGCCGAAACCGTATACTGAAGCAACCGCGTGCGGGGGGAAGAAATCGCCCGGCAGGGTGTGCACCGAAACCGACCAGAACATATTGAAGAAGATGGCGATGCAAATGAACGTCATCGTCAGAGACAGGGAATTCGCAAAAACGGCAGCGATGCCTACCGGCGAGAGCGAAGCGCCCAGGAGCATGAGTGTTCTGCGAGTGCGATTCGGGCTCCAGCCAGCGCGCTGCAACTTCAGAGTGACGTACCCCGCGGCAAAGTTGCCGACATCGGACACCAGGAAGGGAATCCATGCCACGGCGCCGATGCCGGACAGGTCAAGGCCCCGCTCGCGGGCAAGGAACTCCGGAATCCAGAAGACGTAGAAGTACCACAGCGGGTCGGCAAAGAAGCGGCACAGGAACACGGCCCAGGTTTGGCGGTATCCCAGGAGCGAGATCCAGCGGACGCGCGGCGCGGAAGGATCCCGGGAGGACAGCCCCCGGTCGGTGGCTCGCATGCGGGGATGGAAGTGCCGGAAGACCTGAAAGAGGAGAACCCAGAGAAAGCCCATCCCACCCGTAACGACGAAAGCGGCTCGCCAGCCGTACCGGTGCGTCAGGAAGACGACCAACGGCGGGGCGATCATTGCTCCCAGGCTGGAACCGCTGTTGCAGACCCCGATCGCGAGGCTGCGCGCGTTCTTAGGGACCCACAAGGAGACTGCCTTGATGAAAGAAGGCCAGCCGCCTCCCTCGCCTACGGCCAGCAGGGCCCGGAACGCGGCCAGACTGGCCGGGCCGCGCGCCAGCGAAGTGAGCATCCCGGCAGCCGACCACCAGACAACCGAGAGAGTCAGCCCGCGGCCCACGCCCAGGCGGTCGATAACCCAGCCCGCCAGAGAGTAGGAGAAGATGTAGGTGACCAGAAAGGCGTTGAGGATTCCGGCATACTGCGCATTGCTGAGACCGAATTCGTCGCGAATGGTGGGGGCGAGGACCGACAGCACCTGACGGTCGATGAAGTTGATGGTGGTCGATCCCAGCAGCAGGCTGACGAGGATGATGATCGAGCGCCTGGAGAAGACGGCTTCCGGTTCGGCAACCGGGCTCACCGCAACCCGGGCAGCCGTTGTGGGGGCTGGCGGCGGATCTCCTCCGGTGCCGGGCATCATTCAATACTATCCGAAAACCGGACGACAGAAACCGAAATAGCCTTTTTTCGGGCCGACCAGGTTTACCGGACGTTCACGCCGCACGCCGCATTCACCACGGCCGACAGCTTAGTTCTGCCAATGGGTCCCCATCACCGGCCCACCGGCTTGCATCTCGCCCATGCGCAATGGCCCGCGGGAACAGGATCAAGCCCTGCCCGGACAGGGGTGCAATCAGCGGCAGAAGCTTGTTCTTGAAGCGGAGTTCATGCTTGCGGCCGCCGCCTCCGGCTGCCCCGGAAACCGCGCCAGCACGGTCCGGAGCAGATCTTCGAACGGCGCCGCGGAACGGTGGCCGCCGGCAGATGACGCGGCCTAGTATTTTCCTGCACCGGCACTCCGCGCACCGGCATCCCACTGTCCGAGACAATCTGTTTCCATCCCTTAGGCCCGCCGGTTGAACCCTGCGCGGGCCTGTTTTCCGACTGGAATCGAAGGAGCCAACCTGCCGGACATGGTGACGGCGCGTGCGCTGCTGGGAGAGCCGGCCGAGTGAGGCCCGGCGGGACCGCCGGCTAAAACCGCAACAGGTAGCTCAGCTTGACAAAGAACTGGCGGGCGCTCATCATTTCGCTCAAGGAGCCGGTCCGGTAGGTCCGGTAGGGCTGGGTAAGCACGTAGGCCAGGTTTTCATAGCGGTCGGTGTAGCCGATGTAGACGGCGGTGCCGGGGTGCAGCAGCCAGGTGAGCAGGACGTCCCTGGTGATCCCCCTGGCGGGGTCCAGGCTGACCAGGGCGGGATTGGCGAGCACGGCGTTGTAGTCCACGATGGCGCGCAGGGAAAGCTCGCGGGTGAATTGATAGTTGAGCCGGGTGCGCCAGATGTGGTTGTTGAAAACCGCGGCGCCGGGCGGGGCGCCGGCGATCGCCTGGCCTTCCCTGACGCCCAGGCGGCTGTAGAGGTAGGTTTCGTCCACGCGCATCCGCTTCCAGGGGATGAAGGAGAGCTGGAAGCGGGTGTCCAGGCTGGAAGCGGAAAAAGGCGCGAGACCCGCGCCCGGATAGTAGTTGATGCGGTGGCCGTTCTGGAGGGAGCCGGAGAGCAGCAGCCACTTCAGCCGCTCGGTGATGAACTCGAAGCCCGGGCTGCGCTTGCGGAAGCCCCGGCCGCGGAACAGCTCATAGCCTTCGGCCCAGCGGAACATGAGGAAGGAAGGCCCTTTGAATTCGGCGCGGAACATCGGATCGTGGGTCCATTCCTGCAAACGGCCGTCGCGGCCCCAGATGGCGGTGTAGGTATACCCGGGGCCGAAACTGGTGACCGGGCCGGTCTCCGGCCTCCACTGGTACTGGAAGCGGTTCTGGGACCTGCGTATGTCCACGCGGGGGACGTATCCGAGTTCCGAGCGGAAATCCGGGCTGTAATCGGAATACTGGCTGCCGGCGTAGAGGCGGCGGCCCTCGTGGTCGATTTCGGCCCGGTAGGCGGGACCGGAGAGCGCCGCGCGCTCCTGCCGGTTCAAACGGGTGTAGGAACGCGCGGCCTGGCCTTCAACGATCCAGGCGCGACCGAGTTTGAAGCGCGCGTCGGCCGCCAGGACCTCGTTGGATCCGAACCCGAAATCGCGCCGCGTGAACATGGCGCCCAGGCTGGATTGCCCGGAGAACTCGCGCTTCAGGCGCAGCACGCCGATGGCAGCCCGCTCGCCGGAACCGGGAGTGCCGGGAGCGGCCCGATCACCCTCCGCGCGGTCATCCATGGCCAGGGCCCCCAGGGCCCAGCTTCCCAGCTTGCCGGTGACGCGAGCGCCGAATTCGGGGTCGACCACTCGCCGGGAGAAGAAAAGGTTGATGGGGGTGGCGAAATACCCGGCATTTTCGATGAAAAAGGGGCGCTTCTCCGGAAAAAAGACCTCGAAGCGCTGGTTCACCGTTACCTGCGGCTCGTCCGATTCCACCTGGCTGAAGTCGGGATTGAGCGCCAGGTCGACGGTGAGCGAATCCCGCAAGACTATCTTGGAATCCAGGCCGGCTCGCAGCTCGTTGCGGGTCCGGAAGCCCGGCGGGGCGGTTCCGGGCGCTTCGAAGAAGCGCGCGCCGGTGGCGATGCCGTAGGGGATGAACTGCAGGTTGCGGCCGGGAGAGATGCGCTCCATCCCTTCCAGCGAGGCCAGCTGCCGCAGGAAGCTCTGCTCGCGCCGGGTGATGAACGGCCAGAAGACCTCTTCGTTGGTGCGGGTGATCCGGCGACCGACGGCGACGCCCCATTTTTGTCCGGCGCCGGCGGGGAATCGCAGGCTGCGGAAGGGGATGGCCATCCAGACGGCGTAGCCGTCATCGGTGAAGCGGCCGCGGGAGTACCAGAGCGTGTCGTAACTGTAGTCGTCCTCCTGCCCTTCGCTGACGATGGCGTCGGCCTGCACGCCCAGCGGATTGCTCACGAAGAGGTAGGCGCGCTGGCGGTCGTGGAAGGTGTCGAGTATGACCCCGACGGCGTCGTCGTTGTCGATGGCTTCCCGCTTGCTCATGCGCGCGCGCACGAGCGAAGGCTGGTCCTTGCAGACGAAGACTACGTAAAGGTTACGGTCATCGTAGGAAAGATAGGCGGCGGTTTCCCGGCTGGCCGGAGCCCCGTCGCCCGGCTCGCGCTGGCGAAACTCGGTGATGGCGCCGGCGCGGGAAGGCCCGTCCAGGTAATCTTCCAGGCGGGGTGGGTCAGTCACGGGCGAAATCCGCATAACAGGCGGTTGCGCGTGCAATCCGGCGGCGACGGCCAGGGAGAATAGGAACAGCCGGTTCCCCTTGGGCACTTTCAGACTACAATAACTCATATTCGGGAGCCAGAATGACCCATCGCGAACGCCTGCTCACCGCCATCAACCACCAGGAACCGGACCGGGTCCCGATCTGCGCCTGGTACACACCGGAAGCCGAGAGGAGAATGCTGCGCCACCTCGGCGTGACATCCGGGGCCACGGAGACCTACAAGGCCGCCGGCGGCCCCCTGCCGCTGCTCATGGATCACGACTTCCTCATCTCCTGGATGGGACCGTGTACCGGGTACTATTCCAGTTCCGAAGAAGAGTACACCGATGAATGGGGTATCGGCTGGAAATGGTTTCAGAATCCATCCGGCGCCTATACGGAGATGGTCCGCCATCCCTTCGCGGATCTGAAGGACCCGGAGAACGCCCCGCTGCCGGACTTTTCCCTGCCCGGCCGGTACGAGGGAGTGCGCAGCCTGATCCGCGATTACGGCCGGGAGTACGGCATCATGGGCGGCGTGGCCTGTACGCTGTTCGAACTGTCGTGGTATTTGCGGGGGCTGACGCAGGTGCTCATCGACATCCGCTCGGACCAGGACTTCTACGATGTGTATCTCAGCCGCCTGATGCGCTGGATCGAAGTGGCGGGCCGCAACCTGGTGGAAGCCGGCGTGGACATCGTCTGGATCGGCGACGACTTCGGCATGCAGAACCGCATGATCATCGCTCCCGAGCTGTTCCGCAAGTTCTTCAAGCCGCGCTATGCCGCGCTGTTCGCCGAGTGGAAGCGCATCAACCCGGAGGTGAAGATCGCTTTCCATTCCGACGGCAACATCTACCCGATCATCCCGGACCTGATTGAGATCGGCCTGGACATTTTGAACCCGGTGCAGCCGAAGTCCATGGACCCGGCCCGGGTGAAGCGGGATTTCGGCGGCCATCTGACGCTATGGGGCACGGTGGATATCCAGGAAGTGCTGCCGTTCGGGACGCCGGAGGACGTGCGCAACGAGGTGAGACTGCGGATGCGGACGGCGGGGAAGGGGGGCGGGTTGATCCTGGCCCCGGCGCACAATATCCAGGCGGAAGTGCCCACCGCGAATATCCTGGCGTTTTATGACGCGGCCCGCTGCGACGGCCGCTATCCGGTTGCGGAGTGATGAAGAACCGCGGCGGGAGTAGAGCGAGGGGAGAGGGAACCGCTTCCTTTGGTCGCGGCTCGGAAAAGACGCTGCCGGGCTTCATCGATTCAAACGGGCTTTCGGAGCGGATTGACGTGCCGGAACCGCGGGGCGGGGGTTAAGGACAAGCTCCGAGCCCTACGGGTGCGCCATAATCGAAGGAGACGGATGCCTGGGAAGACTACACCCGACATGGGAATCAACAGCTGGCTGGAAGACGAGTTGTACCAGCAGTACCTGCACGACCGGGCCGCGGTGGACGAGAGCTGGAAGCGCCGTTTTGAAAGCGCAACGCCCAACGGAGACAAGGCCGCTGTCCCCGCACAGCCGCGCTCCGCGGCGTCGCGGCCCGCTTCCGCAAAGCCCGGTCCCGGCGAGGAATGGACGGCCTTGCGCGGCGCCGCCGCTCGCATCGCGGAGAACATGGAGGTGAGCCTGTCGGTTCCGGTGGCCACCTCGCAGCGCACCATCCCGGTGAAGATCATCGACGAGAACCGGCGGCTGATCAACCACCAGCGGGAGATCACCGGCAAGCGTAAGGTATCCTACACGCACATCACCGGCTGGGCGATCGTGAAGGCGCTGGAGTCTTTTCCGGTGCTGAACCACGCGTATGCGGAGCGGGACGGCCAGGCCTTCCGGGTGGTGCGCCGCCAGGTCAACCTGGGCATCGCTATCGACGTCGAGGGCAGGGACGGCGCGCGCAACCTGATGGTTCCGAATATCAGGAACGCCGGAGCGCTGGACTTCCAGCAGTACCTTGCCGCTTTCGACGACCTGGTGAGCCGGGCGCGCGCCGGCCGCCTGACGCCCGCAGACTTCCAGGAGACCACCATTTCCCTGACCAATCCCGGAACGGTGGGGACCATGGGGTCGATCCCGCGCCTGATGGCCGGGCAGGGCGCCATCATCGCCACGGGCGCCATCGACTACCCGGCCGAGTACGAGGGCATGGCGCCGGAAGTGCGGGCGGGCCTGGGGATCGGGAAGATCATGACGGTGACCTGCACTTACGACCACCGGGTAATTCAGGGAGCCGAGTCCGGCATGTTCCTGGGCAAGCTGCAGGCGCTGCTGGAGGGCAAGGAGGATTTCTACGAGGAGATCTTCGCTCATTTGAAGGTGCCTTACCGGCCGGTGCGCTGGGAGCCGGACCGCCAGGCTTCCCTGCCCGGACTGGGGACGGCGCACACGGGAGCAGTAGCCAAGGAAGCCGCGGTCCTGCAGTTGATCAACGCCTACCGCGTGCGCGGCCACCTGATCGCCGACCTGAATCCGCTGGGCAGCGAGCCGGCCTACCATCCCGAACTGGACCCGGCCACCTACGGCCTGACCATCTGGGACCTGGACCGGACCTTCCTGACGGGCACGCTGGGCGCGGCGATCGGCGAAGGCGCGCCGCAGCCGGTGGCCACCCTGCGCGAGATCCTGGAGACGCTGCGCCGGGCCTACTGCGGGAAGATCGGCTGCGAGTACATGAACATCCAGCACCCCGAGCAGAAGCGCTGGATCCAGGAGCGGGTGGAGCCCGAGGCCAATTACCGGCCGCTGGAGCGGGCCGAGCGGCTGCGCATCCTGGAGCACCTGCTGGAGGCGGAGGAACTGGAGCATTTCCTGCACGCCCGCTTCGTGGGTCACAAGCGCTTCTCGCTGGAGGGCGCGGAGACCGGGCTCATGATCGCGGACGAACTGCTGGAGCGGGCCACCAGCCGCGATGTGCGGGAGGTGGTCATCGGGATGGCCCACCGCGGGCGGCTGAACGTTCTGGCCAACCTGATCGGCAAGCCGCTGGTCCAGATCTTTTCGGAATTCGAAGGCAACATCGACCCGTGGAGCACGCAGGGCTCGGGCGACGTGAAGTATCACCTGGGCGCCAGCGGGACACACCGCTCGGCCTCGGGCCGGGAGATCACCGTTTCGGTGGCTCCGAACCCGAGCCACCTGGAGGCGGTGGATCCGGTGGTGGAGGGCATCGTGCGTCCCAAGCAGGACCACCTGGGCGACACGAAGCGCGAGCGGGTCATCCCCATCCTGATCCACGGCGACGCCGCTTTCGCCGGCCAGGGGGTGGTGGCGGAAACGCTGAACCTGTCGCAACTGCCGGGCTACCACACCGGGGGCACGGTTCACCTGATCATCAACAACCAGATCGGCTTCACCACCACGCCGGAAGAGGCCCGCTCCACGCCCTATTCGACGGACGTCGCGCGGGGCGTGCAGGCGCCCATCTTCCACGTGAACGCGGACGATCCGGAAGCGGCGTTCCGGGTAGCCCGCATCGCATTCGACTTCCGGCAGCAGTTCCACAAGGACGTGGTCATCGACATGATCTGCTACCGCAGGCATGGCCACAACGAAGGCGACGACCCCAGCTACACGCAGCCCATCCTTTACCGCAAGATCCGCGAGCATCCCTCCACGGCCGCGCTGTACACGCAGCGGCTGGAGCGCGAGGGCGTTCTCCTCCCGGGCGAGCCGGCCGAAATGCGGAAACGGATCGCCGCCCGGCTGGAAGAGGCTTATGAAGCCGCTCAGAAGCACGCCGAGCAGTTCGAACTGCAGGAACTGAGCGTGGTATCCAAAGAGGAGGTGGTGAGTCTTCCGCCGCATCCCTACACGGCGGCGGAAGCCGGCATCCTGCGGCGGGTGAACGAAGGTTTGGCCGCTTTCCCGCCCGGTTTCCACCTGCACCCCAAACTGCGCGGCTTCATCGAGCGCCGCAAAGAGGCTTTCCAGCAGGGCGGCCCGGTGGACTGGGCCTTTGCCGAAGCCCTGGCATTCGGCAGCCTGGTGCTGGAAGGCACTCCGGTGCGGCTGAGCGGGCAGGACTCGGCCCGCGGCACCTTCAGCCAGCGCCACCTGGAGCTGTTCGATTCCGAAACCGGGCGGCAGTACATTCCGCTGAAGCATCTTTCGGAAGACCAGGCGCGCTTCGACGTCTATGACAGCCTGCTGAGCGAGTACGCGGTGCTGGGCTTCGAGTTCGGCTATTCACTGGCCGACCCCTTGACGCTGGTGATCTGGGAGGCGCAGTTCGGCGATTTCGCCAACGGCGCCCAGATCATGATCGACCAGTTCATCGCCAGCGCCGAGTCCAAGTGGGGCCAGCCCAGCGGCCTGGTGCTGCTGCTGCCGCACGGCTACGAGGGGCAGGGGCCGGAGCACTCCAGCGCCCGCATCGAGCGCTTCCTGACGCTGTGCGCGGAAGACAACATGCAGGTGTGCAACGCCTCGACGCCCGCGCAATATTTCCACCTGCTGCGCCGCCAGATGTTCGGCGGCCCGGACCGCCGCGGCATGCGCAAGCCGCTGGTGGTCTTTACACCCAAGAGCCTGCTGCGGCATCACCGCGCGGTGTCGCGGCTGGAGGAACTCACCGCCGGGGCTTTTCGCGAGGTGCTGGACGACCCGGCCGCCGCCCCCGACCAGGCGACCCGGCTGGCCTTCTGTTCGGGCAAGGTTTACTACGATCTGCTGGAGGCGCGCGAGAAGCGCCAGGCGAACGGCGTGGCGCTCATCCGCATGGAACAGCTTTACCCCTTCGCGGCAGAGCAGGTGAAGGACCTGCTGCTGCGCTATCCGGCCGGCGCAGAGGTGATCTGGGTGCAGGAAGAACCGCGCAACATGGGGCCGTGGCGCTTCATGGCCGAGCGCATCCAGCCGCTGCTGGAGGCCACCGGCCGGCGCCTGCGTTACGTGGGACGGCTGGAATCGGCCAGCCCGGCCGCCGGATCTCTGAAACGCCACCAGCAGGAGCAGGCCGAACTGATCGACGAAGCGCTCACTCCGGGCACGGCGGCGGGGCGGCGGGTGCGGCTGGTGGCGCGAAGAAAGTAAGCGCGAACCGCTCCGTTGAAAATGCACACCGGGCCGCGGCCAAAGCGGCTGGTTGTTCCCTCACGTTTGTTTTGATCTATGATCGTTGCATGTTTCCGGCCCTGCTTCTTGCTCTTGCTCTCACGAGCGGCGCCGCTGCCGCCTCTGCTGCCCCGGCCGCTCCGGAGCGGGAAACCAACAACCTGCTGAACGATCAGCAACGCCGCCTGCAGCGCCTGTTCGCGCCGGCTGAAGCCAGTGCCCGCGCGCTCATCGCCGGCGGAAAATACTTCATCGGCGGAGGCCACCCCGGCTGGGTCTCGGAAGCGACCGGCCGCGCGGGCGGCGTGTACATGGCCGCGGCTCTCCCCTCCGGCGACCGTGCCCAGCCCGGCGACGTAGTGTGGATCGGCTATTCTCCGGAAAGTTACCAGAACGATCTCGCGCTGGCCCGCGCGTTGGAAGCCAGGGGATGCGTAGTGACCGTGCTGGGCCCCAAGCCGCCCTCCGGAGTTCCGCCGGTCAAATACTGGGTGGACAGTTTCACGCCCTGGGACGCCCGGGCCAATGCCACCCTGTTCGGCAACGCGCTTTCTCTCTGGACCCTGACCGCGGAAATGGCGTCCGCCGCCGCGCGCCAGAACACCACCCTGGTCTTTTGGGAGAGCATCGGCATGCCGGGAGGCAGGGCGCGCTGGGAGAAGTACAAAAGCCAGAAATTCCACCGTGAGGGGGAACCGCGAATGCGTCCGGCCGCCGCCGGCGCCCTGGCGCGCGCCTACATCGATTCCATCCGGCGCATGATCGCGGCCATCGGCCGGAAGGAAGGCGCCAACGTGGCGGCAGTGGCCGGCGAGATCCGGAAGCGGGTGGCGGCTTCGCAGCTGCCGTTGATGATGACGACCTCGCACATGATGCCGCACGCCATGACGGGTGAGGGCCGCTGGTACCGGTTTCAGAAGAGCCCCAAGGAGTTTGAATCGGCCCTGGCTTCGAACGGCTACCTGATTTTCCTGGGCTACTACGGCCCGCTGCCGGCGGACGTGTGGGACGCCCTGCGGCGGTCGAAGGCGCGGGCCGCCTGGTTCGCCATCCCCCGGCCGGACCAGAAGCTGGATTTCGCCTCGCACGGCGACGTGTTCATCGACCAGCAGTGGCAGATCGGCGATGCCGCGGTTACCGTCCCGGACTACGACATCAGGATTCTGCCGGCCTCCGGCCTCGCGCAGTTGTATATTCACGAGCTTCTGGCTGCCCGGCTGGGCATGCAGTAGAGCGTGTGGCGCGCGGCTTGCACTCCCCAAGAGCGGCTCCGCGGACACGGAATACGAAGCTCTCGGCGTCGCAGGCCCCGGCGGTCCGGCGCCTCACCCGCAGGTTCACATTCGGATATTGCAGCATCACGGCGCGCTCCAGGCCGGTCAGGAACACGAGCGCGTGCTTGTGCATGTCGGGCGCGTCCAGGACCACCACCGTGGCGCCGGGCGGCAAGAGCGGTCGCAGCCTCTTGATCTGGGCGGGGATCCGGCGCGCGATCTCGCCGGCCTGCCGCCACATGGTCATCCGGTTCCACATGCCGGCGGCAAAGAACAGCGCGAACGCCGCCGCCACCAACGCGCCGGTCCGGCGCGAGTGACGGTGGAAGCTGCGGCCGGCAGCGCCCGACAGGAGCAGCGCGGCCGCGAGGCTGGAAGCATAGGCGAACCGGTCCGCGAAACCGCGCACGATCAGAAACGGCAGGTAGGCCGCGATGAAGAAGGCCCCGCATGCGGCCGCCAGGCGGCGCCCGGCCCGGTCCGCCAGCAGCGGCGCCAGCAGCAGCGCATAGAACGGAGCCACTGCCGGACGGCGGACACCGTGAAAGCTGTGCCCGAAGGCTTCCAGCAGGCTCGAAAGCCCTCCGGTAAACGATGTTTCCACGGGAAAGCGCTGGACCCGGCCGGAAAACAAACCGTTCCATAACAGGACGTACACCGCCAGGATCGCGAACGGAGCCAGGCAGGACACAACCGCCGCTCTTATCCCGCGGCCGGTGCAGAGTTGAATCAGGAGAAGAACGAAAGGAATCGCCGCTGCGCCCTCGTAGCTGATGAGCCCGAGGCAGAGGAACAGGTTCACGAGCACGTGCCACCACCGGCGGCCCGGCTCTTGCGACTTCAGGAGGGCCGCCGCGGAAAGCAGCAGAAACAGCGCCGACAGCAGCACGGGTCTTCCCGAGATCCATAGAACGCTCTCGTGGCCGACCGGGTTCAGGAGGAAAAAGACCGCGGCAAGCCACGCCGTCCGCCGTTCGATCCCGAGGCGGCTCGCGCACCACATCAACAGCAGCCCGTTGGCGACATGCAGGGCCGTGTTGAAGAGATGATATCCGGCCGGATTCGCCCCGCTCCAGACGGCATTCAGGGCATAGGTGTAGACCAACAAGGGCCGGTACTCGTTGCCGTACCCCCACGACTCCCTCCAATAGCGGGCCGCCCCGGCGAGAGTCACGCGGCCCAGAAACTCGTAGTCATCGGAAACGAAGTAGCTGTTCCATGACGGCGCATAGAACAGAAATGCCAGCGATGCGAACAACACCGCGGAACAGCTTCCCGGCAGGCACACTCCTCCCCTGATCCGGTGCATGGTTTGAACACCAGGCGGCGAGAGATTACGGACGCTCTACCTGCCTAAGACCCGCCGGTTGGCCCTTTCAACTACACGGCTCAGGTGCTCGAGCCGGCCAGGGCGAGCGCTTTGCGGGCGGTGGTGCTGAGCGGCAGACGGGCGCGCTCGGCCGGCGCCAGCCAGTGGAAGCCCCGGGGGAGCGCGGTTTCGAGCGGGCCGGCTGGAATACGCCAGGCACTCCACCTGCGGAGACCGAGCCGGCTACCGGGTGTGCCCGCGAAGCGCACCGCCTGTGGCGGCGGCGCGACATCGCGTGCACGGCCCGAGGCCCCGCGGATGGGGAGCCGAGGCGCTTACTTGTCCTTCTTGAAGAAGAAGTAGTCGGCAGTATACGGCACCAGCGCCTGGCGGCCCACATCCGCGGAGGTGGAACACCCAGTGCCGGGTGCGGCGCCCCCTTTGGTGTTCAGACGCTGGATGAAGCTGGTTCTGGTCAGGACTTTGCCTCCCGTGGGCCCGGTTTCCGAACCAATGGATTCCAGCAAGAGGCAGGGAATCGAGCCGGTGTTCGGGCAACTCGGGTGGGATCCGGCGGGGATGGAGGCGGGCATCGAATTCACATCAAAGACCTGTGCCCACACCTTGCTGCTGTCGAAGGAACTCTGCCACGTCGCATTGCCGAAGGGCAGCGGTTTCGGGGCAGCCTCGTTGGGGTTTGTGTTGGGGCTCAGGAAGTGAGTGATGATCTGGCGGTCCTGTTCGCCCACATCCTGAAACAGCGTAGCCTCGGGGCGAGCGCTATTGACGGTCCAGGAAGCGGTGGAGGCGCCCGCGCTCGTGGGCAGGCAAACATATCCCTGAGTTCCGACCGCGTGGCCCACCCAGAATGCCGAGTTTCCTTCCGGCGGTGTGATGAGGAAGGGCGTGTCCGGGGGGCTGACCGGCTGCGCCCGAGCGTAGGTGACGGCGCCGAGTGCAAATCCGAGCACCAGGGCCGCTCTGAACAGGCTGCGCACTCGCGCCGCCGCTTTGATGTTGCGACTACCGTTGTGGCTCATTTAGTGTGTTCTCCAGTTTTCTCTGTGTTATCTCAAGCGTCAATGACGATTGAAGTTGTCAGTTCGCACGCTGTGTCATGCGGCGGCGTGTGCCCGGTACCCAGGCCCCACCGTCCGGCGCAACGCCCAGATTCGGCGCGCCACGAGCGTGAGGCACCAACCGCCGGCTCACCGGAGGTCGGCGTCTTCCGGAACCGAGGCGGGAACCGCGGGATGCACCAGCATCAGGGACCCGCTCAGCACCCACGCCCGCTGGGTCGGTTCGAATCGCGGCGCCAGCAGCCCATCGTTGATCTCGCGCGTCACGAAGAACCGGTTGAAGGTGGCCGGCGAAAGGTACAGCCGCGTGTTCGGCAAACCGTCGGAGGTCGCTTCCACGTCCGCCTCCGCGAACGACACTGCGCCGTCGCCATTCTGATCGACCCGGGCGACCTCGATCGCATAGGCGCGCTGCAGCCGCTCGCCGATATCGGTTACGCCGGGCAGGAACGAGACCGGCCGTGTGAAAACGTTCCGGAAGATTTCGGCGGCCAGGCCGCTGGGGACGAAGCGATTGCGGGTCTCGGTCCGTCCCGAGCTGACCGGCTCGAAACGGTCGGGATCGCGAGGATTGTTGGGATCGTCACCGTGGGAGGCAGTCGTGTTGCGCACGCCGAAGGGACCCGATCCCGGAATCACCGACTGGACTGAGTACTGCAAGGCTGGGAACGTCCCAGGCAATCCACCGGTGGAAGGCAGCTCGTAGAGCGGGAATACCCAGTTGGTGCCCCGGTTAAACTCCCAATACGCGTGCACGTCACTCTGTTGCTGAGCATTGAACGCGCCGACGCTCACCGAAAAGCCGATCGTGTTGCCCGGTACCGGGCCGCCGGGGCCGACGCTCGGAAAGCGCACCGCGTTGCCGTCCAAAGTGAAGAAACGGCCCGGCACATTGTTACCGGTTCCCCTGGCAGCCAGAGCCGCCGCGTCGGCCGGCGTCATGGTCCCGAACTGCGCGCGCCCGCCGGCGAGGGGCTCCGCGACGCGCGGGACGCGCAGGTCCCAGGTCATCCATCCTTCGTACCAGCCCGACTCGTTGTTGATGACGAACAGGCCCGAGATGTCGGTGAACATGTCGATGAACGCGCGCGGATCGTTGGGATCCGTCGGGAGGCCGGGCTTTGGCTCGAGCGTCATGCGCACCGCCCCTAGCGTCGGGAGTCCGCCGTTGGCGAAGTTGGCGCCCGTCGGAATCACACCATTGTCATTGATGCCCGGAATAATACTCGTGAACACGTTCGGTGGGATTGTGGTCGTGTCCAGCAGGTAGTATCCGAACAGCCGGCTGGGCTCGTCTGCCTCGCTGAAGGCCGTCAGAGGCAGGTACGAATGCGGCCGCCGGGCCAGCTCCACCAGACGGTCCTGCAAAGGCGGGGGCAGGAACCTGATGTCGCCCCGTGCCCGGAGCGAGTGGAAGTCCGGCTCGCCGGGCGACTGCGCTCCGAGGCCGGCCGCTGTTAGCGCTGCCAGGGCCAGGCCGGCGAGTGCCAGCAGCGCTGCGTTCTGTGTCATGGGTGTTGTCTTCGAACTCATGTTGTCTCCTTTATGTCTTGGCTTCCGGTGTCAATTGAAATTGCGAAGCAGAGGCTGCCGGCACGCTCGACGCGCGAGCAGCCTTCGCGGGATCGACTAAAGGTCCGAGGGAACCGCTCCTCATTGCCGCGCCGGTCAGGCGCAAATCCGGGCAAGCGGCGTCACAGGCAGATCAGGCGATGTGGAGGCACTCTGGGCAGGCGAACCGCAAAACAGCTTCCCCTGCGGGACGACTCTGCCCATATCTGGCCGCCGTGATCGATCACAGCCTGCCGTGACGAAGCGAGGCCCAGTCCTACGCCACCCGCCTTGCGCGCGGTTGCGAACGGCTGGAAGAGCCGGTCCCGGATTTCCGGAGGGATCCCCGGGCCGGTGTCGCGAACCCGGATCAATACCGAGCGGCGGTCGGACACCGCCGAAATCCGGATGGTTCCCCCATTCGACAGGGCTTCCACGGCGTTCACCAGCAAGTTCACCAGAACGCGACGGATCCGGCGCCGGTCCACGGCAATGAAGAGCCCTTCGGGCACGAGCTGTACGATGCGCACGGATTGCAGTTCCGCGCTCGCGGCGACCCTGTCCACCGCACTCGCGACCAGCTCACGGAGATCGGAGGGTTCTGTTTCATACCCCGCTTCCCGGCCCTGGTCCAGGAACTCGTCCAGCAGCTCGGCCAGCCGAACCGAGGCGCAATACATGTTGCGGGCCAGGCGGTGGACCTGCGGGTGGGAGAGTCTCAAGCCGATGAGCGTCTCGGCACTGGTGTGGATCGCCGCCAGTGGATTCCTCAGATCATGGACGATGGCCGCGTATGCGAAGGGCGAAGCTGTCTGTTCGAAGGCGATATCCACGGCGGTTACTCCATCCCTGCCGTTTGAGAGCCGCTCCGTGAAGCGGCCGGCCGGATATTCTGGTTCACGCGGAAGAAATTCTCCGGGTCGTACTGCGCCTTGATTCGCGCCAGCCGTTCGTAATTGCCGCCGTAGCTCGCGTGGATGCGATTCTCACCTTCGTTGTCCATCATGAAATTGACGTACGCCCCGCCCGCCCCATATGGGTGCAGCGCCTCCCAGTAGCGTTTGGCCCATGCGGTGATTCGGCCGCTGTTGGCCGGATCCGGGTCCACGCCGGCGATTACCTCGCTCCAGACGGCATCGCGAAAAGCCCACGGAGTTTCGTCCTGGGCGGTTCTGTGCGCGGCGCCGTTGACCGGATACAAGTGCATCGTGGAATGAAGCGTGGGCAACTGCGAGGCATGATCGATGTGCAAGGCGATGGCGTCGTCGCCGAGCTCTTTCAAGAAATCCCCCTTCCAGTACCACTGCAAGCCGGTCGTATACAGGCCGTCGAACATTCCCTGCAGCACCGGAAAGGGCATGGGAGCGACGAGATCGAACGCCGGCCGCCGGAAGCCGCGCAGCGGCTCGAGGACTTCATTCGCCTGCGCCAGCGGCCCGTTACAGCACCAGACCAGGCCGCAGGCCTTTTTGAAATGCAATTCCCGGGGGAAAGGGGGCCCAGGCGGCACGACGAGAAACGCGAAGAAGCCATTGATCTCGTCCGGAGCCCGCACGATGAATTCGCGGTACCACTTCAGGATGTCGGCCGCCTCGCCCAGGTCCCACAGCATCGGACCGGCACATACGGTATGAACGGGGTGCGCCTGAAACAGGAAGGACGTGACCACGCCGAAGTTGCCGCCACCACCCCGGAGGGCCCAAAACAGGTCGCTATTCTCTTCGGCGCTGGCGACTACGAAGCTGCCGTCGGCCAGGACTACATCGGCGGCCAGCAGGTTGTCGATGGTCAAGCCGAAGTTTCTTGTGAGGTGGCCTACGCCGCCTCCCAGGGTCAGGCCGCCGACGCCGGTGGTGGAGATGATTCCCGACGGCACGGCCAGGCCAAAGGCATGCGTCGCATGGTCCACGTCGCCCCAGGTGCATCCGCCGCCCACGCGGACCGTCCTGGCCACCGCGTCCACATGCACGTACCTGATGGGGGAGAGATCGAGAACCAGCCCATCGTCACAGACTCCCAACCCCCCGGCATTGTGGCCCCCGCACCGGATCGAAACGCGAAGTTGCTGTTGCCTGGCGAACTGAACAGCGGTCATGACGTCGGCCGGGTCCGCGCACCTGGCGATCAGGCGTGGCCGGCGGCTGATCATGGCGTTATAGACTTTGCGGGCTTCCTCGTAGGGCGGGTCCGCCGGTTCGATCAGGTCACCGCGGAGACGGGCCCTGAACTGAGTGATAGCTTTCTGTTGCATCGGTTCCCTCTAAATCCCAGACCGGATTTATATCCACTTTGCCAGAGGGGGCGTTCGGGAACCGTTCTGCGGGCAACCGGGTTCAGCGTTCGGGGACTTCTATGAGGCGTTCTCCGAGGCGCGCCGAACGGCGGGCAGGTCACGCAGACGAGCGGCGGCGCGAAGCTCGAGCAGATGTGCGCCCGTCTGCCGAGCCATTTCGATCGCACGGCCGTAGCTGATGCGGGCCTGGGCGGGGTTTCCGCTGTGCAGCAGCACATCGCCCTGTACCCGGTGAAGTTCGGGGGCAAACCACGTTTCGCCGTTCTTGCTCTGAAACGCAAAACCGTTGGCGATGTTCGCGAGCGCTTCGCCCGCTTCACCGGCCAAACCACAGGCTTCCGCCAGCAGGCCGTAGTAGAAAGGCAGGCGGATTTCCGCTCCGGTGGACTGCAAGGCATCGAGCCCGTGGCGGAGTTTCACCAACCCGGCCGCGGTGTCGCCCTCCACTGCGGTTGCCCAGCCGGTCATGATCCAGGCACAGGCCAGGTAATACGCAAACCCGTGCTTCTCGCTGACCGCGTACGCTTCCTCCGCTCGCGCGCGGGCGAGCGCACTCTCGTGGCGAAGTACGTACTGCTTGGCAGCGCAAGCCAGCGCCATCGCCAGGCTGAAAGGGTGCGACACTTCACGCGCCAGGGCGACGGCTTCTTCGCTTTTCAGGACCGCTTGCCTGTCATCGCCCAACAGGCAGAACACAAGCGACGAATAAGCACTGCACAAGACACGGAAATCGGGACCGACGAACAGGGCCAGGGCCGGGTCGGAGAGGCTGCCACACAAACTTGCCGCTTGCTCCAGGTGTTGCTGTGAGTGGATGAGCTGTCCCAGGTGAAAGAGGCTGAATCCCAGGAGAGCGTGACCGGCCATCTCCAACGCTGGGGTAGGCTCGCCGGACGGCCCGCTGACGCACAGTTGTCCCAAGCGCCTGGATTCTTCCAGTTCGCCGCGCGTGACGTGAAAAGCCCACGCCCCGCTCAGGAGCGGGAAGAAGTGTTTTCGATCGCCCGACCGCCGCGCGAGCGACAGGCCGCGCTCGTAGGTTTCGCCCACTTCCGGCGCGCCGAAGCCGTGAGTCGCGACGAGCGACGGGCCGAGGGTTACCAGCAACTCGAGCTCCTCGCGGTCGCGTTTGGCCGTCTCCGGAAGATCCCGGCACAGGCGCAGGGCGCGGCGGATCAGGTCAGCCGTTTCGCGGTCCGCGAAACGATGCCTGGCCACCGAAGCGGCGACGCGGTAATTTCGAATCGCCTGTTCGACCAGGCCCGCCGCCTCATAGTGCGCCGCCAGCGATCCGCTAACGCTTTCGAGAGCGGGCGCATGCAGTTCTTCCAGGGCGCGCGCTATCCGCCGGTGCCAAGATCTGCGCCTCACCGGATTCAATTCCGAGTAAGCGACATCGCGCAGAAGGTCGTGAGAGTAATCGTAGGCGCCTGCGTCCAGCCCGTTTATGATGCGGCGCTGCCACAATTCCTCGAGCGCTCGCGACAGGCTGTCCTCGTCCCAGTCGGTGGCCTTGGCGAGCAGATCGAAGGAAAACGGACGGCCAATCGCGGCGGCGAGCCCCGCCAGCTCGTAGGCCGGCGGCGAGAGCTGCGCGATGCGCGCCGCGATCACCGCCTGCACGCGCGGCGGCACCGAGGTCTGCGATGCCTGATCCTCCAGGGATGCGCGCACGCTCTCCACGACAAAAAGAGGGTTCCCTTTGGCCGCCTGGTTCAGGCGGGCGAGGAAGGCCGGGTCACACTCCCGGCCGGCAACCTGCGCCGCCAGCGCAGCCGATTCCTCAATACTCAGCGGCGCCAGCGGGAACTCCGACACCAGGCCGGAAAGGCGCAGCTCGCCGACGAGATCGGCCAAGGGGTGCTCGCGGCCCGTTTCTTCGGGCCTGGCCGTGCCGACCACCAGGGTCCTGCCGGAATCGTTGGACCGGAAAAAGGAATGCAGCCACTCGAATGTATCCGGATCGCACCACTGCAGGTCCTCGATGAGCAGCAGCAG
Source organism: Bryobacterales bacterium (assembly GCA_020852755.1). GTDB lineage: Bacteria > Acidobacteriota > Terriglobia > Bryobacterales > Bryobacteraceae > JADZAF01. Next base: position 25,783 of record JADZAF010000343.1, read on the forward strand.
AGGCTTGGGGCCCTTGCCAAAGCACGCGTTCAGGGCCTCGTACAAGTGACGCCTCTGCCAGGTCTCGGTAAGGGGCGGCGGAGGAGAAATTTCAGGGCGTTCCACCAGGATCTCGGGCAGCACCCGCGACAGTTCGGCGAGCTGCGGCCTGGGCAGGTCCACGCGCCCCGATTGCATAGGCTCCGCTCGCAAACACTCGGCCACGGGACCATAGGCGAGCCGGCCCTGCGCCAGGTAGCAGCGGGCCCGCGCAGCCGCGCCCTCCGGGGACCGCGGACAGTACCGAAGCAACTCTTCCGCCAGCCGCGACTTGCCGATTCCCGGCTCGCCGAGGATCAGGGCAAAATGAGTCTCTCCCTGTGTTACGCGCCGCCAGCACCGGATCAAGCGCTCCCATTCCTCCGTCCTCCCCACCATCCGCGTTGGCGCCGCGCCGGTATAAGGTGGCGGTTCCACGTGCGGAGCGGGCAGCGGACCCGAGTTCAGCACCCGGGCATACAGGTCCTGCGTCTCCCGACACGGGCTGACCCCAAGCTCGCGGCGGAGGATGCGCATGCACTGGTGATACACCCGCAACGCGCTCGACCGGTCGTGGTTTCGAACGTGGAGCCGCATCAGCATCTGGTAGGACGGCTCGCGCAGCGGATCGGCCGCCACCAGTCTCGAAGCGTGGCGGATCGCCGCGGGGTAATCGCCAGCCGCCTCAACCAGCGTTGACAGGCTGGCAAGGACCTCCACGAGCTGCTGCCGCAATTCCTCGCGCCGATCCTGCACCCACTCGTCGTACAGATCGGGCAGCAAGTCTTCCTGATACAGGCGTGCCGCTTCCTCCAGCGCTTCACGCGCGGTTGTGAAATCGCCTCTCCGTTCGGCATCCGCCGCGCGAGCCGCCACTGTCTCGAATTCGATCACGTCGATGGAGCAGGCGATGTCGCGCCTCCAGCATACCGTCCGGTTGTCGGTTGTCAGAGGCGAACACTCGACTGGCAGTGCGCGGCGAAGGTTGTGGAGCAGTTGGCGCAGATTCGTGCGGGCCTGGGAATCGTTCGACTCGGGCCACAGAACCGACGCGAGGCGTTCGCGGGACTGCGCGGCGCCGGAGTGCAGCGCCAGAAACGCCAGCAGCGATTGCAGGCGGTTTGTGTTTACCGATGTAACCAGCCGCTCTCCGCAGATCAAGCGCAGCTTACCCAGCAGCTCGACACGAATCGGGAGCATTTCTGCTTATGTTACCGAAGAACATATAGTGACGGCCGCAGAATGACGTGCGACCGGTTCCTGGCAAGCCAGGTTACACAGCGGTGGATTCGCGCATAAATGGATGCGCCCCACAGGCGAACTTACTGCCGGTTAAGGTTCCGCCGCGTGGCGGAACACATGTTACTGCGGCTGGTTGGTTAACCGGCCTGGAGGTTCCAGCCGGCCAGGGCGAGCGCTTTGCGGGCGGTGGTGCTGAGCGGCAGACGGGCGAGTTCGGCCGGCGCCAGCCAGCGGAAGCCCCGGGGGGCGCGAGCCAGTGTTCCCCGCAACACGCGGACCGAGTAGCGATGATTGGTGATGGTGTGGCGGAAGGTCCCGAGTTCGGAAAGGGCGGTGAATGCGGGCAGTTGCTCCACCGAAGGCAGTTCCCAGAATCCGGCCATGCGCGCCCGGTCTCCATCGCGCCGCCAGAACAACACACGCCCGCGCCTCTCGACCAGCGCCAGGGTCAGTTCCACTTCGCGCGTCTTCGTTTTGCGCAGCTTGACCGGCAACTGCTCCTCGATTCCGGATGCGCGGGCGGCGCAGAAGCGGGAAACGGGGCACAGCAGGCAGCGCGGCCGGCGCGGCAGGCAGAGCGTGGCGCCGAGTTCCATGAGGGCCTGGTTGCAGTCGCCGGGGCGGCGGCGGTCCAGCAGCCCGGCGGCAGCCTCTTCCAGACGCGCGCGGGTGCGGCCGGAGCCGATGTCGCCCCGCTCCCCGGTGACCCGCGCCAGCACGCGCAAGACGTTGCCGTCCACCGCCGCGCAGGGCAGGTGGAACGCAATGCTGGCCACGGCCGCGGCGGTGTAGCGGCCCACGCCGGGCAGCGCCAGCAGGCCTTCGAAATCCGCCGGGAAGCGCCCCGTCTCCACCACCTGCCGGGCGGCCCGCTGGAGGTTCCGGGCACGCGAGTAGTAGCCCAATCCGCTCCAGCGCTCGAGCACCTCGCTTTCCGGCGCCGCAGCCAGCGCCGCCGCATCCGGAAAGCGCTCGAGGAAACGCCGGTAGTACGGGATCACGGTTTGCGCGCGGGTCTGCTGCAGCATGATCTCGGAGACCAGAATGCGATAGGGGTCGCCGGTCTCCCGCCAGGGGAGCGGGCGTTTGACCTGGCGGAACCAGGCCAGCAGGCGGGCTGCGAAGGAACGCGAGTCCACGCCGGCCGTCTATTCCAGGACCTGGAGGAATTCGCCGATCACCCGGAAATCGCCCTGGCCCAGTTCGAAGGCTTCGAACTCCGGGTTCAGGGGCTCCAGGCGGATGGCCTCGTGGCGCCACTGGTCCTCGGCGTCCACCACCGTTTTCCGGCTGTGAGAGCGCTTGACGGTGTAGCGCGCGCTGGTGTCGGTGGTCCCGAAAACCTCCACCAGCAGCAGCTTCCCCTGGCGGCTGCCCACCACGCGGTGGCGAAAGACGCACAGGCTGCCGTCCGGAATCCTCGGCTCCATGGACCGGCCCACCACATGGGCCACGAACATATCCGGGGTCAGGCGCAGCCGCTCCGGCGCCGGAACCCAGTCCTCTTCCTGGACCTCCATGTCCTCGCCGAACCTGCCGGCCGCCGCCCGCAGGGAGTAGAGCGGCAGGTGTGTGGCGAAGGGGGCGACGGCCACCGGTTCGACGTGCCGGCTGTAGAGCCGCTCCAGGGTATGGCCGAAGGTGTGATCGATGCGCACGGCCTCCCGGTCCGTGATGCGCAGTGTATTGGACAGGGTGTCTTCCAGGTAGTGAAAAAACTCCTCGCCGCCCATCTCCGAGGCACGGGCGCGCAGGTCATCCTCCAGCAGTTCCAGCACTTCGCGGTCTTCCGGGTCCGCGATCCCCTCAAAA
>JADZAF010000344.1 GCA_020852755.1 Bryobacterales bacterium
ACCGCGTGGGCCAGTGGCCGCACTGGTACAGCTGCAAGAAGGACGGCGCGCAGCTCCGTACCGACTCCCCCACCGAACACCGCTGCCCGGTGTGCGGCGCCGTCTATCGCGGCGACCCGTACGATGCAGTGGTCGTCAGCCGGTTCCACAACCAGCTCAGCAGCGCCACACGAGCCCTGGGCCTGGCCTACCGGTTCACCGGCCGGGCCGAGTTCGCCCGCCGCGCCGCCCGGATCCTGAGCGACTATGCCGACCGCTATCGCAACTACCCCCGGCACGACGTGAATGGCGAGGACAATGTGCGCGGAGGCCGCATCATGTCGCAGACGCTGGACGAAAGCACCTGGCTGATACCGGTCGTCTGGGGCTACGCCTTGATTCGCGACACGCTGACCGATGTCGAAAGACTCCACATCGAGAACGGCCTCCTAAAACCTGCGGCCAACGCCATCCGCGAGCATCGCATGGCGATTCACAACATTCAGTGCTGGAAGAACAGCGCTGTCGGGCTGGTGGGATTTGCCACAGGCGATGCGGAATTAGTCCGCGACGCCATCGACAACCCTGACTACGGGTTTCACGCCCAGATCGCCAAAGGAGTTACCGGCGACGGCTTGTGGTGGGAGGGTTCCCTGGGATATCACGCCTACACCATGCAGGCCCTGTGGCCCCTGGCCGAAGCCGCCCGGCACGCCGGGGTCAATTTGTACACGGACCGCTACCGCAAGCTGTACGACGCGCCGCTGGCGCTGGCGCTGCCCAACGGCGACTCGCCCGGCTTCAATGACAGCGCGGGCGGCAATATTGCCACCTACGGGCCGCTGTACGAGCTGGCGTTCGCGCGCTGGAACCGGCCGGAGTACGGCCGGGTGGCGGCCGGCACCAGCCGGGAGTCGCTGCAGGCGCTACTGTACGGAGCCGAGAAGGTGCCGGACGGGCCGGTCGTTCCGGAGACCAGCGCCCTGCTGGCCACGGCCGGGTACGCGATGCTGCGCGCGGGCGGCACGGCGGCAGCGGTACGATTCGGCATGCATGGCGGCGGGCACGGCCATCCGGACAAGCTGAACCTGGTGACGTATGGGGCGGGACGGCTGTTCGGGCTCGATCCCGGTTCGATCAATTACGGGGTGCCTCTGCACCGGGAGTGGTACCGGAGCACGGTGGCGCACAACACCGTTTCGGTGGACGGCCGGCTGCAGGCCAACGCGGACGGGCGCCTCGAAGAGTGGCGGCCGGAGGGCGGCGCGCCGCGCCTGGCGGCCGGCGCGGGGGAGGCCTACCCGGGTGTCCGGCTGGTCCGCCGGATCCGGGTACGAAAGAACCGCGTGGAGGACCGCTTCGAGTGCGAGTCGGCGGAGGAACACACCTACGACTGGGTCTTCCACGCCCCGGGCACGCTGACGACGTCGTTGAAACTGGCGCCGAGAGCCGGGCGCCTGGGGGAATCGGCCGGCTATCAGCACATCAGGGAAGTCGCGGAAGGGAAAGCCCGAGGCGGCTGGTGGGCGCGGTGGGAAAACGGCGGTTCGCAGCTGACCTTACGCGTCCGGGGTACGCCCGGGACCACCGTCTATACCGGCTACGGCCCGGGCAAGAACCCAGCCGAGGCAGTCCCCTTGGTCATCGTGCGCCGGCGGGCCAAAGCAACCGTTTTCGAGGTCACCCACGAGTTCCAGGGGGGCGGCGGCGCGCGCTGAGCGCGCGGGGAGCGAAATGGTCCCAGCCGAGCGGCTCCAGGCGCTTGCCGGACAGCCGCACCAGGCCCGGCCGCCCTGCGGCGATGGTCCCGATGCGGGTGAGCGGCAGCCCTTCAAAGCTCGCCGGCACGCGCGTGCCCGGCCCGAGGGTGAACAGCAGTTCGTAGTCCTCGCCGCCGTGCAGGGACTGCTCCAGGGAGGCGCCGGGAAAACGGGGCGGGGGCTCGATTTCGGCCTGGACTTTGGACGCCAGGCACAGGCGGTGCAGGTCCAGCGACAGGCCGTCGCTCAGGTCCATGGCAGAGGTGGCCGGCCGTTTCGCCAGGAAGCGCCCCAGTGCCAGGCGGGGTTCGGGATGCAGGTGCTTCTTCCACGCCGCACCCCGCCCTGTCTCCAGGCCCAGGGCCGAACCGCCCAAGCGTCCGGATACGTAGATCCCATCGCCCGGCCGGGCTCCGTCGCGGCGCAGCGCCCTGCCCCGGGGCGCGCAACCGCACACCACTACGTCGCAGCCGAAGCGTTCGGCCCCGGCCAGATCGCCGCCGGCCAGCGGCGCCCCCACCTTCCGCGCAAGATCCAGAAAGCCGGCGAAGAAGGCGTCCACCCAGGACTGCTGCGCCCAGGCGGGCAGCGCCGCCGACAGCAGGCAAAAGCGCGGCTCGGCGCCCATCGCGGCGATGTCGCTGAGCGCCCGGCCCAGGGCCTTCCGGCCAACCGCCCGGGGCGGGTGCGTCTCGCGGAGGAAGTGCACGCCCTCCAGCAGCATGTCGGTGGTGAACAGCAGGTCCTGCCCGGAGCGCGGACGGAAGATGGCGCAGTCATCGCCAATTCCGAGAAGCAAGCCGGCCGCCGTTCCCCCGCGCTTGCGCAGCCGCTCTACGATCCGGAGTTCCGTCACCGGCGCGGCACAGGCTTTCCGTAAACTTCGATCCAATCCAGGCGGGAACATGCGATGCTGCGGCCGCCGGGCATCAGGTCCGTCCACCCGATCTCCTCCACCCGGCTCAGGTCGGGCCGTTCCTCCCACGCGCCCTCGACCACACTCTCGATGTTAAGCTGCCGCCAGCGGATGTCGGATATGTTGAACTCGCGCACACGCCAGTCGTTGGAGGCGCCGTCGTACTGATCGGAGACCAGCCAACCGCCCCTGGCCGGCTTGATGATGATGCGAAGAAGCCGGAAACCGGCCTGCTTGCTGCGCCAGCGGATCTTGGCCAGTCCGGTGAGATCCATCAGGGCGCCGCGGTGGCGCAGGCTGAGCGCCCAGTTGCCCTGGCATTCGCCCGACCAGATGTAATAGGGATCGTCGGCCGGCTGGTCGTGATGGCTCTTCTTGATGCCGTTGCGGCCGGGCCCGTGCAGCGACATGAGGAGGTCGGGATTGGCAACATGCTCCTGGGTCACCGGCAGGGCGGCCGGGGTCTCCTTCCAGTCCTCGCGAAACAGCAGGCCGGGCCGTTGTTGAGCGAAGCCGGCGCAAACGAGCAGAGCCGGCGCCGCCAGCAGTCGTCGTTTCACATCCGAGGATTGTAGCGCAGGACGGCGGCCGGCCCGGCAGCGGACCCTTGCGGAAGGCCTTCAGTCCCGCTGCCGCGCGGCAGGGGCGATTTGCCGCACGAGCAACGTATTGGCCCGTCGTTTGCGGTTCAGGAATGCATGGAACACGGCAGGCTGGATGGGGAACGTAACCGGCTGCCGCGGCGACTCGAGGACCTCATGGAGGGGCCCATGCTGGTGCTCGGTTTCGCCTGGCTGGCGCTGCTGGTGCTCGAACTGGCCGGCAGGCTGACGCCCGCTCTGGCGGCCGCCGGCACGGTGATCTGGGTTCTGTTCATCCTGGATTTCGGAATCAGGTTCTATCTGGCCCCCCACAAGCCGGCCTGGCTGCGCAGGAACTGGCTGGGCGTCATCTCCCTGGCGGTGCCCGCTCTCCGGGTGCTCCGCTTCGCCAGGTTTGTGCGCGTGACGCGGGCCACGCGGGGGCTGCGGCTGGTGAAGATTCTGACCTCGCTCAACCGGGGGATTCATGCGCTCAGCGCCAATTTCGCCCGCCGCGGCGCAGGCTACGTCGCCTCCCTGACCCTGCTGGTGACCGTGGCAGGCGCAGCCGGCATGCTGGCCTTCGAGAAGGACGTGCCGGACAGCCGGATCGTGGACTACGGATCCGCGCTCTGGTGGACGGCGATGGTCATGACCACCATGGGCTCGGAATACTGGCCGCGCTCCGCGGAAGGACGGGCGCTGTGCCTGGCCCTCTCCCTCTACGCCTTCGCCATGTTCGGCTATGTGACCGCCACCATCGCCGGCTTCTTCCTGGGCAGGGACGCGCAGCGGGCATCGCGAGAGCCAACTGCCTTGAACCGGCTTGAGACGCTGGCCCGCGAAATCGCGGCCCTGCGCGCCGAGGTGGAGGCCATCCGCTTCGCGCGGAAGCAGGCGGGCCGCATCCCCGGCCGGCGGACGCCGGGGCCGTGAGCCGCCGGGAGCGATTCAGGCATCCTCGCGTTCGGGGTTTTCCAGCCGGAAGAAGTTGCTCTGCCTGCCGTCGCGCATGGTTTCCTGATAGACGAAGATCAGGCGGCGCTCGTCGAACGGCCGGAACCACTCCTCCCACCCGATGGGCTGCAACGTCTGGCCGCCGTAACCCGGAAAGTCGAAGCGGAGAACGCCGGCGCTTTCGCCGTGCTGCGTGCCGGGCACGGTGGCCGGTCTGGCGTTGCGTTCCTGCGCCCAGCGCACGATGACGTCATGATTACGGGTCTGCAGGGTCTGTCCGTTGCGGCCGGCGTGCTGGTCGGGGGACTCGATCCACTGCACCGACTTCGATGCGCGGCCGGCTGGAGCGGACTTGCGG
>JADZAF010000345.1 GCA_020852755.1 Bryobacterales bacterium
AGAGGCTCTTCTCCAGCCTCGGCCAAGTAAGGTCAACCCGGATGACGGCCAGCCGTATGTCTGGATACCGCCCGGGGAGTTCCGAATGGGCTGCTCGCCGGGCGGCAGCGAGGGCTACGCCGATGAAGAGCCCGCGCACACCGTCAGGATCACTCGCGGATTCTGGCTCGGGCAGACCCCGGTGACCGTAGGGACGTACAAGCGCTTTGCCCAGAGCACGGGTGTCCCGATGCCGGGCGAGCCGGTGATCGGCAAGAGGGCGCTCAACCCGCAGTGGAGGGATTCGGAGCAGCCGATGGTAGGGGTCACGTGGCAAGAGGCCAAAGCCTATTGCGAATCGTGGGCCAAGGGGCGGTTACCGACGGAGGCGGAATGGGAGTACGCCGCGCGGGCAGGCACGGCACAACCGCGATATGGAGAGTTGGACGGCATAGCCTGGTACGCCGATAACAGCGGCAGTCAACGCCTGGATTCGGCTCGCGCCTGGGAAAAGGAAGCAGCCAGGGAGTGGCAGAAGTATTCGGAAATTCTGGAAAAGAACGGGAACCGGATCCACCCGGTGAGGCAAAAGCAGCCCAGTCCGTGGGGACTATACGACATGCTCGGCAACGTATGGGAGTGGGTGGAGGACTGGTATGGGGAAGACTACTACCGGACTCTGCCCTCGCCCGCTGTCGACCCGAAAGGACCGCCCAAAGGGACCCAGCGCGTGCTGCGGGGCGGTTCCTGGGGCAGCTATCCGAGGATCGTCCGCGCGTCGTACCGGAACTGGGGTGCTCCGGAGAGCCGGCTCGACACCTTCGGCTTCCGGTGCGCCCGGGAAGTCATTTAGCTCTTTCGGGTCGGCCTGGAAGGTGATCCGCTATGCGGAGCCATTCCAGCGCTTCACAGAGACCGTGGGATACCGGTTGCCGGTGTGAAGCCGGAACAGCCCGCCGGCCGGAACGTGCAGCAGGTCGGGGCTTTTCCATAGTGCCACCGTGGGACCGCTGCCTGCTCCGGGGAGATCCCGCGCTGCGGAGTGCATCGGAGGTGTTTCTCTGATACGATCTCACTTCTGAAGGAGGATTGGCGTGGACTGTCGATTATCTCTGACTTCCCCGGAACTTGACGCCGAAGGTCTACAGCAACTCACTCGTGACTTCTGTAACACCGCCAACCAGCAGGACGATCTACAGGCCGAAATGGCCTACGGAGCTGCGGCTCCCGGCGCCCGGGCGGGAGAACTCCTTGACATTGGCAATCTGGCGCTGACCTTTCTCACCAGCGGGGCAGCGGTGGCCCTGATCAATGTCTGCAAGTCGTTTTTCGAGCGCAACTCGTCGCTCGAGATGACCGTTGAGCGTCCAGACGGCAGGAAGCTCACCATCAAGGCGCAGAACGTCAGATCCGGCCAGATTTCCAGCACCCTGGAGACCATCCGGGAGTTCTTTGGGGCAGCTTGATGGACCCGGAGCGGCGCGCTATCCTGATCGGCAGCAGTCAATTCCCGGCCGATCCGAAGCTCCCTCCGCTGCGCTGCCCGGACAATGACGTAGAAGGCCTCCGCAGACTGCTTTGCTCCGATGCGCAGGGTGGCTACTACCGAGAGGTGGTCCCCCTCCCGAACAAGCCCCACTATGAGGTCCTTAAAGCCGTCAACGTAGCGCTGCGGCGCGCAAACAAGGACGATTTCGTGCTCATCTACTACTCCGGCCACGGCAAACTGGACCGCGCCGGCCGTCTCTACCTGGCTGCTTCGAACACGGAAGGCGACGCTCTCGAATCCACGTCCGTTCCAGTTGCAGCGATTCTCGACTATGTCCGCCTGTCGAATTGCAGAAACGTGGGGTTGATACTGGACTGTTGCTACAGCGGGGCGGTCGGGGATTCGATCTTCAAAGGGGGCGTGGAGGAGCAGTTGCAGCAAGCATCCAGCAGCGCCGGCATCTACATTTTGACTGCCTCTACCAGCGTGCAGGTTGCCGAGGAGAAAGAAAAGGACGAGTACGGGCTGCTGACCAAGCACATCATTCGGGGCATCGAGAGCGGGGAAGCGGATGCCCGCGAGGCGGGGCAGATCTCCATGGACGACCTGTACAGGTACGTCCATCCCAAAGTCAGGCAGGAAGGCTTTCAGGAGCCGATGAAGTGGGATCTGGGCGTGAAGGGCGAACTGATTGTGGCCCGCAGCGGGAGGACGCCGCGGGAGGAGCGGCGGAAAGAGATTCGCGCCATGATGCTGAAATATGCAGAGCAGCGCCTTATCTCCGACCGGCTGCTCTCCCAGGCTCTGCATGTGCTCGCGCTGAGGCCGGACGAACTCCATGGCGACGAGCGCAAGCGTGACGACCTTCTTCAGGAACTGCTTCATGAGCGATTGCCTCTCGGCGAGTTTATCGACCAGTGGAATATCCTCCCACTTCCTCCTCTACCGCCCGATCGGTCGGGCGGGAGACGGATCGCTATAATGCACAAGGACCCGGACGGCACAACCACCACAGTCACGCGGGGGAGACGGCGAATGATCGCTTTAGTGGCCGTGCTGGTGCCCGTCATGGCGCTGGCCGGCTGGTGGATTATGTCGCTGGCCAGAGAGGGCTCACCCACTGAGAGCCATCCTCCGATCACAACGGTTCCAAAAGCCGAACCCCAAGCGGCGGGAGCTGCAAAACAGAGGGCCCCAACCGTGAAGACGAACCCGGGTGACGGCCAAACCTACGTTTGGATACCGCCCGGGGAGTTTCAGATGGGCTGCTCGCCCGGCGACAGCGAGTGCGGCGGCGATGAGAAGCCGGCTCGAAAGGTCAAGATCACGCGCGGGTTTTGGCTGGGGCAAACGGAGGTGACGCAGGCTGCCTATGAGAGGGTCACCGGTGCCAATCCTAGTGACGTGGGGGGAGCACAGCATCCGGTCGAGAGTGTTAGCTGGACTCAAGCCCGCAACTATTGCGAAGCAGTAGGGGGACGGCTGCCCACCGAGGCGGAGTGGGAGTATGCTGCACGAGCAGGAAACCCCGCATCACGCTATGGGCAAATCGATGCGATAGCCTGGCACAACAGCGGCATGGCACACCAGGTTAGAGAGAAGAAACCCAATGCCAAAGGCTTATACGATATGCTCGGCAACGTGTGGGAGTGGGTGGAGGACTGGTACGAGGAAGGCTACTACCGGACTCTGTCTTCGCCCGCTGTCGACCCGAAAGGGCCGCCCAAGGGGACACTGCGCGTGTTGCGGGGCGGGTCCTGGCTCTCCCCTCCGAGGCAAGTCCGCGCGTCGGTTCGGTACAGCGAGCGTCCAGAGTTTTGGAGCACCCATGTCGGCTTCCGGTGCGCCCGGGAAGTTATTCCTTAGCTCTCTTTCTTTTCTTCCCTTCTTGGCTTCTCTCTGATCGGAACCGCAACCCGGTCTATCAGTTTCGCGGCGCGACCGCCGTGCCGTCCTCCACGCTGGTGTCCGGGTGCACGATGACGGTCTCTCCGGCGACCAGCCCCGAGAGCACCTGGCCGGTGAGCCCGTTGCGGCGGCCTACTTCGACCGCGCGCCGGCGGGCGACGCCGTCCTGAATGGTGAAGACGGCCCACCCGTCACCGTGGCGGAACAGGGCGCTGGCCGGCGCCTGCAGCACGTCCGAACTCTCCCACAGGATGAAGCTGG
>JADZAF010000346.1 GCA_020852755.1 Bryobacterales bacterium
ACCGCTTCCCTGGCGCTCGCCTCCGCGTTCGCCATGTCCTTGCGAACCGCCTGCAGGATGGCGAGCAGGGCATGGAGATCGCCGTTCCGCGGGTGCGATTTGGCCAGCTGCGAGATCCGCTGCAGGGCTTCGGCGGCCTTCCCTTCCCGAATGCGGAGGTTCACCAGGAGCCGCAGAGCGGGCATGTAGACCGGGTCGCGCGCCAGGATCGATTCGAGAATCTCCTGGGCCTGCCTGGAATCTCCCCTGGCAAGGAGAGCCCTGGCCCGCACGAGTTGAGCCGAAAGCGAATTGGGGCTGGCCTTGATCGCCTCACCCGCCAGGCGTAGGGCGTCGCCGTAATTGCCGCTGTTGGCCTCCAGGTCGGCCAGGGCGAGCCTGGCCTCGAGCAATCCCGGCTGCAGTTCGAGGGCGCGCAGCCAGGAAGGCCTGGCTTGAGCGGGAGAACCGGAGGCATTCTGGGCGAAGCCAAGATAGTAATGGGCGGCGGCCGATTCCGGATTCGCCTTGACCGCCGCCTGCAACTCCGCGACTGCCTGGGGGTACTTCCGCTGCGCCAGAAGGATCCTTCCGGCAAGGAGGGGGAGGCTGCGGTTCTTCGGATCCGACTTGAGGAGTTCCTGTCTCAGCGCCTCGGCCCGGCCGGCCTGCCCGGTATCCAGCAGGAGCCCGGCCAGGAGCGCCTGGATCGGCGCATCCTTCGGTTTCACGCGCAACAGGGACTGGAACTCGGAGATCGCTTTGCCCTTGTCATTTCCGGACAGGTAGAACAGGCCCAGGGCCCGGTAGGCCTGCGGATCGTCTGGGGCTGCCGCCTTGAGTTCGGCATAGGCCTTTTCCGCCTCGGCGGGCCTGCCGCTGAGCTGGTACAGGGAGGCCAAAGCAAGCCGGGCGGCCACCGAGCGCGGCTCCGACTCGACGCGTTTCCGCGCATCCTCCAGCATCGATTCCGCCGGCCTGGTTTCGCCTCGGGCCGCCAGCGCCCGGGCTCGAACCAGTTGAGCCTGAACCAGGCCCGGATTCGCCTTGAGCGCCTCGTCCGCGTGGCGCAGCGCTTCACCAAAGTTGCGGCTGTTCGCCTCCAGTTCGGCAAGAGCGACTCTGGCCTCGAGCAAGCCCGGCTGTAGTTCGAGGGCTCGCAGCCAGGAAGGTCTGGCTTGTAGGGGGAAACCGGCCGCGTTCTGAGCCGCGCCGAGGAAGTAAAACGCGCGGGCGGAATCCGGACTCGCCTTGACGGCCGTCTGCAGTTCCGTTACCGCCTCCTGATACTTGCCCTGGGCGAGAAGAATCCTGCCGGTAAGAAGGGGAAGGCGCAGGTTCTTGGGATCGGACTTCTGCAACTCTCCGTTGAGCGTCCCGGCCCGGGCGAGCTGGCCGGTATCGAGCAGGGCTTCGGCCAGCAGAGCCTTGACGGTCGAATCCTGCGGTTTTGCGCGCAGTACGGCCTGGAACTCGGAGATCGCCTTGCCCCTTTCATTCCTCAACACGTAGAAGATGCCCAGAGCCCGGTACGCCCGGGGATCGTCCGGCGCGACGGTCTTGAGTTCGGCGAAAGCCTTCTCCGCCTCTTCGATCCGGCCGGCGGTTTGATACAGGGCGGCCAGGGAAAGGCGCGGCAGCACAGCGCTCCGGTCCAGTTCAATGGCGCTCCGAATCTCCGCTTCGGCCTCGCCGGTCTTTCCTTGGGAGAGGTAGAAGCGGCTCAGCGCCAGCCGGGTCTGGGGGGATTTGGGATCGATCTGGACGGCCTTCCGAAAGGCTTCCAGAGCCTCTTCGGTTCGTCCCGCCGAGGAGTAGACCGAGCCCAAGGCGAGATAGTTGTTGGCCCGCTGCGGCGCCAGCTCGATCGCTTTCTGCAACTCCCGGACGGCATTCGGCACGTCCCGGTTCGTGGCGTACACGGCCCCCAGGACCCCGTGCGCCGCGGAGTTTGCCGGGTCTTCCGCAATGACCTTCTCGGCGATTTCCTGAGCGCGGTCGTCCTGCTTGCCGGCTAAGAGCAGGCCGGCCAGCTGCAGTTGCGCCTCGTGGTTCCCGGGGTTGAGACGGACGGTCACCTCCAGTTCGCCGTACGCGCACCGGAGGTCGCCGAGCGTCAGGCAGGTGGTGGCCAGTGTGTGATGCGCCTTCTCGAACTTGGGGTCGGTCTTGACGGCGTTGATCAACTGGACCTTCGCGGCTTCGTAGTTCCGCTCCTTGAGGTACTTCTCGGCGCTGCTGAAATACCTTGCCTTGCGCGCCTCCGGATCCGTCGAGCAGGCGTTGAGCAGGATCAGGCCCGCTCCGGCGCAGAGGAAGATCGCGAATCGCGCCCGTAGGGTGCGCTTCATATTCCTAGTCCTTTCGGTTTGTGTCCCCGGCCTGCTTGCCGGACCCGTTCCTGGAGTAGTAGCGGCCGTAGTTGTAGGAGTAGAGGCGGTTCAAGCCCTCGACGCCGTTCAGGACGATGCCGAGCACGCTGCCTCGTCCGATGAGCGAGATGGATTTATCGAGGGCTTCCCGGGGCGTCTGCCCCACCCTGGCCACGAGCAGGGCGGCATCCACCAGCCGGCTGAGCGAGATCGCGTCGGTGAGAGGGATGACCGGCGGCCCGTCGAGCAGAATCCAGTCGAAGTGGAGGGACAGCCGCGCGAGCAGGGGCGAGAGCGCTTCGGCGTGAAACAGATCCGCGGGGTTGCCCTGGGTTGTCCCACTTTGGAGCACGTACCAGGCCAGGGGCTGCAGGCGCCGGACCGCGGACAGGGGGTCGGCGCCGGTCTCGATGCATTCCGCCAGGCCCGGACGGGGGGGTAGTCCCAGGTCGTGGGCCACGGAGGAGTGATGGAGGTCGGCATCCACCAGCAGGACGTTGCGCCTGCCGTGCTCGGCGAGGACAGTGGCGAGGTTCATGGCAACGGTCGACTTCCCCTCCTGGGGCAGGGGACTGGTGACCAGAAGCGTTTTCAGCTTGCCGGCGCCCGCCAGTTCGCGAAGGCGCATGCGGAGAAGCCGGAAGCGGTCGGCGCCCAGCCCGTGCGGGTCGCTACTGAGGGCGATGCGGCGCGCGAATTGGAGGTCCACTTCGTCAACCGGGACTTCCTGGAGCGCCGGTTCAGGACGGGCCAGGCGCCCGTTTGCGCTGGCTGACAGGGGATCTTCCGCCTGACCCTGCGCCTTGCGAAGAGCTTCGTAAACTTGACTCATTGACTCAACCGCCGATCTACCGATGGTGAAAGAAGAAGAAGAATTGGGCCAGCCCGACCGCCGCGAGCAGGATGGAGGCTCCCGCCCACTCAAGAACGCCTCTTCGCCGCCGCGCCTTTTCCTCGGCGGGGGTGAGCATCAGGGGGACGGAGACCACCAGTGGAAAGAGAGAATGCCTGCCCAGATCGTTCTCGGAACGGACGGTACGGTCTCTCTGATCGATGAAGAAGGCCAGCACGACGCCTAGGAGCAGGCCGCCGGCCCAACCACCGAGGGTGAAATGGAGGCGTTTGGGGGTGACCGGCGCGAGCGGCAGGCCCGGCGCCTCCAGCATGCGGAACACCCGTCCCTGCTGCTGCCGTTCCATGCTGGCGGCCAGTTCGGCCTCCATTTTCTTGTTCGCCAGCTCGGCGTATTCCTGCTTGGCCAAGTCGTACTCGCGCATGACCTCGGACAGCTGCTGCTCGCGCACCGGGGCGGCGTTCAGACGTCCCTGGTACTGGGCGACGGCGGTTTTCAGCCGCTTCTCGTCGCCGGCCAGGGCTTCGATCTCGGCGAGGTTGGCCTCCACCTGACCGCGCAACTGGGCGACCGCTCCATCCTCCGCGCCGGTCGGGGGCAGGCTTTTCGGGGCGGCTGCCGCACCGCCATTGCCGCCGGCTCCCGCCGCGGTGACGGTTCCGAGCAGGCCGTTCAAAGCCGCGATCTTCTGGTCCAGGCTGAGCACCTGGGAATGCCGGGGGGTGAGGCGGCGCAGCAGGGCCTCCCGGTCCGCCTGGAGGCGGGCAAGTTCGTTTGCGATCGCGGTCCGCAGGGCGGCATGCTGGCCGCGGGCGCGGCCCAGCGCGGCCAGGGTGTTCTGGAGCTGGCCTTGCAGGCCGATCAGCAGGGTCATGTTGGCCGACTGCTGTTCGGGCAGCTGGCCCAGGTGCTGCTGCTTGAGGCCCCGGAGGCGCTCCTCGAGTTCCTTGACCCTGGCCTCCGAGCTGTCCACCTGCCCCTGGACGAAGCTCATGGTCATGGCCGCCTGGCGCCCGCGGGCCCGGACGTTTTCCTCGATGAAGAGGGATGCCAGCTTGCTGGTGACTTTCTGGGCGAGCTCGGGGCTGGCGGCTTCGAAACCGATCCGGAAGGCCTCCCCGCTCCCTCCCCGGCCGGCCCTGGTTTCATACGGCTCGATGGTGATTCGCCGGCGCACCAGTTCGGCGATATCCTGGCCCGCGACGCCACCCTGGCCGGCGGGGTAGAGGGAGAATTCCTCGCTGACTTCCAGCAAGCGGGGACGCGACAGCACTCTCTGGGGCAGGAACTGAAGGGACTCGCGATCAGCCGCGCGGTCGGGAGTCACGTAGCGTTGAGGCACCTGCTCCTCGATTACGAGGGTAGCTTCGGAGCGGTAGACGCTGGGCAGGACCGAGACCACGACCGCGGCGGCCAGAGCCACTCCGCAGGCGGGCAATAGGACCCACCAGCGGCGCCGGCGGGCGACGGCGAAGAAGCGGTCGATGGCGTCGCTCAGACTGGGCCCGTCGTCGGGCGGGTGGTTGCGTGGGACTTCCGGGAGTTTGGCAGGTTCAGGCATGGGTTCCTCAGGAGCTCGGGGGATAGTCGGCCAGCGAGCCGAGCGCGTGGGCCTGGCGGCACGTGGCGCAGGCGTTCGGGTGGAGCGGGATGGGTGAGGCGCAGCGCGTTCCGGCCTCCGGCAGTGCACGCCAGTAGCGGGCGATCTCGGAGGGGCGCGCGATCCAGACCCGATCGCCGTAGCGATCGCGGACGTAGTCGAGGAAGTCCGTGTAGTATCCGGCGGGGTACTGTCCCGAGCCACTGCGGCCGCCGAAGAGCATGTAGTCGGGATGGGCTTTGAGCAGCGCCATGCCGCCCTTTTCTGCGATCCAGTCCAGCTTGCGCTTCCAGATGGCGGGGCCGGGCTCGCGCATGAGTACGAAGAGGGTGAAGTCCTGGGGCAGGGTGTAGGGCAGTTCGAGGAAACCCCGGCCCGCGCCGCCGGGCGGCTGCACCCAGAAGGGGAAGATGCGGCCGACGCCGCAGGGCTGGGGTTCGAAGGGGTCGACGTCGTAGGTGGAGATGTCGTAGTCGATATCGAGTTCGCCGATCCAGGCCAGGTTGTGGAGGGAGGACGGGGAGCTGAAGCCGCGGGCGTTCCAATCGGCGAGGAAGCGGTTCATGGGGCCGCGGCGCTGCTGGAAGGACGGGCGGTCGCGGAACTCCCGGCCGTCGTGGAGCAGGCCGTGCACCAGAATCTCAAAGCCGCGTCCGGCGAGGGCGCCCCGCAGCCGTTCGGGGGTCTGGTAGCGCAAGGGGACGAAGGCGAAGGCGGAGCGGATGCCGCGTTCCTCCTCGAGGGCGGCCAGGCATTCGCAGGAGGCCAGCCCGGCGGCCGATTCGACGTCATGCACGAGCACCAGGGCGAAGCGCTTTCCCCCGGGCCAGCCCGGCCAGGCGGGGGGCGCCGCGCCGGCCTCTTCGAGGACCGGCCAGCAATTGCCGGCCCGGCGGAGCTGGCGGCCGATGCGCAGCCTCCGCAGCCATACCTGCATCCCGCGGGGCATGTAGGGCTTAAGCGTGTAGTAGCAGCGGTTCCGCATTACGGGCAGGACCTCATCCGGCATGCCTGTACAGCAGTCTTCCGGCGGCGATCAGAACCGGATCGGGAGAGCGGGCAAGGACCTGCCGGGCCACGAAGGCGGCGGACTTGACGAGCCGGCCGGGGGCGTGGGGAGCGGGGTATCGCCAGTAGGTGAGGACGGAACGGCGGGCGCCCCAGCGGTCCTTGAACCCGGTGAGGCCGGGGTCGTCCCAATCCGAGCGCCCCAGATCGAGCGCCAGCAGCCCTTCCCGTTTGGCGTCCTGAATGGTTTTCCAGAGGAGCAAGTGCATGCCGCCCAGGTTGGCGAACCTGCGGTCCAGGCATCCGTACTTGTAGACGACGGTGTTCTTGAAGCGCAGGGTCAGGATGCCGGCGACCGGCTCCTGGTCCTTCAGGGCGATGGAGACCCTCAGCATGGGGCCCATGCAGGCGGCCAGATTGATGAACCACGCCATGGGGTGGGGCGGGAGGTTTTGACGGCGGCGGGTGAGCACCAGCAGGCGGTGGAAGGCGGCGAGCAGGGGTTGCGACACGCCCTCGATACAGCGCAGGCCCTCGCGCACGGCGCGGCGGATCTTGCGCTGGACGCAGTTCTTGTGCAACGAGCGGAAGATCTGGTCCAGGCCGGGACGCAGGTCCAGCTGATGCAGGCAGAAGCGTTCCGAGGGTTGCCAGCCCAGGGAGTCCGACGGGGGGGTGAGAGGCCGGAGCTCGACGTACCTTGCGCCGCCCGCGCCGACGTCGCGCTGGAGCGCGGCAACCAGGCAAGCGGCGTCCTCCTCGCCGGCGGCCAGCACGCCGCAGTGATCCGAGAACGGCAGAGAAACAGTGCGGCGCCCTGTGAGCCAGCTCCGGATGCGGCAGAACGGCAAGCCGTTGGTGAGTTCCTCCCCCGGCCCGGCGGTGGTGAGCAGGCCGGGCTCGTAACCGTAGGTGAGCCGCAGGGCCTCGAGCCAGCCGGGCGTGTGGAAGACCGTGGCCGCGGGGTGGCGGTCGAGGAACTCCGGCCAGCGGGGGTCGGGGAGGGAGGCGAGATGGACTGCAGGTGGCATCGCCCGGTCAAGTGGGTAGGGCCCGGCGGTACGGCAGGTTTGATCTTCAGAACACGGCCGCAAAGGGGTCTTGAGGTCAGGCCGGGCGGCTGCCCGCGAAAGCACCGCGGCACCGCCCGGCCAGGAGTCTTGTCACCAGATCGCGGTAGTCGTCCGCATGCTGTTGCCAGCTGTAGTTGACCGCCCATTTCCTGGCCCGCTGGATCATTTCCGCCTGATTCGAGCGATGCTGATAGCACTCCAGCATCGCCTCACTCAGGGCAATTTCGTCACCCGCGGGGAAGAAGCGGGCAACCGTTTCGTCAAAGTACCGCTGATGCGCGGCCGTGCGAGACACGATCACGGGAACGCCGGATGCCATAAACTCGAGAATCTTGGTGCTTACGGCATCGCCGGCAAAACTGTCACCGAGCTTTGGTTCGACGCCCAGGTCGGCGCCGGCCATGATCCTGGCGATCGCTTCGAGAGGAACGGGGTCCTGGAATCGCACCCGATCATGGACGGAAAGTCCCTTGGCAAGTTCGCGCAGGTAGTCGCGGGCGGGGCCCTCTCCATAGATGTGAAACTCGGAGCCCGGCATTCTGTTGCACGCTCGCGCGAAGGCCCGGATGGCGACATGCAATCCCTGATGATGGTTCAGCGAGCCCGGATACAGCATGACGAACTTGCCGCCGTCCGCCGGGCGCCCGGGCGGCAGCGGCGCGAACACACGCAGGTCGGGGTAGTTCAACACGGTTGTGCAATCTCCGGGAGCGACGGAGCGCCGGACCAGCTTCGCACGCCAGATGTCGTTGGCAACGATCACATGACTCGCGAAGCGGCAGGAAAGGCGCTCGACAAACAGCAGCCACGAGAGGACGCGAGACCCGGCTCCGATGGCAAACTTCCTGGCATACAGCTCAGGCAAAATGTCATGAATGTCGAGAATAACGGGTGTCCCCGTCAATCGCGGCACGAGAGCGGCAAAGACCAGGAAGTCCGGTATATTGTGCACGTGGATGATGTCGTAGCGCCTGCGCAGGTGCCGTGCGCTGACAACCATGGCCGCCTTCCCAAGAAACAGCAGGATCTTGAGCAGGTAACACCATGCGGATCGCTCGGTGACGGAACGCTGCTGGATGCGATGTACCCGAACGCCGGACCGCTCGCCGCTGGGAGCTTGACCGGGGCGGCGCAAGGCGATCACATCCACGTGGTGCCCGTCTCCGCAAAGCGCCTCGGCGTACCGTGTTACACGGTTGTCTTCCTCGTAGAAGGTATAGGCGATGTGGCACACACGAAGCATGCCAGGCCCCGGCTGCCCGCCTTCCGGGGTGGAAGAGGCCAGGTGCTCTTTCACGACGTCATCCTTGCCGGCTTG